>NZ_JAAALN010000048.1 GCF_009906795.1 Kineococcus siccus
CCCCCCGAGCGACACGATGCTGACCTCGGGGTCCAGCAGCAGGTCGAGCGCGATGCGCTGCTCGGCGGAGCGGCCGTGGACGCCGAAGGCCTCGCGGTCGCCGCGGACCAGCTGCAGCTGCTTGTCCGCCCCGACCCGGCCCAGCGCGTGCCCGCGCGGGGAGGAGAGCACGACGCCGGTGTTGGTCGGCAGCTCGCGGGCCTCGAGGTGCTCGACGCGGCCCGTGTCGTAGAGCTCGCCGACCTCCTCGGCCGTCGCCGTCAGCTCGGCCACGCCGGTCCACCCGGAGTCCGGCGCGAGCTCCGCGCGGTACTCGTCGGCCGTCAGGCCCACGGCGGACGCCTTGACGCGCAGCGGGACGTCCTTGGTCACGACGGTGACGTCGAGGCCCTCGTCGGCGAGGTTGCGCGCCACGGCCAGGATCCGCGTGTCACCGCTGGTCGCGAGCGACCCGCCGCGCAGCCCGGCCGGCAGCGTCGAGACGTCGGAGTGGTTCAGCTCCACGCGCAGGGTCCCGCCGAGGCCCCCGATCGGCATCGGCTCGTCCAGGCGGCCGAACTCGACGCGCAGGTCGTCCAGGCGGCGCAGCGCCTCCCGCGCGAAGTAGCCGAGCTCCGGGTGGTGGCGCTTGCCCTCCAGTTCGCTGACGACCACGATCGGCAGGACGACGTCGTGCTCGGCGAAGCGCGTCAGGGCGCCCGGGTCCGACAGCAGCACGGAGGTGTCCAGGACGAACGTGCGGCGACCGTCGCCGGTCTCGGGGCGTGCGCCGGACGTGTGCGGCGTGGGGGCGGAGCTCTGGACCACGGACGTCTCCCGTCTCGGGAGCCCCGGCGGTCAGCGCCCGGGCCCCCCTCAGCAAGCGGACCGGGACCTCAGGACGGGGGTGCGGGCGACCCGCGACGGGGCCCCCCGGCTGTGCTCGACAGCGTGCGCACCCACGACCTCCCGCACGGGCGGCGGGCGCCCCCCGACACCGTCGACGCTATCCCGGACGCGCTGCCGCAGAGGCGAGGCACGCGCGGGATCGTCCGTTCGGAGGACGTCGGTCCGGCGACGGGAGGGTGTCCGGCCGGGGTCAGGAGCCGTAGCGGCGTTCGCGCTCGGAGTAGGCCCGCAGGGCCCGCAGGAAGTCGACCTTGCGGAAGTCCGGCCACAGGACCTCGCAGAAGTAGAACTCCGAGTGCGCGCTCTGCCAGAGCAGGAACCCGGACAGCCGCTGCTCCCCCGACGTGCGGATCACGAGGTCGGGGTCGGGCTGGCCCTTGGTGTAGAGGTGCGCCGCGATGTGGTCGACCTGCAGCACCTCGGCGAGCTGCTCGATGCTCGTGCCCCGGGCGGCGTGCTCCAGGAGCAGCGCGCGCACGGCGTCGGCGATCTCCTGGCGGCCCCCGTAGCCGATCGCGACGTTCACGACGCCCTTGCCGACGTCGGCCGTCTGGCGCTGCAGCTCGCGGATGCGGTCGGCGGTCTCGACGGGCAGCAGGTCCAGCGCACCGACGGGGTGGACCTTCCAGCGCCGCGTGGCGGCCACGCGGGCGACGGCGTCCTCGACGATCTCGATGAGGGGGGCCAGCTCGTCGGCCGGGCGGCGGAGGTTGTCGGTGGACAGCAGGTAGAGGGTGACGACCTCGATGCCCTCGTCGTCGCACCACTGCAGGACTTCCTGGATCTTGTCCGCGCCGGCGCGGTGGCCGTGCGCGGTGCTCGCCCCGAACGCCTTCGCCCAGCGGCGGTTGCCGTCGAGGATGATCCCCACGTGGCGGGGCAGCGCCGAGCGGTCCAGCGCCCGCTCCAGGAGCCGCCCGTACGCGCCGTAGAGGAGATCGTGGAGGGCCATCGGCGCTCACGGTATACCCCGGTGCGGCACCGGACCGGGGGCCCGACCGGGCACCCCGCACGCCGTCCGGTGGGGCGCTCCCGGGCGGTCGGCCCGGCGCCCGAGCGGCGCCCGCGCGACGCCGGGTCACGTAGCCTCGCCGCATGGAGGTCGAGCCCGTCGCCACCCCCCCGGCGTCGCTCCCGGAGGTCGTCGAGGAGCACCTGGCGGAGACCCTGAGCCGCAACAAGCCCTACTTGCGGGGCTGGCTGCACGCGGGGTCCTTCCCCCTGGTCGTGGTGGCCGGGGTGGTCCTGGTGGCGCTCGCCCCGACCGCGGCGAGCCGGACCGCGGCCGCGGTCTTCGCCGCGAGCGCGGCCCTGCTGTTCGGCACGAGCGCGCTGTACCACCGGCTGCCGTGGTCGGCGCGTCACCACGCCCGGCTGAAGCGCCTGGACCACAGCAACATCTTCCTGGTCATCGCCGGCACCGCGACGCCCCTGGCGGTGACCATGCTCGAGCCCGGGACCGCCCGGGTGCTGCTCACGGTGGTGTGGGTCGGCGCCGTCGCGGGGGTCCTGTTCCGCGTCTTCTGGATCGGCGCCCCGCGCTGGCTCTACGTGCCCCTGTACGTGGTGCTGGGCTGGGCGTCGGTGGGCTTCGTCGGGGAGTACGCGCGGGTCGGCGGCTGGGCCGTCGCGGCGCTGGTGCTGGCCGGCGGCGTCCTCTACACCGCGGGCGCGGTCGTCTACGGCCTGCGCCGGCCCGACCCCGCGCCGCGGTGGTTCGGCTTCCACGAGATCTTCCACGCGTGCACGGTGGTGGCCTTCGCGCTGCACTACACCGCCATCTCGATCGCCACGTACGCGGTGGCCTGACGCGAGCCGCCCGCGCCCGGGGCCGCGGGCCGCGACGCCTCAGCCGTCGGCGAGCGCCGCCCAGAACGACGCGAACCCGCCCCCGGGGGTGGCGTCGAAGCACGCCTGCGTCAGCACGACGACGACGAGGTCGCGGACCGGGTCGACCCAGAGGTGCGTCCCGAGCCCGCCGGCCCAGCCCCACGTCCCGGGCCGGCCCACGTCCTGCCCCTCGGCGACGACCACCCCGGCGCCGCAGCTCCAGGACGTGCCGTCGTCCAGCACGGGTGCCCCCGAGGCCCGCTGCGCGGGCGTCAGCTGGTCGGTGGTCAGCAGGCGCACCGCCGCGGGCGACAGCACCCCGCGGCCGCCGTCGCGGACGGCGCCCGCGAAGCGCAGGAGGTCCGCGGCCTTGGACACCAGGCCCGCGGCCAGCGACGGGAAGCGCGGCGGGGTGGAGAACGCGCCGTCGGGCGGGTCGAGGAGCTCGAGGCCCCCGGGGCCCGTCTGGTAGGCGGTGACGAGCTCCCGGGGCGCGGCCCAGAACCCGGTCGAGGTCAGGCCGAGCGGCCCGAGCAGCCTCTCCTGCAGCAGGTCCGGCAGGGCGCGGCCCGTGCGCCGGGCCAGCAGCGTGCCCAGCACGTCGTAGCTCGCGTGGTAGAGCCACCGGGTGCCCGGCTGCGCCGCGAGGGGCAGCGCCGCCAGCCGCGCGAGGTGCTCGTCGGGCGACATCGCGGGCGCACCGCCGGACGGGCCCAGCCCCGCCGCCTCCGCGGCCCGCGACACCGGGACGTCCTGCGGGACGTAGCCGAACCCCGGCGTCATGAGCAGCAGGTCGCGGACCCGGACGGGCCGCCGGGCGGGGACGGTGTCCTCCAGCGGCCCGGCCGGGTCGCGCAGGACCCGGAGGCCGGCGAGCTCGGGCAGCCACGCCGCCACGTCGGCGTCGAGGTCGAGCACCCCGTCGTCGGCCAGGGCCAGCGCGAGGGCGGCGCCGACGGGCTTGCTGATCGAGGCGGTCCGGAACCGGGCGTCGGTCCGCAGGGGTTCCCCGTCGACGGCGTCGAGGCCGCCCGCGTGCACGGCGTCCGCACCGCCCGCGCTCGTGGCGAGCACGTAGCCGGGGAAGCGCCCGGCGGCGACCTGGTCGTCGAGCGCGCGGCGGGCGGGGGCGAAGCGGTCCACGGGTCCTCCTGCGGTCGGTGCCGTCCCCCCTCCGACCCCGCCGGCGGGCGGAACTGAGCGGTGCCCCCTCGATCCGCGGCCGGCGGTGCGCGAGGCTGCTGCCATGAGCGCACCCCGGCGGTTCGGCGTCCTCGGCACGGGCCACTGGGCCCGCTGGTGCCACGGGGCGGCGCTGGCCGCGCACCCCGACGTCGAGCTCGTCGGCTTCTGGGGGCGCGACCCCGCCCGGGCCGGCGCCGCGGCCGCCGAGGCGGGTGGGCGGGCCTTCGCCGACGTCGACGCGCTGCTCGCCGAGGTCGACGCCGTGAGCATCGCCCTGCCGCCGGACGTGCAGGCGCCCCTCGCGGTGCGCGCGGCGCGGGCGGGCCGGCACCTGCTGCTGGAGAAGCCGATCGCGCTGGAGCTCGCGGCCGCCGACGCGGTGCTCGCGGCCACGCGGGCGGCGGGGGTGGCGTCGGTCGTGGACGTGACCTACCTGTTCCAGTCCGACATCACGGACTGGCTCGCGCGGCTGGAGGAGCTGGCGGCGGAGCACGGACCGTGGGAGGGCGCCCTCGTGCGCTGGGGCGGCAGCATCGACGCCCCCGGCAGCCCGTTCGGGGACTCGCCGTGGCGGCGCGAGCACGGGGGGCTGTGGGACGCGGGCCCGCACGCGCTGTCCGTGCTCGGGCGCCTGCTGCCGCCGGTCGAGCGCGTCAGCGCCGCGCGGGGCGTGCGCGACGCCGTCACCGTGCTCGCGGAGCACGCGGGCGGCGCGAGCAGCGCGCTCGCGCTGACGGGCACGGCCCCGCCGGGCATCGGCGGGCCGACCGCCGTCGTCTGGGGGCCCGGTGGCCGGCACGAGATGCCGTGGTTCACGGGCACGCCGCAGGAGGGGTTCGCGCGGGCCGTCGACGACCTGCGCGCGGCCGCGGCGACCGGCCGCGAGCACGCGTCGGGCGCGGCGGACGGGCGCGACGCGGTGGCCGTGCTGTCCGCGGTGCGCGCGCACCTGGCCCGCCCGGCCGTGCAGCGGACGACGCCGGTCCCGCGCTGACGTCCCGTCCCCGCGCTGACGTCCCGGTCCCCGCGCGGGTGGCACCGCCCCGACCCCGGAGGTCAGCGGGAGCCGGGCGGGTCCTCGTCCGCCGGCGCCGGCACGGTCGGGGCGCTCCGCGGCCCGTCCGGCGCGGTGCCGTCCGCGCGCGACTCCTCCTCCTGCAGCTCCGCCTCGATGCGCGCGCGCTGGTTCACGCGCCGCACCCGCCGGGCCATGCTGCGGCCCAGGAAGTAGACCGCGAGCGCCAGGAAGAACAGCGCGACGAAGCCCCACAGGCCCGGGGTCACCAGGTCCGCGTCGACCTCGGGCGTGGTGGACGGGCTGGGCGACGGGGTCGCCGCCAGCAGCGCGGCGAGGATCACGCCGCGCTCCCGCCCGCGGTCTCGCGCAGGCCGGCGAACAGGTCGTCCTCCGGCGTCCGCGTCGGCACGTGGGAGACCGCGAGGGAGTAGTCCTCCGTCGACCACAGCTCGCGCTGCAGGTCCATCGGCACCCGGAAGAACCAGCCGTCGGGGTCGATCTGCGTGGCGTGCGCCAGCAGCGCCTGGTCGCGCACCGGGAACCAGTCCGCGCACTCGATGCGCGTGGTGATCTCCAGCTCGGGGCGCGCCGGGGCCCCGGACTCCTCGAACCGCTTGATCCACTCCGCGAACGGCGACTCGAGGCCGCGGTCGAGCATGGCGTGGTGGAAGGTCGTCATCCGGTCGCGCGAGAACGTCGCGTGGTAGTAGAGCTTCGACGTCTGCCAGGCCTCGCCGGCCTTCGGGAACCGCGCCGGGTCCGCGGCGGCGTCGAAGGCCGCGCGGCTGACCACGTGGGTCATGATGTGGTCCGGGTGGGGGTAGCCCCCCGACTCGTCGTACGTCGTCATGACGTGCGGCCGGAACTCCCGCACCACGTGCACGAGGGCGTCCACGGTGAACTCCTCGGGCTCGAGCGCGAAGCAGCCCGCGGGCAGCGGCGGCAGCGGGTCGCCCTCGGGCAGCCCCGAGTCCACGTACCCCAGCCAGCGGTGCTGCACCCCGAGGACGCGGGCGGCCTCGGCCATCTCGCGGCGCCGGTACTCGGCCATGTCCCGCAGCATCCGCGGGTCCCCCTGCAGGCGGGGGTTCAGGACGTCGCCCCGCTCACCCCCCGTGCACGACACGACGAGGACGTCGACGCCCTCGGCCGCGTAGCGCGCCATGGAGGCCGCCCCCTTGCTGGACTCGTCGTCCGGGTGGGCGTGCACGGCCATCAGCCGCAACCTCTCCGCCACCTCTGCTCCTCTCGCACCGCGCAGGTCTGCGTCGCCGCCCCGGGGGGCGCCCGCTCGTGCGGGCGTTCCGGTCGGGGTGCGACCATCGGGGTCCATCCTCGCCGATCCGGTGGGGACCGCGACCACCGGGAGCGCCCGTGCCCCACGACGCCCGCCTCGGCGAGGTGGACTCCCTCGACGAGCGCTACGGCCGCCGCCACGCCGGCCGGCCCTGGTGGCGGCGCCCCGTGCCCCTCGTCGCGGCCGTGCTGCTGGGCGTCCTCGTGGTCGCCTACGGCGTGTGGGTGGCGGTCGTGCAGTCCTCCGGCCCGTCGGCCACCGAGATCACCCACCGCGTGCTCGACGCCTCCAGCGCGGAGATCACCTTCGCCGTGACGCGGGAGCCGGGCACCGCCGTGCGCTGCACCGTGCAGGCCCTCGACGAGGCCTCGACCGAGGTCGGCATCGCGCAGGTCGACGTCCCCGCCGGGCCCGCCGCGACGGTGCAGGAGACGACGGTGGTGCGCACCACGGCGCGCTCGGTCACCGTCGGTGTCCAGGGGTGCGTCCCGCTCGACCGCTGAGCCGCCCGGCGGGGCGGACGGGCCCGAGCCGGTGGAGGCGTCCGCCCCGAGCGGCTACGGTTGCCCGACGAGTCGCTCTCCCGCCGCGCGCGGGACGGGCGACTCGGTCGTTGGGGGCCGCGTGCGCGGCCCCCGCCGCACGCGGACCGCTCACCACCCGGGTGAGCCGGTCCACCACGCATCGAGGAGTCATCGTGAGCGAGACGACCAGCGGGAGCGTCACCTGGCTGACCCAGGACGCCTACGACCGGCTCAAGGCCGAGTACGACCGTCTCTCCGGTGAGGGCCGCAGCGAGCTCGCCAAGCGCATCGAGCAGGCCCGCGAGGAGGGCGACCTCAAGGAGAACGCCGGTTACCACGCGGCGAAGGAGGAGCAGGGCAAGCAGGAGCTGCGCATCCGCCAGCTCCGCCAGCTGCTGGAGACGGCGCAGGTGGGCTCCGCCGCGGCGTCCGTCGCGGGCGAGGTCACGCTCGGGTCCGTCGTGACGGTCGAGCTGGCCGGCGACGAGATGCGCTTCCTGCTCGGCAGCCGCGAGGTGGGCGACGGCGCCGGCCTCGACGTCTACAGCGAGAAGTCGCCGCTCGGCGCCGCGATCATCGGCCAGCAGCCGGGGACCGAGGTCACCTACTCGGCGCCCAACGGCGCGAAGATCCCGGTCCGCATCATCAGCTCGGAGCCCTTCACCGGCTGAGCCCGCTCGCGACGGCGCCCCGGGACCCGCAGCGGGTCCCGGGGCGCCGTCGTTGCCGGCGGCGGCCGCGGGCGGGGTGCCTCAGCGCTCGAGGTGCGCCTGCGGTTCCCCCCGCCCCGCGGTCGTGGGCGTCTCCCCGGGGGTGTCGGGGGCCAGCGGCGCGTCGGAGGCGTCGATCTCCGCCACCTCCTCGACCGTCTCGTCGTCCCCCCGCGCGAGCGCCTCGATGCCGGTCTTCAGCACGGCCACCAGCGGCACCGCGAAGAGCGCGCCGACGATGCCGAACACGGTGGCGCCCGCGGCGACCGCGAGGATGACGGCCAGCGGGTGGACCGCGACCGCGCGGCCCATGAGGAAGGGCTGCAGCAGGTGGCTCTCGACCTGCTGGACGAGGATGACGACCGCCAGCATCACCAGCGCCGTGACGGGCCCGTGGGCGACGAGCGCGACGAGGACCGCCACGGCGCCGGACAGCAGCGCCCCGACGATGGGGATGAAGGCGCCGAGGAAGACGACCAGGCCCAGCGGCACGGCCAGCGGCACCTGCAGGACCGCCGCCCCGATCGCGACGCCCGCACCGTCGACGAGCGCCACGACGATGGTCGCCCGCATGTAGTGCGTGAGGGTCACCCACGACTGCCGGGCCGCGTTGTCCAGCGGGCTGCGCGCGGGGTGCGGGAGCAGGTGCAGCACCCACGACCAGATCCGGCGGCCCTCCAGCAGGTAGAAGAAGGCCGCGAACAGGGCGATGAAGAACCCCGCGACGACGTGCCCCGCGGTGGACGCGACGCCCACGACCCCGGTGACGATGGTGTCGCGGTTGGCGGACACGGCGTCCTGCGCCTGCGCGACGTAGTCGGAGATGGCCGTGGTGCTGAGGTTCAGCGGCCCCTCCTTGAGCCACCGCTCGACCTGGTCGACGCCCTGCACGGCCGAGGCCGACAGGTCGGAGAACCCCGACGCGGCCTGCGTCCCGACGAGGGTCACGAGCCCCGCGAGGACCGCGAGCGCCGTCAGCAGGGTCAGCAGGGCCGCGAGCACCTGCGGCACGCCGAGGCGGTGCAGCGCGGTGACCACGGGCAGCAGGAGGGCCGCGACCAGCATGGCGATCAGGGCCGGAACGACGACCTCGCTGACGAAGCTGAGCCCGTAGACGAGCAGCACGACGCCCGCGACCACGACGATGAACCGCCACGACCACTCCGCGGAGGTCCGCAGCGCGGAGCTGACGTAGGTGGTCGGGCGGACGGGATGCGACGGCACGGGCTCATCCTGCCCGCGCGGGCACGGTCCACTCGCCCGCGGCACCACTCCGCCACGACCCCGCCACTCCCCCACGACCCCGCCACTCCCCACGACCCCGCCACACCGGACCGGCAGCACCCGCGCCGTCGCGGGGCGCGGAGGTCGGACGTAGGTTCGCTGCGTGACGACCAGCGCCTCCACGCCGCTCCCCCTCGACCCGCCCGCCGAGCTCCCCCGCACCCTGGGCGCCCTGCGCGCCGCCGGCCACGAGCACGTCGGCGTGAAGGCGGAGCTGCGCCGCAACCTGCTGTCCCGCATGCGCGCCGGCGAGGACCGCTTCCCCGGTGTCGTCGGGTACGAGGAGACGGTCGCCCCCGAGCTGGAGCGCGCGCTCCTCGCCGGGCACGACGTCGTCCTGCTCGGCGAGCGCGGCCAGGGCAAGACCCGCCTGCTGCGCTCCCTCGTCGGCCTGCTCGACGAGTGGACGCCCGTGATCGCCGGCAGCGAGCTCAACGAGCACCCCTTCACGCCGCTGACGCCGGCCTCGCGGCGCCGCGTGGCGGCCGAGGGCGACGACCTCGCGGTCGACTGGCTGCACCGCTCGCTGCGCTACGGCGAGAAGCTGGCGACGCCCGACACGTCCGTGGGCGACCTCATCGGCGACGTCGACCCCGTCAAGGTCGCCGAGGGCCGCACGCTGGGCGACCCGGAGACCATCCACTTCGGCCTGGTGCCGCGGACGAACCGCGGCATCTTCGCCATCAACGAGCTGCCCGACCTCGCCGAGCGGATCCAGGTGTCCCTGCTCAACGTGCTGGAGGAGCGCGACATCCAGGTCCGCGGCTACCAGCTGCGGTTGCCGCTGGACGTCCTCCTCGTCGCGAGCGCGAACCCGGAGGACTACACCAACCGCGGGCGGATCATCTCCCCGCTCAAGGACCGCTTCGGGGCGGAGGTGCGCACGCACTACCCGCTCGAGGTGGACCTCGAGGTGCAGCTCGTGCGGCAGGAGGCCGACACGGTCGCCGAGGTGCCGGAGCACCTGGTCGAGGTCCTGGCCCGGTTCACGCGCGCCGTGCGGGAGTCCCCCGCGGTGGACCCGGCGTCGGGGGTCTCGGCGCGCTTCGCCATCGCCGCCACCGAGACCGTGGCCGCCGCGGCCCTGCGCCGCTCCGCGCTGACCGGGGAGACGGGCGAGCCCTGCGCGCGCGTCGGCGACCTGCACACCGTCGTCACCGTGCTGGGCGGCAAGGTCGAGTTCGAGCAGGGCGAGGAGGGCCGCGAGGTGGAGGTGCTGGAGCACCTGCTGCGCACGGCCGTCGCGGAGACCTACCGCGCCCGCCTCGGCGGGGCGGAGCTGTCGGGGTTCTCCGACCTCGTCACCGACGGGTCGACGATCGAGACGGGCGACCTCGTCCCCGCGCAGCGGCTGCTGGAGCAGGTCGGCACCGTGCCCGGCCTCGGGCGCGTGCTGGACCGCCTGGGCCTGGGCGACGAGCCCTCGCCCGGCCGGGCCGCCTCGGGGATCGAGTTCGTGCTGGAGGCCCTGCACCTGACCCGGCGCCTGGACAAGGTCGTGCTCGAGGACGGCCGGACGGTCTACGGCAGCTGACCCCGCGCCCCGGCGGCCGGGCGGGTGCCCGGCCGCGGGGGGTCGCGCCGCGGCTCAGGTCAGGCCGGGGAAGCGCCCAGGGCCGCGTCGATGCGCGCGAGCTCCTCGTCGTCGAACTCCAGGTGCTGCGCCGCGGCGACGTTGTCCTCGAGCTGCCGCACGCTGCTCGCGCCGATCAGCGCCGACGTCACGCGGCCGCCGCGCAGGATCCAGGCGAGCGCCATCTGCGCGAGGGTCTGGCCGCGCTCGCGCGCGACGGCGTCGAGCGCGCGCACGGTGGCGAGGACGTCCTCGGTGACGCGGCCCGTGGACAGGAACGGGCTGGCGCCCGCGGCGCGGGAGTCGGCGGGGATCCCGTCGAGGTAGCGGTCCGTCAGCAGCCCCTGCGCGAGCGGGGAGAAGGCGATCGACCCCGCACCCACCTCGTCGAGGACGTCGAGGAGACCGTCCTCCGCCTCGCGGTCGAGCATGTTGTAGCGGGGCTGGTGGATCAGCAGCGGGACGCCCAGCCCCGCGAGCACGCGCGCGGCCTCGCGGGTCTGCGCGGGCGAGTAGTTCGACACGCCGACGTAGTACGTCTTGCCCTGGGCGACCGCGCTCGCGAGCGCGCCCATCGTCTCCTCGATCGGCGTGTCCGGGTCCGGGCGGTGGTGGTAGAAGACGTCGACCGAGTCCAGGCCGAGGCGCGTGAGGCTCGCGTCGAGGCTGGACAGCACGTGCTTGCGGGAACCCCACTCCCCGTACGGGCCGTCCCACATGTCGTAGCCGGCCTTGGTCGAGATGACGAGCTCGTCGCGGTGGGCGCGGAAGTCGCGGGCCAGGTGGCGCCCGAAGTTCGTCTCCGCCGACCCGGGAGGCGGGCCGTAGTTGTTGGCCAGGTCGAAGTGCGTGACGCCCAGGTCGAACGCGCGGCGCAGGATGGCCGCCTGGCGGTCCGCCGGCTGCGGGTCGCCGAAGCCGTGCCACAGGCCGAGCGACACCACCGGTAGCTTCAGGCCGCTGCGCCCGGTGCGGCGGTAGAGCATCGAGTCGTAGCGGGTGGGGCTCGGAACGTGGGTCACGGGTCTCCTCGGGCGGGCGCACCGGCCGGCTGCGGTGCGGTCTCGGCCGCCACGCTAGCGCCGGGCGCCCGCGGGCCCCCGCTTCGGGCGCTTGCCCCGCCACGCGAGCGAGCGGGCGTCCAGCTCGCGCAGCAGGGCGTCGCCCTCGGCGAGCACCCGCTCGCCCGTCGCGACCGCGTGCGCCAGCCGGTCGTCGTCCAGCTGCCGGAACGCCGCGCCCGCGCGGCGGTCCAGGACGGTGTACCAGCAGGCCCCGACCGCGTCGTCGAGCAGGACCCGGCCGAAGCAGTGGTCGGCCCGCAGCGACCACTGCCCGCGCTCGGCCGCCGCGGGCAGTTCCGTGCGCACCAGTTCGGCGTAGCGGCGCAGCAGCGCCTCGCGCTCCTGCGCCGCCTCGCCCACGGACCGGTCAGTCGTTCCGGGGGAAACCCAGGTCCACGCCGCCGTGGGAGGGGTCGAGCCAGCGCTCCGTGACGACCTTGCCGCGGGTGAAGAAGTGCACGCCCTCGGTGCCGTGCGCGTGGGTGTCACCGAACAGCGACTGCTTCCAGCCGCCGAAGGAGTAGTACGCGACGGGCACGGGGACCGGGACGTTCACGCCGATCATCCCGACCTGCACCTCGTTGCGGAACCTCCGCGCCGCCCCGCCGTCGTTGGTGAAGATGGCCACGCCGTTGCCGTAGCGGTTGCCGTTGACGAGGGCGAGGCCCTCGTCGTAGCCCGTCACGCGCAGGACGGACAGGACCGGCCCGAAGATCTCGTCGGTGTAGATCGACATGTCCGTGGTGACGTGGTCGAACAGGGTCGGCCCGAGCCAGAACCCGTCCGCCGCCGCCGCGTCGTCAGAGGCGTCCGGGACGACCTCGCGACCGTCGATGACGAGGTGCGCGCCCTCGCGGACGCCGGCGTCGACGTAGCCGGTGACCTTGTCGCGGTGCGCGCCGGTGACCAGCGGGCCCATGTCGCAGCCCCGGCGGCCGTCGCCCGTGCGCAGCGTCGCCACGCGCTCCTCGATCTTCGCGATCAGCTCGTCGGCGATCGTGTCGACGGCGAGCAGCGCGGAGACGGCCATGCAGCGCTCGCCCGCGGAGCCGAAACCGGCGTTCACGGCCGCGTCGGCGGCCAGGTCCAGGTCGGCGTCGGGGAGCACGAGCATGTGGTTCTTCGCCCCGCCGAGGGCCTGCACGCGCTTGCCGTGCGCGGTACCCGTCTCGTAGACGTAGCGCGCGACGGGCGTGGACCCCACGAAGGAGACGCTCGCGACGTCCGGGTGCGTCAGCAACCCGTCCACGGCGACCTTGTCCCCGTGCAGGACGGTGAAGACGCCGTCGGGCAGCCCCGCGTCCTTCCACAGCTGCGCGATGAAGTTCGCCGCGGACGGGTCCTTCTCGCTGGGCTTGAGGACCACGGTGTTGCCGGCCGCGATGGCGATGGGGAAGAACCACATCGGCACCATGGCCGGGAAGTTGAACGGCGAGATGACGGCGACCGCCCCGAGCGGCTGCCGCAACGAGTAGACGTCGATGCCGGTCGAGGCGTTCTCGGAGAACCCGCCCTTGAGCAGGTGGTTGATCCCGCAGGCGAGCTCCACGACCTCCTGGCCGCGGCTGACCTCGCCCAGGGCGTCGGAGAGGACCTTGCCGTGCTCGGCGGTGATGATCGCGGCGAGCTCGGCCTTGCGGGCGGCCAGCAGCTCGCGGAACGCGAACAGCACCGCCGTGCGGCGGGCCACCGACGTGTCGCGCCACGCGGGGAACGCCGCGGTGGCCGAGGCCACGGCCGCCTCGACGTCGCCCGCCTCCGCCAGGGCCACGTGCCGGGTGACGCGACCCGTCGCCGGGTCGTACACGTCACCGCGACGCTGCCCCGACCCGGTCGTGGCGGCCCCGGAGATCCAGTGGCCGACGACGGGCAGGTCCCCCGCGGCGGCGCCGACGTCGGTGGGGCTGGCGGTGGTGGTGGACACGGGGCCTCCTCGGCGGGTGCGGCGGGACCTCCCCGCCCGGCGGTGCGACGCCCCGCATCATGCCACCGCCGCGCCCCCGTTTGTCCAGACAAAGTCCCCACCGCCGGTGAGCCCGGGGACGGGGTCGACGCGGGGCGGCGAGCGCACTCCCTCCTGCACCGCGGGCCGCACCGGGGGCGGGCGTGGCGCCCCGCCGTGCACCGACGTAGCGTCGGCGCATGAGCGACGCACGGGGACGCCGGCGGTCCGGCCGGTTCCGCTACGGCGAGTGGGCCGGGGGCCCGGACCCCCTGGCCCCGCCGTACGACGTCCGCGCCGCCCTCGACCAGGTCGGCCAGGAGGTGCTGCGGGGCGGGTCGCTGCGCGACGCGCTGCGGGACCTGCTGCAGCGCGGGCCGGACGGGCGCTCGGGGCTCGAGGACCTCCGCGCCCGCGCGGCCCGGATGCGGCGCGAGGCGTCGCGGCGCGGGGACCTCGACGGCGCGCTCACGAAGGCCCGGGCCCAGCTGGACCAGGCGCTCGCCGCCGAGCGCGAGGAGCTGGCCGGCCGCGAGGGCGACGACGCGCGCTTCTCCGAGGCGCGCCTGGACGCCCTGCCCCGCTCGACCGCGCAGGCCGTGCGCGAGCTCGAGGACTACCCCTGGGCCTCGCCCGAGGCCCGCGCGCAGTACCAGCAGATCCTCGAGGGCCTGCGCTCCGACGTCGTCGACCAGCAGTTCCGCGGCATGCGCGACGCCCTCGAGCAGGGCGGGGCCGAGGCCGCGCAGGCGATGAAGGACATGATGTCCGACCTCAACGAGCTGCTCGCGAAGAAGGCCCGCGGTGCGGACACGCCCGAGGACTTCGCGGAGTTCATGGCGAAGCACGGCGAGCTGCTGGGTGAGGACGCGGACGGGGTCGAGGACCTCGACGACCTGGTCGACACCCTCGCGCGGCGGGCCGCCGCGGCCGCGCGGCTGATGCGCTCGCTCTCCCCCCAGCAGCGCGCGGAGCTGGGCCAGCTGATGGACCAGGCGTTCGGCTCCGACGCCGACCTGCAGGCGCAGATGGCGGCCCTGTCGGACAACCTCCGGGCCCTGCGTCCGGACCTGGACTTCAGCCGCGGCGAGCGCGTGCGCGGTGCGCAGGGCAGCGAACCCCTCGGCTACGGCGAGGCGGCCGACGCCCTGCAGGACATCTCCGAGCTCGACGACCTGCTCGACGCCCTGGGCCAGGAGCACCCCGGCGCGACCCTCGACGACGTCGACGTCGACGCCCTGGAGCGCCAGCTCGGCCGCGGCGCCGCCGACGAGCTGAGCCGGCTGCGCGAGCTCGAGCGGGAGCTGCAGCGGCAGGGCTGGCTCTCGCGCTCGGCCCAGGGACTCACGCTGTCCCCCAAGGCGTTGCGGCGCCTGGGCCAGACGGCGCTGCGCGACGTCCTGCAGCGCGTGGACACGCGCGGGCGCGGCGACCACGAGAACGCCGACGCGGGGGCGGGCGGCGAGGCCACCGGGGCCACGCGGCGCTGGGAGTTCGGCGACGAGCAGCCGCTCGACGTGGTGCGGACGGTGTCCAACGCGCTCAAGCGGGGCACGGCCGCGCGGGGTTCCGGGCCCGGGGCCGTGAAGCTCTCCTGGGAGGACTTCGAGGTCGTCGAGACCGAGCGCCGCGCGGGGGCGGCGGTCGCGCTGTGCGTCGACCTGTCCTACTCGATGGCGGCCGAGGGTCGCTGGGGACCGATGAAGGAGACGGCGCTCGCGCTGTCGCACCTCATCGCCACGAAGTTCCCGGGCGACGCGCTGCAGATCGTCGGGTTCGGCCTGCACGCGCAGCAGATGTCGCTGTCGGAGCTCGCCGAGGTGGAACCCGACTTCGTGCAGGGCACCAACCTCCAGCACGCGCTGAGCCTCGCGCGCCGGCACCTGCGCAAGCACCCCGACGCCGAACCCGTCGTCCTCGTCATCACCGACGGGGAACCCACGGCGCACCTGCAGGACGCCGAGGCGGTGTTCAGCTGGCCGCCGACCGGCGCCACGATCCGCGCGACGGTCACCGAGGTCGACCGGCTCACCCGGTTCGGCGCCAAGATCAACCTGTTCATGCTGGGCGAGGACGCGGGTCTGCGCCGCTTCGTCGACGCCATCGCGCGCCGCAACGGCGGCCGGGTCCTGACTCCCAGCCCCGAGCGGCTCGGCGCCTTCGTCGTCGACGACTACCTGAAGTCCCGCACGGGGAGGCGTGCCGCCCGGCGCGCGTCCTGACGGCGGAACTCGGGCGCCCCGGTCCCCCGCCGTCTGCGACGGTGTGCGGGTGAGCTCCGTCGTCGACGCCCTGGTCCCCGCTCGCCTGGGCCGGAGCTTCCGCTGGTTGCTGGCGTCGAGCTGGCTGAGCAACCTCGGCGACGGGATCGCCCTGGCGGCCGGACCGCTGCTGGTGGCGTCGATGACGGACGACCCGTTCGTCGTGGCCCTCGCCGCGCTGGTGCAGTGGCTGCCACCGCTGCTGCTCGCGCTCCCCGCGGGGGTCCTGTCCGACCGCGTCGACCGGCGACGGCTGATGGTGGTCGTCGACCTGCTGCGCGCCGCCGTCCTCGTGGTGCTGACGCTGTCGGTCGCGTCGGGGGCCGTGCCGGTCGCCGTCGTCCTGCTCGCGCTGTTCGCGGCCGCGAGCGCCGAGGTGTTCGAGGACAACACGGCCGCGACGCTGCTGCCGTCGATCGTCGCGCGGGACGACCTCGCGGTCGCCAACGTGCGCCTGCTCACGGGGTTCGTCACGGTCAACCAGCTCGTCGGCCCGCCCCTGGGCGCGTTCCTCTTCACGCTCGGGTCGTTCGTGCCGTTCGGGGCCCAGGCGGCCCTCGTGGCGTTCAGCGCGGTCACGGTGAGCCGGGTCGTGCTCGCCCGCCGCGCCGGCCCGCGCCCGGCCTCGCGCGTGCGCTCGGACCTGGCCGAGGGGTTCCGCTGGGTGTTCCACCACGCGGCCGTGCGCGTGCTCGTCCTGACGATCTTCACCTTCAACCTGACGTGGGGCGCGGCCTGGTCGGTGCTCGTGCTCTACGCCACGCAGCGCCTGGGCCTCGGCCCGGTCGGCTACGGGTGGATCGCCACCGTGAGCGCCGCGGGCGGCATCGTCGGGACGCTGGCCTACGGGCGGATCACGCGGCGGGTGTCGCTGGGCGACCTGCTGCGGGTCGGGCTCGTCGTGGAGACGCTGACCCACCTCGCGCTGGCCCTGACGACGTCGCCCGCCGTGGCCTTCGCCGTGTTCTTCGTCTTCGGCGTGCACGCGTTCGTCTGGGGCACGACGTCGCTGACCGTGCGCCAGCGCGCCGTGCCGGAGGCCCTGCAGGGCCGGGTCGGCGCCGTCAACAGCGTGGGCACCTACGGGGGCCTCGTGATCGGTTCCGGCGTCGGCGGGCTGCTCGCGCAGCACCTCGGGGTCACCGCCCCGTTCTTCTACGCCTTCGCCGGCTCGGCGGTGTTCCTCGTGCTGCTCTGGCCGCAGCTGCGCCACGTCGCCCACGCCGATGCACGGGCCGAGCCGCTGCCCTGAGCCGCCCGGCGGCCGGCCGGGAGGCGTGTCGGTCAGCTCACGACCCGCGCACCGACCCCGAACTCGGCCACGAGGGCGCCGAAGGCCACCGGCTCCGCCAGGAAGAACTCGTCGCTCAGGTCCTCGCCGTCCACCACGAGCTGCATCCAGCGGACGTCGTCGTGCTGCCGGTCGACGAAGAGGTCCAGGTCCTCCCAGAGCGCGAGCGTGTCGACGTACTCGTCGCCCATGTCGTCCACCTCGCGCTCGCGCAGCACACCGTCGAGGCGGAAGGACAGGGTCCCGGCGTCCAGCGTCACGTCGGTGACCGCGTGACGCCCCCGGGTGCAGGCCGCGGCCTCCTCCAGCGCCTCCCGGTAGCCGGCCTCGAGCTCGTCGACGTCGTCGGTGGGCAGGACGAGGCCGACGTGCAGTTCGACGAGCCACCCCGCGAGGTTGGCGGACTCCGCGACACCCCTCGCACCGAGAGGTGCGTCCAGGAGGTCCGGCACCCACGCCCGCACCGCGTCGGCGGCCTCGGGACTGGCCACGTCCAGCTCGACGGCCCGGGCGAGGAGGCGGCGCAGGGTCCGTCCGGCGGGGTCAGGCACGCCTGCCACCGTAGTGACGCCCCCCGTCCCGCGCGACGGACGGCGTCAGCGCAGCGCGCGCTCCAGGTCGGCGATCAGGTCGGACGCGTCCTCCAGGCCGACGGACAGCCGCACGAGGTCGTCCGGGACCTCCAGCAGGGACCCCGCGACCGAAGCGTGGGTCATCTTCCCGGGGTGCTCGACGAGGGACTCGACGCCCCCGAGGGACTCGGCGAGCGTGAACAGCTGCGTCCCCTTGCAGACCTGCAGCGCGTCCTCGGCGCTCGCGGTGCGGAAGGAGATCATCCCGCCGAAGCGCGTCATCTGGCGGGCCGCGACGTCGTGGTTGCGGTGCTCGGGGCGGCCCGGGTAGAGGATCGCCGTCACGCGCGGGTGCTGCTCCAGGAACGCGACGACCTTCTCCGCGTTGTCGCAGTGGCGCTCCATGCGGACCGCGAGGGTCTTCAGGCCGCGCTGCACCAGCCACGCGTCGAACGGCCCCGGGACGGCGCCCATCGCGTTCTGGTGGAAGCCGATCCGCTCGGCGAGGGAGTTCCCGCGCCCGTCGTCGCCGTCGCGCACGACGACCGCGCCGCCCACGACGTCGGAGTGCCCGCCCGCGTACTTCGTCGTGGAGTGCACGACGAGGTCGGCGCCCAGGGTCAGCGGGGTCTGCAGGTACGGCGTCGCGAAGGTGTTGTCGACGACGAGCAGCGCCCCCGCCTCGTGGGCGATCGCGGCGATGGCCGTGATGTCGCCGACCGTCAGCAGCGGGTTCGTGGGCGTCTCGAGCCACACGAGCCGCGTGCGGCCGGGACGGACCGCGGCGCGCACGGCGTCGAGGTCGGCCAGGTCCGCGGGGCTGTGCTCGACGCCCCACGGCTCGGCGACCTGCTTCACGAGCCGGTACGTGCCGCCGTAGGCGTCGTTCGGGATGACCACGTGGTCCCCGGGCTTCAGCAGCGCCCGCAGGATCGCGTCCTCCGCGGCGAGGCCCGAGGCGAACGCGAACGCCGCCGCCCCCTGCTCCAGGGCGGCGAGCTGCTCCTCCAGCGCCGTCCGCGTCGGGTTGCCCGACCGCGAGTACTCGTACCCCGTGCCGAGCCCGGTGCGCAGGCCGCCGACGCCGTCCTGCTTGTACGTGGAGACCTGGTAGATCGGCGTCACCACCGCACCGGTCGAGGGGTCGGCCTCCTGCCCGGCGTGCAGCGCACGCGTGGAGAAGCCCTGCATCAGGGAGTCGTCGCTGGGGGTGCTCACGAGGGTCCAGCCTAGGAGACGGGACCCCACGCCGGCGCGCAGGGAACCGCGGGAGCGGGAACGTCCGGGGCCGGGGCGCGGTTGGACGGGGTACGACAGCGGAAGGAGCAGCCAGTGCTGTTCGGCAACAAGTACAAGTCCCAGATGGTGACCGCCGAGGACGCCCTCCCGGGCCGCGCCCAGCGGATCTTCGAGGTGCCCCGCGAGCACGCCGTCCTCGGCACGCCGCTCGAGGGGCCCTGGCCCGAGGGCACCGAGGTCCTGTACGTGGCCATGGGCTGCTACTGGGGCGCGGAGCGCATGTTCTGGCAGGTGCCGGGCGTGGTCACGACGGCCGTCGGCTTCCAGGGCGGGTTCACCGAGAACCCGACCTACGAGGAGTCGACCACGGGCCGCACGGGGCACGCCGAGACCGTCCTCATCGCCTACGACCCCACGCGGGTCAGCCCAGAGCAGCTGCTCAAGGTGTTCTGGGAGAACCACGACCCGACGCAGGGGTTCCGGCAGGGCAACGACCGCGGGACCGAGTACCGCTCCGCGATCCACACGACGACCGACGTCCAGCTGAAGGCCGCGCACACGACGCGCGACACCTTCCAGCGCGAGCTCGACCGGCACGGCCACGGGAGCATCACCACGGAGGTCCGGCCCGTCTCCGAGGCCGGCCCCTTCTGGTACGCCGAGGACTACCACCAGCAGTACCTGGCCAAGGTCCCCAACGGCTACTGCAACCACGGCCCCAACGGGCTGACGTGCCAGATCGGCCTCGTCGGCACCGGGGACTGAGCGCGGCCGGGGACGCCGTCGGCCGACCCGACCGGCCCGGGGGAGGCCGCTGTCGTCGTCGACAGCGGCCTCTCCCCGCGCCAGGTGCAGGGCGCCCCGTCCCCCCGGCGGGGCGCTGGAAGCAGTCTCCCAGAGGGCGACCGGCCCCGGCCGCCATCCGGTGACCCCCTTTGGGGGGCGAGTGCGCGGGCGCCGACCGCGCTGCGCCGCCGCCGGCCACCCCGCGTGGTGACGTGCCGCCGGACGTGGCCGACTTCCCTCCGCGCGGGGGGAAACCTGGGTACCCTCGCGCGGCAGAGGGAGGCCGAGCACGTGATCCACAGCACCGACGTCCGGGCGTCCGCGGGTAGCCCGGGACGGCACCTGCGCATCGCCGCGGTCGACGACCACCCCGCGCTCCTGACCGGCCTGCGCGCCGAGCTGGCGGCGCTCGACCCCCAGCTCGAGTTCGTCGCGACGGCGGGCACCGTGCCCGGGCTGCTGGCCGCCGCGCGCGGCACCGCCGTCGACGTGGTGCTGCTCGACCTGCGCCTGGGCGACGGGTCCACCCCGGCCGGCAACGTCACCGCGCTGCTCGCCGCCGGCTGGCGCGTGCTCGTGTACACCGAGGGCCGCCAGCACGACGCGGCGCTGGAGGCCCTGCGCGCCGGGGCGCAGGGGATCCTGCTGAAGGACCGCCCGGTCGCCACCGTGGCCCAGGCGCTGCGGTCGGTGGCCGACGGGGACACCCTGCCCTCCCCCGAGACGGCCGCGGCCCTGCAGCACGCCGAGGACCTCACGAGCCACCTCTCGCCCCAGGAGCGCCGCGTCCTGCAGCTGTACGCGGGCGGCATGCCCGCGCGCTCGGTGGCCCTGCGGATCGGTGTGACGCACGAGACCGCCAAGAGCTACCTCAAGCGGATCCGCGCCAAGTACGCCGCGGTGGACCGGCCCGCCTACACGCGCATGGAGCTGTACCGGCGCGCGGTCGAGGACGGCGTGCTGCGGCCGCACGACCCGCGCACCGCCGAGCTGGAGTGACCCGCCGCCTCCGGCCGGGCACCGCCCCGTGACCCTGCGCACGGCCCACCGGCTGCAGCTGGTCGTGCTGACCCTCGCCGTGCTGTCCGTCGTCCCCACGGTCCTCGCCGACCTCGTCGAGGGGCGGACCGCGGTGACGACGACCTGGTCGGGCAGCACCGTCGTCGTCTACCTCGTCCTGCTCGCCGTCCTCGCGCGGGACCTCGTCCGCGGCGGCGACCCCCGTCCGGCGTCGTGGGCGCTCGTGGTCGCGGGCGACGTCGCCCTGGCCGCCTTCGGCCTCGTGGCCGCGCCGGCGTCCTCGGCCCCCTGGGTGCTGGCCCTCTCCCCCATCACCGTCGGCGCGGGCGCGGTCGCGCTCCGGCTGCGGGGGGCGCTCGCAGCCGCCGGCGTGCACCTCGCCCTGCGCCTGCTGCTCCAGGTCACGGGCGTGTGGCGCGTGCCGCCGACGACCCTGGTGCTCGACTCGCTGCTGCTGCTCGTGGTGGTCGCCGCCGTCTCCGTGACCGTGCAGGCCGTGCAGGCCGCGGCGGCGCAGGTCGGCAGCGCGCGGCGGGCCGCGGAGGAGGCCCGCGCGGCGGCCGCGGCCGCCACGGCCGCGGAGGGCGAGCACGTGCGCTGGGACGGGATCGTCCACGACGACGTCCTCGCCTCCCTCTCGCTCACGGCGCAGGCGCGCGACGCCGCCGACCGCAGCGCGGCCGCGGCCGCGGCGGCCCACGCGCTCGACCGGCTGCGGCGCGAGGGCAGCCACGACGCCGGCGCACCGCCGGGACACCTCGTCGCGCTGGCCTCCGTGGCCGCCCGGCTGCGCGACGGCGTCGACGGGGCGGGCGGCGTCACCGT
>NZ_JAAALN010000490.1 GCF_009906795.1 Kineococcus siccus
CCAGCGCGGCGGCGGGCAGGGCGTGGAAGACTTGCATTCGGCGGGTGCCTTCCCTGGCAGACGACGTGGAACCGTAGAGAAGTCCCATCGTTGCAGGTCAGCAGGCACCCGCCGCCCACATCCCAGCGGGTGAGTCCCCCCGAGTGGTGTAACTGGGCCCTGCAGCCTGACCAGCACCGGCGTGTCCCGGTGAGCAGGTGAGGGCCACCGCGTGAAGCTCTGCGAGTACCCGCCAAGGAACTCGTAGAAGGAGA
>NZ_JAAALN010000491.1 GCF_009906795.1 Kineococcus siccus
TCTCGATGTCTCCCTCGATCATGCAGCTGTGACGGGCTGACTGTCGCGGTGGTTCCTGTCGCACAGACGGGCGTCAAGCTGGCAACTTGAGAGCCAGGGCCTAGTAGCAGCCACACGCCTTTCGGCAGATGAGTGAGGTCGTTCAGGTGCCGGAGGCCATGTAGGCGGCGAGGATGTAGTTGGGGTGGCGGTCCAGCGTGGTCCTCGCTCGGTCGTAGCGCATGGTGGTGCGGGGGTCGGCGTGGCG
>NZ_JAAALN010000492.1 GCF_009906795.1 Kineococcus siccus
GCTACTACGAGCGGTTCGCCGACCACGCGGTGTCGGTGGCCAAGGCCGTGGTCTTCCTCGTCACCGGCTCGCACGCCGAGGTCGAGTCCTCCGACGGTGCGCCGCTCGTCGGCTGAGCGCCGTCCGCGCAGGTGTAGCGTCCGGGAGGTGGCGCGCTGCTGGGGTCCCCCGAGGATCCTGGCCGGCGGCCCGGGCGGCCTGACCTGCACCGTCGTCGCCCTCGCGGCCCTGGTCGCGGGGTGCTCGG
>NZ_JAAALN010000493.1 GCF_009906795.1 Kineococcus siccus
CGGCGCACCTGAACGCCCACGGGATCCCCGCGGCCCCCTACACGGGGGCGACGGACAACGCGGAGCGGCTGCAGGCCGAGGACGACCTCATCCACGACCGGGTCAAGGCGCTCGTCGCGACGAGCGCCTTGACCCGGTCGTGGATGAGGTCGTCCTCGGCCTGCAGCCGCTCCGCGTTGTCCGTCGCCCCCGTGTAGGGGGCCGCGGGGATCCCGTGGGCGTTCAGGTGCGCCG
>NZ_JAAALN010000494.1 GCF_009906795.1 Kineococcus siccus
GATCGTCAAGGCCTACGAGGAGCCGGCCGTCGAGGAGGGGGCGCACCCCCACAAGGTCGTCATGGGCATCTACTTCACCCAGTTCGTCACGCAGTGACCTCCCGTCCCGGGGCGGCGCCGCCCCGGGACGGGAGGTCACTGCGTGACGAACTGGGTGAAGTAGATGCCCATGACGACCTTGTGGGGGTGCGCCCCCTCCTCGACGGCCGGCTCCTCGTAGGCCTTGACGATC
>NZ_JAAALN010000495.1 GCF_009906795.1 Kineococcus siccus
TTGAACAACGAGTTGAACGCTTCGGCCATCGCGTTGTCGTAGGAATCACCGGTTGAGCCGACCGACGCGACCGCACCCTCGGCGGCGAGTCGCTCGCTGTACTTCACCGCAACGTATTGAACTCCCTTATCCGAGTGATGCGTCAATCCGGTCAGGTCGACGCCCTCGCGGCCGCGGCCCCAGAACGCCATCTGCAGAGCGTCCAGGGCCAGTTC
>NZ_JAAALN010000049.1 GCF_009906795.1 Kineococcus siccus
GCGTGTTCAAGGACCCGGTGAGCGTGGACTGGTCGATCATCTCCGACGACAAGGAGCTGAACGTCCTGGGGGCGCACCTGGGGCAGAACACGTGGCCCGCGGCGCTGCGGATGATCGCCTCGGGCCGCCTCCCGCTGGAGGAGATCTGCTCCCACCAGCTGCCGCTGGAGGAGTTCCAGAAGGGTCTGGACCTGGTGGCCGACAGCGCGAACTCCGTGAAGGTCTCCCTGCTGCCCTGAGCCCGCCCGCCCCTCCACCGCACAGGAGCGCCGCATGAGCCACCCGTCGCACGGCCCCGCGTCCGGCACCACCACGGCGGACGCCGGGCCCGGCCGCCTGGAACGCCTGGGCATCCCGCCGGTCCTGCGGTGGGGGTTCGTCGCCGTCCTGGTGTTCATGACGGGCAACGGCGTCGAGTCGAACTTCGTGACGCCGCACCTGCAGGCCGTCCTGGGCTCCCCCGAGGCCACGGTGGCCACCATCATCACCGCCTACAGCCTCTCGGTCCTCGTCGGCAGCTACCTCTCGGGCGCCCTGTCCGACCTCGTCGGCCCCCGCCGCGTCATGGCCCTCGGGTTCGTGGTCTGGGTCGTGTTCGAGGCCGTCTTCCTGCTCGGCCTGCAGGCGGGGAACCTGCCGGTCACCGCGGTGGCGTACACGCTGCGCGGGTTCGGGTTCCCGCTCTTCGCCTTCGCGTTCCTGGTCTGGGTGAACATCACCACCGCCAAGGAGCGCAACGGCGCGGCCGTGGGCTGGTTCTACGTCGCCTTCACGGGTGGCCTGCCCACGCTGGGCTCCCTGTTCGCCGTCGGCGCCATCCCGGCGTTCGGCGGCGGGACGCGCGGCGAGACGGGGGCCATGGTCGCCTCGGTGGCCCTCGTCGTCGCGGGGTTCCTCATCGCCTGGTTCGGCGTCCACGACCAGGCGGGCCGCCGGCGGATCGCGCCCGCGGGCGAGAGCGCCGCCCAGGTCCTGTCCTCGGGCCTGCGGCTGACGTTCACGCAGCCCCGGATCGCCATGGGCTTCTGCGTGCGCCTCATCAACACCGCGCCCGAGTTCGGCATGTTCATCGTGCTGCCCGCCGTCATCGCCGACGACCGCGGCTGGGGCCAGTCGCGGTGGCTGCTCATGACGGTGTGCGTGTACGCGACCAACATCTTCGTCAACGCCGCGTTCGGGGCCCTGGGTGACCGGATCGGCTGGCAGCGCACGGTCCGCTGGTTCGGCATCGTCGGCTCGGCCGCCGGCCTGCTCGCCTGGTGGTACGTCCCGCAGCTGGTGCCCGCGGGCAGCGACTGGGGCTACGTCCTCTCGGTCGTCGCCGGCTGCGTGTTCGGCATGCTGCTCGCGGGTTTCGTCCCGATGGGCGCGATCATGCCCGCGCTCGCCCCGGACCACCAGGGCGCGGCGATGGCCATGTACACGACGGCCGCGGGCGGGGCGTCCTTCCTCGGCTCGGGCGTCGTCGCGCTGGTCTACGGCCTCGGGGGCGGCAACCAGTCCGTGGTGTGGGCCTTCGTCGGGCTGTACGCCGTCGCGTTCGTGCTCGTCGGCTTCCTCAGGGTGCCGCAGGTGCGCACGGGTGGCCGGGCCCCGCTGACCGCGGACGTCTGAGCGGCCGTGCTCGACGCCGCGCTCCTGATGTCGCCCGCCTCCGCCGCCCGCGTGCTCGACCCCGCGAGCCTGGACCGGCTGCGCGGGCTCGTGACCCTGGCCGACGGCGTGCACGACGACCTGTCCACGCCCGCGGCCCGGGCGGCGCTGGCGCGGGCCGAGCTGGTCGTGACCGGCTGGGGCGCACCGGTCCTGACCCCGGAGGTGCTGGCCGCGGCGCCCCGCCTGCGGGCCGTCGTGCACGCCGCGGGGTCGGTGCGCCACCACCTGCCGCCGGCCGTCTGGGACCGCGGCGTGGCGGTGTCCTCGGCCGCGGCGGCCAACGCCGTGCCGGTCGCGGAGTTCACGCTCGCCGTCGTGCTGCTGGCCGGCAAGCGGGTGCTCGCGAGCGCCGCGGAGTACCGCGCCCGGCGCGTCCTCGCGGCCGGGGAGGTCTGCGCGAGCGGCGGGAACCACGGCGCGACCGTCGGGGTGCTGTCCGCCTCGCTCGTCGGGCGCCGCGTCGTGGAGCTCCTGCGCCCGCACGACCTCACCGTCCTCGTGCACGACCCGCACGTCGACCCCGGCGAGGTGCGCCGCCTGGGCGCGGAACCCGTGGGGCTCCTCGAGCTCGCCGAGCGCAGCGACGTCCTCACCGTCCACACGCCGCTGCTGCCGGAGACGCGGGGACTCGTCGACGCGGGCGTGCTCGCCCGGCTGCGCGACGGCGCGACCGTGGTCAACACCGCGCGGGGTGCGGTGATCGACGCGGCCGCCCTCACCGCGGAACTCGTCTCCGGCCGGCTGCACGCCGTCCTGGACGTCACCGACCCGGAACCCCTGCCCCCCGACTCGCCGCTGTGGGACCGCCCCAACGTGCTGCTCACGCCGCACGTCGCGGGATCGGCGGGCAACGAGCTGCGGCGGCTCGCCGAGGCGGCCGTCGACGAGGTCGAGCGCTTCGCGGCGGGCCGGCCCTTCCGCCACCCCGTCGCCCACCCGGAGCGGAGCCGCACCGCCTGATACACGGCTCGACGCACGGCCCGACGCACGGCCCGACGCAGCACCCGAGGAGCTCCCCGTGACCCCCGACCCGCCGCCCAGCGACGCGACCGACGACACCGAACCGCTGCGCCTGGACTACTCCCCCTGGGAGTTCACCGCGGGCGCCACCGACGCGCAGCGCGAGGCCCAGCGCCGCCACCAGGCGCGGCTGCTCGCGGCGCACCCCGGCTGGGAGCTGGGTGAGGGGTGCTTCCTCAGCCCGCTGGCGTCGGTGCAGTGCGAGGAGTTCGCGCTGGGCCCGCGCGGGTACGTCGCGGCGCACGCGTACGCCACGCACGACGTGCGGCTCGGCCGCGACTGCACGGTCAACGCGTTCACGGTGCTGCGCGGGCGGATCCGCATCGGCGACGCGGTGCGCATCGGCGCCCACACGTCGATCATCGCCTTCAACCACGGGACGGCCGATCCCGACGTCGAGGTGTTCCGGCAACCGCACACGTCCGAGGGCGTCACCATCGGCGACGACGTCTGGATCGGTTCCCACGTCGTCGTCCTCGACGGGGTCCGGGTGGGGAGCCGGTCCGTGCTCGCGGCCGGTGCCGTCGTGACCCGGGACGTGCCCGCCGGCGCCGTGGTGGGTGGGAACCCCGCGCGCGTGCTGCGCTGGCGCGTGCCCGGCCTCGCCCGGGCCGCGGTGGGCGACGGGCTCGCCGCCCGGCTGGCCCGGCTGGAGGAGCGCGCCCGCGCGCAGGCGCGGGAGGTGCTCGACCGCTGCTTCGACCCCGACCTGTCGGGCGGGCAGTTCGTCGACGCCCCCGGGGCGCCACCGCGGGTGCGGGCGCAGTGCGACGCCGTCGAGATCGCCGACCTGCTGCTGGACGGGCCGCCGCCCCAGCTGCCCGCTGAGGAGCAGGCGGAGCGGTTGCTGCGGCTGCAGGACGCCGCGACGGGGCTCGTCGGGGAGTTCGGCCCCGACGGGCGGCCGGGGCCCGCCCCGCGCGACTGGTTCGACGGCACCGCGGCCTACCACGTGCTGAGCGTCGGCTACGCCCTCGACCTGCTGGGCCGGGAGTTCGCCCACCCCGTCCGGGTCGTCGCCGAGGCCCACCCCGCAACGCTGCTCGACGGCCTGGCCCGCCAGCCGTGGACCGAGCGGGCGTGGAGCGCGGGTGCCTGGGTCGACGCCGTCGGCACCGCGCTGCGGTGGAACCTCGCGCGCGGCGAGCAGGGGGTCCCCGGAACCCCCGAGGCGCTGTTCGGCTGGCTCGCGACGCGGATCGACCCGCGCACCGGGACGTGGGGGACGCCGCGCGCCGAGGACGGGTCGCTGCAGGTCGTCAACGCCTACTACCGCACGACGCGGGGCACCTACGCGCAGTTCGGGCTGCCGGTCCCGCACGCGGAGCGCACCGTCGACACCGTCCTCGCCCACGCGGGCGACCGCCGGTTCTTCGCGCCCGAGGCGCAGAACGCCTGCAACGTCCTGGACGTCGCGCACCCGCTGTGGCTGCTGTCGCGGCAGACGGGGCACCGGCGCGAGGAGGTCGTGGCCCTCGCCCGCCGGTTGCTGTCCGACGTCGTGGACCGCTGGAGCGACGGCCGGGGCTTCGCGTTCCAGGCCCCCGGCCCCGCCGCGGAGGGCCTGCCCGCCACCGTGCCCGGTCTGCAGGGCACGGAGATGTGGCTCGCGACGACGTGGCTGCTGGCCGACCTCGCCGGGCTCTCGGGCGTCCTCGGCTACCGGCCGCGCGGCGTGCACCGCCCCGAACCGGCCCTCGCCCTCGCCGCGCCCACCTGAGGGGCGCAGCGTCGCCGCCCCCGCGGGCGGCGTGGTGAGATTGGCCCCGTGACCGCCCCCTTCGCCGACGTGCTCACCGCCAACGCCCGCTACAGCGAGACCTTCGTCGACGACGGCCGGCCCGGCGTCGCCGGCAGGGGCCTCGCCGTGCTGACGTGCATGGACTCCCGGATCTCCCCGCTGGAGATGCTGGGCCTGAGCAAGGGCGACGCGAAGATCCTCCGCAACGCCGGCGCCCGCGTGACCGACGACGTCCTGCGCACGCTGGTCCTCGGCACCTACCTGCTGGGCGTCTCCCGCATCCTCGTCGTCGCGCACACCGACTGCGGCATGACGAAGAACACCGACGCCGACGTGCACGAGCGGGTGATGGCGCAGGGCGTGGACTCCCGCTCGATCGAGTTCCGCACCATCGCCGACCAGCGCGCGACGCTCGTGGACGACGTGCAGCGCATCCGGTCCTGGCCGTTCCTGCCGCCGCGCATGCCCGTCGCGGCGGGCATCTACGACGTGCGCACCGGCCTGGTCAGCATGGTCGTCGAGCACGACGAGTCCACCGAGCAGGCGCGCACCGCCGGCTGAGCCGAGAGCGACGCGGGCAGGACGGGCGCGTGCCCGGGCCCATCCAGTCGATCGAGCGGGCCGCCGCGGCGCTGCGGCTGCTGGCCGCGGCGCCCGAGGGCCTCGGGGTCGTGGAGCTCGGGACCGCGCTCGGCCTGGCGAAGACGACCGCGCACGGCATCCTGCGCACCCTCGTCGAGGTGGGGTTCGTCGAGCAGGACGACCACGCCCGCTACCGGGTCTCCGCCGACCTCGCCGACCTGGGCCGCCCCCGCATCGACGCCAACGACCTGCGCGCCCAGGCCGTCAACTGGGCCGACTCCCTCGCCTCGCGCACCGGCGAGGCGGTGCGGCTGGCCGTCCTCGCCGAGGGCCGCGCGATCGTCGTCCACCACGTGTTCCGTCCCGACGACAGCCGGCAGGAGCTGGAGGTGGGGACCTCGCTGCCCGCGCACGCGTGCGCGCTGGGCAAGGTGCTGCTGGCGTGGTCGGTCGGCGGCCGCCGGCGGCGCGAGCGCCTGCCCGCGCTCACGCAGCGCACGATCGTCGACCCCGCCGTGCTGGGGCGCACCCTGGCCGCCGTCCGGGAGCAGGGCTGGGCGCTGGACGTGGAGGAGCTCGCCGCCGGGACCGCCTCGATCGCCGCGCCCGTGCGCGACCGCGGCGGCCTGGTCGTCGGCGCCCTCGGCATCGACGGGGAGTCCGAGCGCCTCGTGGACACCCGGGGCCGGCCGCGCGCGGGGCTGGTCCCCGCGGTGCGGCAGAGCGCCCGCGCGGTCTCGCGCGGGCTCGGCGCCCGGGGCGGCTGAGCGCCGCGCCCCCGCCGCCCGTCCGGCAGGATGCACGGCATGGCGACGGAGCGGCAGGCCGACGAGCGCCCCGAGCACCGCGGGTACGTCGCCGCGATCGACCAGGGCACGACGTCGACGCGCTGCATCCTCTTCGACCACGCCGGCCGCCTCGTGGCGGTCGCGCAGCGCGAGCACCGCCAGCACTACCCGCGCCCGGGGTGGGTCGAGCACGACGCGGCGGAGATCTGGCGCAACGTCGCGCGGCTGGTGCCGCAGGCCATGGCCCAGGTCGACGCCGGGGGCGGCGACGTCGTCGCCATCGGCATCGCCAACCAGCGCGAGACGGTCGTGGCGTGGGACCGCCGCACCGGCGTCCCCGTCGCGAACGCCGTCGTCTGGCAGGACACCCGCACCGCCGACCTGGTCGACGCCTACGCGGCCGACGGCGGCACGGACCGCTTCGCCGCGGCGTGCGGGCTGCCGCTGACGACGTACTTCGCGGCGCCGCGCATGCGCTGGCTGCTCGACGAGGTGCCCGGGCTGCGCCGCCGGGCGGAGGCCGGCGAGGTCCTGTTCGGCACGATCGACTCGTGGCTGGTGTGGAACCTCACGGGCGGCCCGGACGGCGGCACGCACGTCACCGACGTGACGAACGCGAGCCGCACGATGCTCATGGACCTGCGGACGCTGGACTACAGCCCGCAGATGCTCGAGGAGTTCGGCGTGCCGCGCGCGGCGCTGCCCGAGATCCGCTCCTCCTCGGAGGTGTACGGCACGGCGCGCACCGTGGTGCCGGGCGCGCGGATCGGGGCGGCGCTGGGCGACCAGCAGGCGGCCCTGTTCGGCCAGACGTGCTTCTCCCCCGGCGAGGCCAAGTGCACGTACGGGACGGGCGGGTTCCTGCTGATGAACACCGGCACCGAGATCACCCGCTCCTCGCACGGCCTGCTCACGACGGTCGCGCACCGGATCGGCGGCGAACCGCCCGTCTACGCGCTGGAGGGTTCCATCGCGGTCACGGGCTCCCTCGTGCAGTGGCTGCGCGACAACCTCGGGATCATCTCCACCGCACCGGAGGTCGAGACCCTCGCGCGCACCGTGCCCGACAACGGCGGCTGCTACTTCGTCCCCGCGTTCTCCGGGTTGTTCGCGCCGCACTGGCGCTCGGAGGCGCGCGGCCTCATCGTCGGGCTGACGTCGTTCGTGACCCGCGGGCACATCGCCCGGGCCGCGCTCGAGGCCTCGGCGTGGCAGACCCGCGAGGTCGTCGAGGCGATGGACGCGGACTCGGGGCTGCGGCTCGCGTCGCTGCGCGTGGACGGCGGCATGACCTCGAACAACCTGCTGATGCAGACCGTCGCCGACGTCCTCGACGCACCCGTCGTGCGGCCCATGGTGTCCGAGACCGTCTCGCTCGGCGCGGCGTACGCGGCCGGCCTCGCGGTGGGGTTCTGGCCCGACACCCAGGCCCTGCGCCGGCGCTGGCACCGCGCGGCCCAGTGGGAACCCACGATGGACTCCGCCACGCGCGCCCGGGGCTGGGAGGACTGGCAGGAGGCGGTCCAGCGGACGTTCGGCTGGATCCGGCACTGACCGCCGGACGCGACGGCCGCGTCAGTGCTCGAAGCGGTAGCCGACGCCGGGTTCGGTGATGAGGTGCCGCGGCCGCGACGGGACCGGTTCGAGCTTGCGGCGCAGCTGCCCGACGTAGACGCGGAGGTAGTTCGTCTCCCGCCCGTACGCGGGGCCCCACACCTCCTTGAGCAGGTGCGTCTGGGTGACGAGCCGGCCGGAGTGGGCGACCAGGACCTGCAGCAGCGACCACTCGGTGGGCGTGAGCTTCACGGCCTCCCCGTCGCGCGTCACGGTGTGCCGGGCGAGGTCGATGTGCAGCCCGCCGGCGTCGACGACGTCGGGCGCCGGGCCGGCCCCCGCGCCGCGCCGCAGCGCCGCGCGCAGCCGCGCCAGCAGGACGTCCATGGCGAACGGCTTGGTGACGTAGTCGTCCGCGCCCGCGTCGAGGGCGTCGACGGTGTCGGCCGAGGAGGTGCGCGCCGTCAGCACGATGATCGGCACGTCGCTCCAGCCGCGGATGCCGGCGATGACCTCGAGCCCGTCGAGGTCGGGCAGCCCCAGGTCGAGCAGCACCACGTCGGGGTGCGCGGCGCCGGCTGCCGCGAGCGCCGACGCGCCGTCGGCGGCCTCGGTGACGTCCCAGCCGCGGGCGCTCAGGTTGATCGCCAGCGCCCGGCGCATCCCGGGCTCGTCGTCGACGACCAGGACCCGGCTCACGGCAGCACCCGCTCGTCCTCGCGGCCCGCCGGCGCGGGCGCGGGCGCCAGCGGCAGGTCCAGCGCCATGGTGAGCCCGCCGCCGGGGGTGTCCTCGGCCACGAGGCGGCCGTCGACGGCCTCGGCGAGGCCGCGCGCGACGGCGAGGCCGAGGCCGAGCCCCGCGCCGGAGCGGTCCCCGAGCCGCTGGAACGGCGTGAAGGCGCGCTCCTTGGCGGCCCCGGCCAGCCCGCGGCCGTGGTCGACGACCAGGAGGCGGATGCGGGCGGTCCCGTCCTCGACGGCCACGGCCGCGCGCAGCTGCACCGCACCGCCCCCGTGCCGCAGCGCGTTCTGCACGAGGTTGGCCACGACGCGGCGCAGCAGGCCGGGGTCGGTGCACACCAGGGGCAGGTCCTCACCGACCACCACGTCGACCACCCCGACGCCCACCCCGCCGACCACCCCGCCGACCACCCCGTCGGCGCCGGACGGGGCGACGGCGGGACCCAGGGCGTCGGAGACGGCGAGGTCCACGACCTCCTCGAGCGCCACGGGGACCAGCCGCGGCTCGACGGCCCCGCTGCGGATCCGGGTGAGGTCGAGCAGGTCGTCGATGAGCGCCTGGAGGCGGTCGGCGGAGTCGCCGACGCTCGCGAGCAGCTCGTCGCGGTCGTCCTCGGTGAGGCGGATGTCCTGCGCCCGCAGGCTGTCCACGGCCGCCTTGAGCGTCGCGAGCGGCGTGCGCAGGTCGTGCGAGACCGCGGTCAGCAGCGCACCGCGGACCGCGTCCCCCTCCTCCAGGCGCCGCACCTGCGCGGCCTCCGCGCGCAGCCGCTGGCGCTGGCGCAGCGCGGCGACCTGCGCGGCGAAGGCCTCGAGGACCCGCCGGTCGTCGCCTGCGAGCAGCCGGCCCCGCAGCACCAGGCACGTGCCGTCCTCGACGACCGAGGCGTCGCCCTCGTCGGGCCGCGCGCACGGCTCCGGCCCCACCGACGCGACGGGCCGCCACGGCGCGTCGGCCGCGGGGCGCTCGAACAGGGTCGCGGAGTCCACGGCGAAGGTGCTGCGGGTGTGCTCCAGCGCCTGGGTCAGCGGGTCGTCGCCGAGCAGCACCGTGCGGGTGAGGACCGACAGCGCCTCGGTCTCGGCGCGGCTGCGCCGGGCCTCCTGGCTGCGCCGCGCCGCGCGGTCGACGGTGCCCGAGACCGCGAGCGCCACGAGCAGGAACACCGCGAGCGCGACCGCGTTGGCCGGCCGCGCGATGGTGAGGCGGTACAGCGGCAGCGTGAAGAACCAGTTCACCGCGAGGCTGCCGAGCAGCGCGGCCCCCACCGCGGGCCGGAGCCCGCCGGTGAGGGCGGCGGCCAGGACGACGACCAGGAAGGCCATGAGGACGGTCGAGAAGTCCTGCGCCGCCACGGAGAGGAAGCCGGCCGTGACCAGGGCGGGCCCCAGCACCGCGACCGCCCAGCCGGAGCGTCGGCGTCCCGCGGACAGGGCCGCGGCGGCGCGCCGCGGCAGCCGCACCTCGCCCGCGGCGGCCTCGTGCGGCACGACCAGGACGTCGATCGTCCCGGACCCGCGCACGACCGCGTCGCCCACCCCGCGTCGCCACAGCGCGGCGACGCGGCCGTGCCGGCTCGCCCCGACGACGACCTGGCTGGCGTTCAGGCCGGTCGCGACGTCGAGCAGCGTGGCCGCGACGTCGTCGCCCACGACGCGGTGGAACGTGCCGCCGAGGTCCTCCACGAGGGCCCGCTGCCGGGCCAGCCGCGCCGGGGAGTCGTGCACCAGCCCGTCGGCGCGGGCGACGTGCACGGCGTGCAGCTCACCGCCCGCCCCGCGCCCCGCGAGGCGGGCGGCGCGGCGGACCAGCGTCGCGCCCTCCGCGCCGCCGGTCAGGGCGACGACGACGCGCTCGCGCGCGGGCCACGGGGTGCCGATGCCCTGCTGGGCGCGGTAGCGCTCGAGCCCCTCGTCGACCCGGTCGGCGAGCCAGAGCAGCGCGAGTTCGCGCAGCGCCGTGAGGTTGCCGGTCCGGAAGTAGTTCGACAGCGCCGCGTCGGCCGTCGCCGCGGGGTAGACGTTGCCGTGCGCGAGCCTGCGCTGCAGCGCCTCCGGCGTCATGTCGACCAGCTGCACCTGCTCGGCGCGGCGCAGCACCTCGTCGGGCAGGGTCTCGCGCTGCGGGACGCCCGTGATGCCCGCGACGACGTCGTTGAGCGACTCGAGGTGCTGGATGTTCACGGTCGAGACCACGTCGATGCCCGCGTCGAGGAGTTCGGCGACGTCCTGCCAGCGCTTGGCGTGCCGCGACCCCGGGGCGTTGGTGTGGGCGAGCTCGTCGACGACGGCGACCTGCGGGGCGCGCGCCAGCACCGCGTCGAGGTCCATCTCGCTGAGCTGCACCCCGCGGTGCTCGCACGACCGTCGCGGCAGCACCTCGAGGCCGCTGAGGCGGGCCGCGGTGCCCCGGCGCCCGTGCGTCTCGACGACCGCGACCACGACGTCGGTGCCCCGCTCGGCGCGGCGCTGCGCCTCGTCGAGCATGGCGACGGTCTTGCCCACCCCGGGGGCCGCGCCGAGGAACACCCGCAGCCGCCCCCGGCGGACCCCCGGTTCCCTCTCCCCCATCCTGCGATGATGGCTCATCGCCGGGGCGGCGGTGCCGCCACCGGCGACCGGGGCCTCGCCCGGCGGCCCTCAGACGGCGCCGGGGCGGAACGTCCCGGAGCGCAGCGAGCCCTCGATGTCCTCCAGGCTCCGGCCCTTCAGCTCGGGCACGCGGCGCAGGACGAACAGGAACGCCAGGACGTTGAAGGCGGCGTAGACCCAGAACGTGGGGCCTTCGCCGATGCCGTCGATCATCGACAGGATCGTCAGCGACAGCACCGCGTTGGTGCCCCACAGCGTCATCGACTGCGCGGCCGTCCCCGCGGGCCGCACCGACAGCGGGTACACCTCCGAGCCGGTCAGCCAGCCGATGAGCTGCAGGCCCGCCGACGTGAAGGCCATGAAGACCACGAGCAGGGTGACGATCAGCCAGGCGGTCCCGGGGCTGTCGCGGCCGGTGACGAACAGCGCGCCCAGCAGCAGGAGGGCCGCCGCGGCGCCCGGCGTCGTGACGAGGGCGAGGCGACGGCGCCCGACGCGGTCGACGACGGCGAGGCCCACCAGCTGCGCGACGAGGTACGTGCTCGCGAGCGCGACGCTGGCCAGCAGCGCGTCGGAGCGCGTGAACCCGACGCCCGTGAGGATGGTCGGGGTGTAGTAGACGACCATCTCGATGCCGGACAGCTGCGTGAACAGCGCGATGCCGCAGCCCACGACGACCGCGGGCCGCACCCAGCCCTGGCGCAGGCCGGGCCAGCCGCGCACGGGGGCGTCCTGCTCGTGCGCCACGAGGTCGCGGATCTCGTCGAGCTCGCGCTCCACGTCCTGCGCCCCGGCGGTACCGCGCAGGCGCTGCAGCGTGCTGCGCGCCTCGTCGACGCGGTCGACCTTCACCAGCCAGCGCGGGCTCTCGGGCTGCTTCAGGACGAGCAGGAACAGGAGGGCCGCGGGCACGGCGGCCGCGCCGATCGACAGCCGCCAGGAGAACTGCTGGCTCGCGCCGACCAGGGTCGCGACGAGGATGCCGGCGCCGATGGCGAGCTGGAAGCTCAGGACGAGGCGACCCCGCTGCGCGGGCGGAGCGAGCTCGGCCACGAACATCGGCACGGTCTGGGTGGCCGCCCCGACCGCGGTCCCGAGCAGCACGCGCGCCAGCGACAGCGTCGTCGCGCTGGGGGCGACGCTGCACAGCAGGGTCCCGGCGACGAACACGGCCGCCACCACGAGGATGGTCCGGTGCCGGCCCAGGCGTTCCGCGAGCCGGGAGCCGACGAAGGCCCCGATCACCGCGCCGACGAGGATGCCCGCGGTGATCGTCTGCTCCTGCACGCGGGAGATGTCGAACTCGTCGCCGATCTGCAGCAGGGCACCGGAGATGATCCCGGTGTCGTAGCCGTAGAGGAACCCCGAGATCGCGGACGCGAGAGCGGTGACGACGAGGATCGGGGTGACGCGGCCACCCCGTCCCGCGCCGGGGGCCGCAGGACCCTCGCCGGCGGTCGACGGGCGGGGGGGCCGGCTGCGCTCGCTCACGCCCCAGGGGTACCAGGACCGGCGGTGCGCGGCACTCCGGCCGGGGCTCGCCGCCGCGCGGCACCGGCCGTGGGGCCTTCGTCCCCGCGCCTCCGTAAGCTCTCCGCGTGCTCCTCGTCCACGGCCTCTGGACGCGGGCGCACACGCTCGCGCTGTGGGTCGAGGTGCCGCGGCGCGTCCCCGGGGCGGCCCGCCCGGCCGACCTGGCCCGGCTCGCCTCCGCGGCGCCGCGCGCCACGGCGCTCGCGCGGGTGCTGTCGCGGCCCGTGAGCCGCAGCGTCGGGGTCCTGCTGCCGACCACGCCCGCGGGCCGCCCCGTCGCCTCGACCGCCCGGCCCCGCGACGACCTCGTCCTGCGCGTCGTGCCGCTGCCGGTCGTGGAGGTCGCGGGCGCGGAGGTCCTGGCGGTGCTGGCCGAGGTCGACGCGGCCGCGGGCGTGCCCGCCGGGGACGGGCTGCGCTGGCTCGCGCACGTCGCGCGCGGCGCCCTGGCGCTGCTGGACGCGGGCCGCGTCGTGCCCGACCTGGCCCCGGCCGGTCCCCGCGCCGACGGGGCGGCCGACGGGACGGCGGGCGCGGCGACGGACGACGGGGCGCAGGGGCCTGCGGCCGGCGAGTGGTACGCCCGCTGGGTGCCCCTGCCCGACCGCCGCACGAACCGCTGGCGCGCCGCGGTCGCGGAGGCCGCACCCCCCGTCCTGCGCGCCGAGGTCGACCCCGCGGGAGCGCCCGGCCGGACGCCACCGCGGGCCGCGACCACCGTCCTCGACGAGGTCGCGCAGCTCGTCGTCGACCTCACGGCCGCGCGGCGCACGGAGCGGGTGCTGCCGGGCTCGGCGCCGCAGGCCCCCGCGGTGCGGGCGTGGCTCGCCGCGCTGCGCACGGGGGCACCCGTCACGGGCGCGGGCTCACCCGCGGCCCTGGCGCGCCGCGTCCGCGAGTGGCAGCGCAGCGGTGAGGACGAGGGCTACGAGCTCGTGCTGCGCGTCGTGGAGCCCGACCCGTGGGAGGAGGACGTCCTGCACGCCGCCCGCGACGGCGCGGAGGACGGCGACGCCCGCGACCACGCCGACACCGACGCCGACGGCGTCGAGGAGCCCGCCGGGTCTTGGACGCTGCAGGCGCGGCTGCGGCCCCTGGACGACCCGAGCCTCACGCTCACCCTCGCCGAGGCGCGCGCCGAGGCGAGCGGGCCCGGCGGCGGGTCCGGCGGGGAGGACCCCCTGCTCGTGCTGCTCACGGGCACGGCGCGCGCGGGGGCCGCGCACCCCCCGCTGCGCCGGCTGCTGTCGGGCGCCGCGGACGCCGACGTCGAGCTCGGCCTCGCCGACCTGCTGGACCTCGTCGAGGTCGGCGGCCCGCAGCTCACCGCGGCCGGCGTCCCGCTGCAGCTCCCCGCCCGCTGGACGCGCCCGCAGGTGTCGTTCTCGCTGTCCGGCTCCGCCGTCCAGCCCGGCGTCGTCACCGACCCCCGGCTGCGCCGCGACGACCTCGTGGCGTTCCGGTGGCAGGCCGCGCTGGGCGGCACCGACATCGGTGAGGCGGAGCTGCGGGCGCTCGCGCGCGCCAAGTCCGACCTCGTGAAGTTCCGCGGCGCCTGGGTCCACGTCGACCGGGACGCGTTGCAGCGCAGCGCCGAGTTCCTCCGCCGCCGCGGTTCCGGGCGAGCCACGGTGGTCGACGTGCTCGGGGCCGTCGCCTCCGCGCGCACGCTGCCGGGCCCCGTGACGGGGGTGCGGGCCGACGGCGTCCTGGGCGAGCTCCTGTCGGGCGAGGCCGAGCAGCGCCTGGTCCCCGTGCCCGTCCCCGCGGGTCTGCGCGCGCAGCTGCGGCCCTACCAGGAACGCGGTCTGACGTGGCTCGCGGCGATGTCGCGGCTCGGCCTGGGCGCCGTCCTCGCCGACGACATGGGGCTGGGCAAGACGGTGCAGCTGCTCGCCCTGCTGCTGCACGAGCAGGAGACCTCGCCCGGGACCGGGCCGACGCTGCTCGTGTGCCCGATGTCGGTGGTCGGCAACTGGGAGGCCGAGGCGCGCCGGTTCGCGCCGGGGCTGCGCGTGCACGTGCACCACGGCACGGCGCGACCCCGCGGGGAGGAGTTCCTCGGCGTCGCCGCGGCGCACGACCTCGTCGTGACGACGTACGGGCTGGTGGTGCGCGACGTCGAGGACCTGGCCCGCGTGGCCTGGCGCCGCGTCGCGCTGGACGAGGCGCAGCACGTGAAGAACGCGGCGACCCGGGCCGCGCGCGCCGTCCGGGCCGTCGGGGCGCAGCACCGCGTGGCGCTGACGGGAACGCCCGTCGAGAACCGGCTCGAGGACCTGCGCGCGGTCCTCGACGCCACGAACCCCGGCCTGCTCGGGTCCGCGGCCACGTTCCGCGACACCTTCGCCGTGCCGGTCGAGAAGCTCGGCCACGCCGAACCCGCGCGCCGCCTCGCCCTCATCACCCGGCCGTTCGTGCTGCGGCGCCTGAAGACCGATCCCCTGGTGGCCGGCGACCTGCCGGAGAAGATCGAGATGACGGTGCGCGCCAACCTCACCCCCGAGCAGGCGGGGCTGTACCAGGCCGTCGTCGACGCGATGCTCGCGAAGCTGGCCGACGCGGAGGGGATGGAGCGCCGCGGCCTGGTCCTGTCGACGCTGACGCGGCTGAAGCAGGTCTGCAACCACCCGGCCCACTACCTGGGCGACGGGTCCCCGCTGCTGCACCGCGGACGGCACCGCTCGGGCAAGCTGCAGCTGCTCGACGACGTCGTCGACGCGGCGCACGCCGACGGCGAGAAGGTGCTCGTGTTCACGCAGTTCGCGGCCTTCGGCCGGATGCTCGCGCCGCACCTGTCCGAGCGCACGGGCGCCGAGGTGCCGTTCCTGCACGGCGGGGTGGGGCGCCGCGAGCGCGACGCGATGGTGGCGGGTTTCGCCGGCGCCGGCGGTCCCGCGGTCATGCTGCTGTCGCTGAAGGCCGGCGGCACGGGCCTGAACCTCACGGCCGCCAACCACGTCGTCCACGTGGACCGGTGGTGGAACCCGGCCGTGGAGGACCAGGCGACCGACCGCGCCTACCGCATCGGGCAGCGGCGCTCGGTGCAGGTCCGCAAGGTGGTCAGCGCCGGCACGGTCGAGGAGCGCATCGACGACATGATCACCCGCAAGCGCGACCTCGCGGAGAGCGTCGTCGGCCGCGGCGAGGGCTGGATCACCGAGCTCGACGCCGACGCGCTGGCCCAGCTCGTCGCGCTCGGCGCCGACGCGGTCGGTGACTGACGCCGTGGTCGGGCCGGACTCCTTCGGCAGGCGGCGGCCGGGCACGGGCCGCCCCCTGCGCGCGCAGCGCGGGCGCATCGCCCAGACGTGGTGGTCGCAGCGGTTCGTGGCCACCCTCGAGGGCGGTGGCGACACCGGCCGCCTGGCGCGCGGGCGCACCTACGCCCGCGCCGGCCAGGTGAGCGACCTCCGCCCGCACCGCGGCGCCGTCACGGCCCGCGTGCAGGGCAGCCGCCCCCGTCCCTACCTCGTGGAGGTCGGGGTCCGCCGCTGGTCACCCACCGAGGTCGACGCCGTCGTCGCGGTCGTCGTGGAGAACCCCCTGCTCCTCGCACCGCTGTTCGCGGGCGACGTCCCGCCGGCGCTCGTCGGCCTGCTGGACGAGGTCGGCGTCGACCTCCTGCCCGGCGCCGACGACGTCACCTACGACTGCAGCTGCCCCGACGACGGCGAACCCTGCAAGCACGCCGCCGCGCTCGTGTACGTCCTCGCCGAACGGCTCGACGACGAACCCGCCACGGCGCTCACCCTGCGCGGCGTGGAGCTCTCGGACCTGCTGCGGCGCATCGAGGCCGCCGCCTCGGGACCCTCCGCGGCGGTGGAGGACCTCACGGCCTCCGCGGCCGTGTTCCACCGCGCGCGCGGGCCGCTGCCCGAGATCGCGGCCCCCGCCCCGCTGCCGGGGCGCACGGTCGCCGACGACCTCGACGACGGGGTCCTCGGCCCCGGTGCGGCCGGGGTGGCCGACACGCTGCGCCCCGCCTACGCCGCCCTGGTGCGGCGGTCGCGGCGCGGCCGGTCCCGCGACGACGAGGGGCCCGCCGGCCCCGGGGTGTGAACCCCGGGCCCGGCGGGCCCCCGGACCCGGCGTCTCAGGCGGGGACGATGTCCGGCGCCCCGAGGCGCACGGCGTCCGCGCTCGCGTCGTCCGGCTCCTCCTGCGACGCGCGCTCGGCGGCGACGCGCTGCAGGTAGTGCTTGATCTCCGTGGCGCGCCGCTCGGCGTCCCAGCCCAGCGCGTCCCCCATCAGGTCCGCGACGAGCTCGGCGCTCTCGGTGCCCCGGTCGTAGGTCTCGATGGAGATCCGCGTCCGGCGGGCCAGGACGTCGTCGAGGTGCTGGGCCCCCTCGTGGGTCGCGGCGTAGACGACCTCGGCCCGCAGGTAGTCGTCGGCGTGCGGCAGCACCTTGCCGAGCTCCGGGTCCGCGGCGATGAGGTCCAGGACCTCCGTCACGAGCGAGCCCTGCCGGTTGAGCAGGTGCTCGACGTGGTCGACGTGGATCCCGGCCTGCGCCGCGAGGCGGTGCCGCTGGTTCCACAGGGCCTGGTAGCCCTCGGCGCCGACGAGCGGCACGTTCTCCGTCGTCGACGCGGGGATCCGCCCGTCGAGGCCGTCGACCGCCACGTCGACAGCGTCCTTGGCCATGACGCGGTACGTCGTGTACTTGCCGCCCGCGACGACGACGAGCCCGGGGACGGGGTGGCCCACGACGTGCTCGCGGGAGAGCTTGCTCGTCGACTCCGACTCCCCCGACAGCAGCGGCCGCAGCCCGGCGTAGACGCCCTGCACGTCGGCGCGCGTCAGCGGCGAGTTCAGCACCGAGTTCACGTGCTCCAGCACGTAGTCGATGTCCGCGCTCGTCGCCGCCGGGTGCGCCTTGTCCAGGTCCCAGTCGGTGTCCGTGGTGCCGATGATCCAGTGCCGGCCCCACGGGATGATAAAGAGCACGCTCTTCTCGGTGCGCAGGATCATGCCCGTCTTGGACTGGATCCGGTCGCGCGGGACGACGAGGTGGATCCCCTTGGACGCCCGCACCTTGAACTGCCCGCGCGCGTTGACGAGCTCCTGCGTCTCGTCGGTCCACACGCCGGTCGCGTTGATGACCTGCTTGGCGCGCACCGTGATCTCGGTACCGGCCTCGAGGTCGACCAGGACGGCCCCGATGACCCGCTCGCCCTCGCGGACGAACTCCTTCACGCGCGTGCGGTTCGCCACCAGCGCGCCGTACTGCGCCGCGGTGCGCGCGATCATCATGGTGTGGCGCGCGTCGTCCACCTGGCCGTCGTAGTACTGGATCGCGCCGACCATGGCGTCCTTGCGGATGCCCGGCGCCTCGCGCAGCACGCCGCGCCGCGTCAGGTGCCGGTGCAGCGGGAAGCCCTGGTTGTTCCCCGACGACAGCGCCATGCCGTCGTAGAGCGCGATGCCCGAGCCGATGTACGGGCGCTCGCGGACCCGCTTGGTCAGCGGGTACAGGAACGGCACCGGCTTCACGAGGTGCGGGGCCAGCTTGTTGCGCAGCAGCCCGCGCTCGCGCAGCGCCTCGTGGACCAGCGCGAAGTCCAGCATCTCGAGGTAGCGCAGGCCGCCGTGGACCAGCTTGGAGGAGCGGCTCGACGTGCCGCTGGCCCAGTCGCGCGCCTCGACGAGGCCGGTGCGCAGGCCGCGCGTGACGGCGTCCAGGGCGGCGCCCGTGCCGACCACCCCACCTCCGACCACGAGCACGTCCAGCTCACCCGTCGCCATGTCGCGCAGTGCGTCCACCCGTGCCTGCGATGACAGTGCCTTGCTCTCCACGTCCAGCTCCCTCGGTCCTTGCGTGGTGTCCTGCTCGTGTCGGGCGCGGCCTCGGCCGCCCCCGTGGTGCGCATCCGTCCGGACGGTCAACGGCCGGCGGAGGCCGCCGGTGCCCTCCCCCGGCGGCGTGTTCGGCGGTGCTGCGCGGCCGCAGCGGGCCCCCGGCCCGTGGTGCGCCGCCGGGAGCCGGTCCGCGCGGGCGGGGGGAGGTGCCCCGCCCGCGCGGCCCGGTGGTGCGTCAGTCGACGTCCACCCAGTCCAACGTCCGCTCGACGGCCTTCTTCCAGCCGGCGTAGCCGTCCTTGCGCTGGGTGTCGTCCCAGGTCGGCTCCCAGCGCTGACCCTCGTTCCAGTTCTCGCGCAGCTCGTCGGTGTCCTTCCAGAACCCGACGGCCAGGCCGGCCGCGTAGGCGGCGCCGAGGGCGGTCGTCTCGGCCACGACGGGCTTGGAGACGGGGACGCCGAGGATGTCCGCCTGCAGCTGCATGCACAGCTGGTTGGCGGTGATCCCGCCGTCGACCTTGAGGATCTCCACGGGCACGCCCGAGTCCTTCGCCATGGCCTCGGTGACGTCGCGGCTCTGGTAGCAGATCGCCTCCAGCGTGGCCCGGGCGATGTGCGCGTTGGTGTTGTAGCGCGAGAGCCCGACGATCGCGCCGCGGGCGTCGGAGCGCCAGTACGGCGCGAACAGCCCGGAGAACGCGGGGACGAAGTAGCAGCCGCCCGAGTCCTCGACCGACGCCGCCAGCGTCTCCGACTGCGACGCACCGGAGATGATGCCGAGCTGGTCGCGCAGCCACTGCACCGCGGACCCGGTCACGGCGATCGAGCCCTCGAGCGCGTAGACGGGCTTGTCGTCGTTGAACTGGTAGCAGACCGTGGTGAGCAGCCCGGCCTCGGAGCGCACGAGCTCCTCGCCCGTGTTCAGCAGCATGAAGTTGCCCGTGCCGTAGGTGTTCTTGGCCTCGCCGGGCGCGAAGCAGACCTGGCCGACCATGGCGGCCTGCTGGTCGCCCAGGATGCCGGTCAGCTTGACCTCGCCACCCAGGGGGCCGGTCGCGAGCGTGGTCCCGTACGCCTCGGTGCACGAGGACGGCTTGATCGTCGGCAGCATCGCCCGGGGGATGCCGAAGAACCCCAGCAGCTCGTCGTCCCAGTCCAGGGTCTCGAGGTCCATGAGCATGGTGCGGCTGGCGTTGGTCACGTCGGTGACGTGGACCCCCCCGCGGACGCCGCCCGTGAGGTTCCAGATCAGCCACGAGTCGGTGTTGCCGAAGATCGCCTCACCCTTCTCGGCGGCCTCGCGCACCCCCTCGACGTTCTCGAGGATCCACTGGACCTTGCCGCCGGAGAAGTACGTCGCCGGGGGCAGCCCGGCCTTGCGGCGGATGACCTGGCCACGTTCGTCGCGGTCCAGCGCCGAGGCCAGCCGGTCGGTGCGGGTGTCCTGCCACACGATGGCGTTGTAGTACGGGCGGCCCGTGACCTTGTTCCAGACCAGCGTCGTCTCGCGCTGGTTGGTGATGCCCAGCGCGGCGAGGTCGCTCGCGGTCAGCCCCGCCTGGCGCAGACCGGACTGGATGACGGAGCTGGTCCGCTCCCAGATCTCGATCGGGTCGTGCTCGACCCAGCCGGGCCGCGTCATGATCTGCGTGTGCTCGAGCTGGTACTTGGCGACCTCGTTGCCGCCGTGGTCGAAGACCATGAAGCGGGTGGAGGTCGTGCCCTGGTCGACGGCGCCGACGTAGCGCGGGGTGTCGCTGCTGGCCATGGTGGGGGTGCTGCCTCTCTGCAGTGGGGGGTCGGTCAGTCGTCGGTGGAGGGGATCCGGCCCGCGGGCTGGTCCTCGGGGTCCTCGTCCGGCAGGTGCCGCTCGACGAGGACGCGGTACAGCCCGCCTCCGACGAGCGCACCGATCACGGGCGCCACGATCGGCACCCAGAAGTACAGCTGGCCACCCGGTTCGCGCATCGCCGTGCCGTAGCCCGTGATGAACTCCGCGACGCGCGGGCCGAAGTCGCGCGCCGGGTTGATGGCGTAGCCGGCGTTGCTGCCCCAGGCCATGCCGATGCCGACGACGACCAGGCCGATGATGAAGGGCGCGAGGTTCGCCGCGGGCGGCGTGGCGCGCAGCTCCGTGATGGCGAAGATGAGGAACACCAGGATCGCCGTGCCGACGATCTGGTCGAGGAACGCGGTGCCGATGCTCACGCCCGTGCCCGGGAGCGTCGCGAAGATCCCCTGGGTCTTGAACGTGTGCTCGGGGTCGACCGTCGCGATGGCGTCCGCGTACGTCCAGCGCACGATGAGCGCCGCGACGAAGGCGCCCGCGAACTGCGCGATCGAGTAGGGCAGCACCTTCGCCCAGCTGAAGCCCTTGTACACCGCCAGCGCGATCGTGACCGCCGGGTTGAGGTGGGCGCCGGTGGTGCGGCCGGCCACGTAGATGCCGAAGGTGACGCCGAGGCCCCACGCCCAGTGGATGGAGTCGGCGCCGCCGTTCTGCCCCGCGACGACCTGGGCGACGACGCCCACGCCGAAGAGGATGAGGATGGCGGTCCCGGCGAACTCCGCGAGGAGTTCACCGACCAGCGTCGGTCGCTTCGGGACCGTCCGGGCGGCAGTCTGCGTCGAACTGCGCTCTGACATGGAGAACTCCCCGTCGAGTTGAGATGCGCGACTGGATCGCCGCCCGCCGGACGTTAGGAGCAGCGACGAGGGTCGTCAACGCGGACGGTTCGACGATGTCGAACGTCCGCCCGCAGCGGGGTCCGCGACCGCACCGGGACGCCGGCGTCGGCCCCCCGCCGGGGGACGCCGACCGCACGGGGCCGGTTCAAGTCGGGAGCCCGAGCTGCCGATGGGGTGCGGTGACCGCCGTCAGCACCCACCGCAGCGCCGGAGGGGCGACGACCGTGGCGACGACCCGTGCGACGACCGGGGCGACCTCCCGCGGCGACGAGCTCACGCGCCTGCTCGCCACCGGCGGGCTGCGGGTGCTCTTCCAGCCCGTGGTCGACCTGGACCGCCGCACACCGGTCGCCTTCGCGGCCCTCGTGCGCGGGCCGGAGGACTCGCCGCTGCGGACGCCGCACGACCTCTTCGGGGCCGCGGCCGCCGCCGGCCGGCTCGACGACCTCGACCGGGCCTGCCGGCGCGCGGCCTCGGCGGAGGCGTCCGCGGCCGGCCTCGCCCGGCCCTGGACCCTGTTCCTCGACCACCAGCCCGAGGCGGCGCTCGGCGACGCGGTCCCCGTG
>NZ_JAAALN010000004.1 GCF_009906795.1 Kineococcus siccus
TCCCCCGACGACGGCTGTTCCGTCCGCCCGTCCATCGGCACCCCCACCCCCTGGCTTGAGCCGCCGGCTCAGCGCGGCCCGGCACCCCCGCGGGGAGCGGACGGGCGCCGCGGCTCACCCCGTGACCAGCGACAGCCGGCGCGCCTGGTCCGAGGCGAACGTGCGCTCCGGGTCCACGGCGTCGCGGACCCGTCGCCACTCCTCCAGGCGCGGGTACATGCGGGCGAAGCGCTCGGCCGTCGTCCGCGAGTCCTTGGCCAGGTACAGCCGCCCACCCGCGTCGAGGACCATCTCGTCGAGGGTGTCGCACAGCCGGTCCAGCCCCTCGCGCACCGGCAGGTCGACGGCCAGCGTCCAGCCCTCCGTCGGGAAGGACAGCGGCGCGTCGTTGCCCGGGCCGAAGCGCTTGAGGACGTTCAGCGCCGAGATGTGACCGGACTGCACGATCGCCTCCATGCTCGCGCGCAGGACGTCCTCGCGGCCGAAGGGGACGACGAACTGGTACTGCAGGAACCCGTTCGGTCCGTAGGCGCGGTTCCAGTCCGCGAACAGGTCGAGCAGGTGGTAGAACTGCGTGATGTTCTGCACCACACCGTCTTCGGTGTGCGCCTTGCGGTAGTAGAACTCGTTCAGCGCCTTCGCGGTGAGCCGGTTGAGCATCCCCGACGGGAACAGGTCCGGGAACGTCGCGAGCTGCGGGGCGTCGAACTTCAGCGGGTCCTTGCGCAGCTTCTTCGGCAGGTCCTCGAGCTTCGCGCTGGAACCGCGCAGCAGGAAGCCGCGGCCCATGTGCTCGCCCTGGGTGACGGAGTCGAACCACGTCTTGGAGTACGTGTACTTCTCGTCGTTGCGCTGCAGCCGCTCGAGCAGCTCGTCGAAGTTCGGCGCCTGCTCGACGTCGGCGATGAAGTAGGACGTCTCGACGCGGTCGAGGCGGATCGTCGCGCGCAGCACGACGCCCGTCAGGCCCATGCCGCCCGTGGTGGCCAGGAAGAGCTCGCGCTCGGGGCCGTCGGGGGTCAGCGTGCGGATCGTCCCGTCGGCGGTCAGCAGGTCCAGCGACAGGACGTGGTTGCTGAAGCTGCCCTGCGTGTGGTGGTTGCCGCCGTGGATGTCGGCGCCGATGGCTCCGCCGACGGTCACCTGGCGGGTGCCGGGCAGCACGGGAACCCAGAGCCCGTGCGGGACGACGGTCCGCAGCAGCGTGTCCAGCGACACCCCGGCGTCGACCTCGACGAGGGCCGCGTCGACGTCGATGCGGTGGATGCGGTCCAGCGCCGTCATGTCGATGACCAGGCCGCCCGCGTTCTGCGCCGAGTCGCCGTAGCTGCGGCCCAGGCCGCGGGCGATGACGCCCCGCGGGCCCGCCGTGCGCACGGCCTCGGCGAGCACGTCGAGGTCGGCCGTGCGCAGCACCGTCGCGGTCGTCGGGGCCGTGCGGCCCCACCCCGTCAGGCGCACCGGGCGCGGGGAGGGGAGGGTCTCCGCACCGCTGCTGCGGTCGAGGACGTTCTTCAGACCAGGGAGGCTCACCACGGCGAGGAGCCTAACCGCCGGCCGCCGCCTCGACGGGTCCGGACGGCGCGGGTGGCGCCCCCGCCGCGGCGGCGTGCACGGGGCCGGCGACCTCGGACAGCCGTCGTCCGCTGCCGCCCCACCGGCGCGCGACGACCTCCGCGGCGATGGACACCGCGGTCTCCTCGGGAGTGCGCCCGCCGAGGTCGAGGCCGATCGGCGAGGACAGCCGGGCCAGCTCGGCGTCGGTCAGCCCCGCCGCCCGCAGCGCGGCCAGGCGCGTCTCGTGCGTGCGGCGGCTGCCCATCGCCCCCACGTACGCGGCCGGGGTCCGCAGCGCCACCTCGAGCAGCGGCACGTCGAACTTCGGGTCGTGGGTCAGGACGCAGACGACCGTGCGGTCGTCGACGGGGGCCGTGGCGAGCCACCGGTGCGGCCAGGCCACGACGACCTCGTCGGCGTCCGGGAACCGTGCCGCCGTGGCGAACAGCGGGCGCGCGTCGCACACCGTCACGCGGAAGCCGAGGAACCGGCCCATCCGCACGAGCGCCGCGGCGAAGTCGATGGCGCCGAAGACGAGCAGGCGCGGCGGGGGCGCGCACGACTCGACGAACACCGCGAGCTCGTCTCCGCGGCGCTCGCCGTCGGGGCCGAGGTGCACGACGCCCGCGCGCCCCGCCGCGAGCACCCCGCGGGCGGCGTCCGCGACCGCGGCGTCGAGGCGCGCCGTGCCGAGCGAACCGCGCACGGGGCCGTCCGCGGGGCCCACGAGCACGCGGGACCCGGGCCGGGCGGGGCCCGGCGACGCCTCGGCACCAGTCGCCTCCTCGGCGCCGGTCGCCTCCCCGGCGGGAGGCGGGGCCGCCGCACCGGGCGGGCCCGCCGGGCCCACGACCGTGACGAGGGCCACGGGCCGCTCGTCGCGCAGGTCCCCGGCCATCGCCGCGAGCAGGGCGACGTCCCCGGCCGTCACGGGCGCCACGAGCAGCTCGAGCACCCCGCCGCAGGTCAGGCCCACCGCGAAGGCCTCGTCGTCGGAGACGCCGTAGGTGACGCGGCGGGCCGTCCCCGACGCGAGGACCTCCAGGGCGACCCCGTGCACGGCACCCTCCACGCAGCCCCCCGAGACGCTGCCGGCCACCTCGCCGTCTGCCGCCACGGCCATCGACGCCCCCGCGGGGCGCGGCGCGCTGTCCCAGGTGCGGACCACGGTCGCCACGGCGCAGGCCTGACCCTGCCCGGCCCAGCGCAGGACCGCGGGCAGCACGTCTCTCACGGCGCGTCCTCCAGTCGGCGGTCGGGACGCCGACGCTAGCCCCCGCTCCACCGCGACGCCTCGCCCGCCGGCGGGGACCTCCGCCGGGAGGGCGGGCCCCGCGGTCGGTGGCAGACTCCCGCCCGTGACCGCCCCCTCCCCCCGCACGGCCGCCGACGTCGCCCGCCTCGTCGACCACACCCTGCTCAAGCCCGAGGCCACGGCGGCCGACGTCGCCGCGCTGTGCGCCGAGGCGCGCGAGCTGGGGGTCCTCGCGGTGTGCGTCTCGCCGTCGATGCTGCCGGTCGCAGGCGTCGGTCTCGTCGTGGCCACCGTGTGCGGCTTCCCCTCCGGCAAGCACACGAGCGCGACCAAGGCCGCCGAGGCGGCCGCCGCCGTCGCGGCCGGGGCGGACGAGGTCGACATGGTCATCGACGTGGGCGCCGCGCTGGCCGGCGAGGTCGCCGCGGTGCAGGCGGACATCGCCGCCGTGCGCACCGCCGCCCCGGCCCCGACCGTGCTGAAGGTCATCGTCGAGTCCGCGGCCCTGCCCGACGCGGTCCTCGTCGCGGTGTGCCGCGCGGCCGAGGCCGCGGGCGCGGACTTCGTCAAGACGTCGACGGGCTTCCACCCCAGCGGCGGGGCGAGCACGCACGCCGTCGCGCTCATGGCGCAGACGGTCGGAGGCCGGCTCGGCGTCAAGGCCAGCGGCGGCATCCGGACCACCGAGGCCGCCCTCGCCATGCTCGACGCGGGGGCCACCCGGCTGGGACTGTCGGGCACCGCGGCCGTCCTGGCGGGGCTGCCCGGCTGACCGGCTCGACGTCGGGCCCGACGACGGGCCCGCCCGCGGACGACACGGAGGGGTGACGGCGTGCAGGACGAGATCGACATCGAGTGCTGGCTGACGGACATGGACGGGGTCCTCGTCCACGAGGAGCGCGCGCTGCCCGGGGCCGCGGACTTCCTCGCCCGGCTGGTGGACTCCGGCCGCCGGTTCCTGGTGCTGACGAACAACTCGATCTTCACGCCGCGCGACCTCGCGGCCCGGCTCGCGCGCACGGGCCTGCACGTGCCCGAGGAGTCCATCTGGACCTCGGCCATGGCGACGGCGGACTTCCTGGCGCGGCAGATGCCGCAGGGTTCCGCGTACGTCATCGGGGAGTCGGGGCTGACGACGGCGCTGCACGAGGCGGGTTTCGTCCTGACCGACACCGACCCCGACTACGTCGTGCTGGGTGAGACCCGCACCTACTCCTTCGAGGCGATCACCCGGGCGATCCGGCTGGTGGAGAAGGGTGCGCGGTTCATCGCGACGAACCCCGACGCCACCGGCCCCTCGGCCGAGGGGTCGCTGCCGGCGACGGGGTCCGTCGCGGCGCTCATCACGCGCGCGACGGGCGCGGAACCCTACTTCGTCGGGAAGCCGAACCCGATGATGTTCCGCTCCGCCATGAACCGCATCGAGGCGCACTCCGAGACGACCGCGATGATCGGCGACCGGATGGACACCGACGTCGTCGCGGGCATCGAGGCGGGCCTTCGCACCTTCCTCGTCCTCACCGGGTCGACCAAGGCGGACCAGGTCGAGAGGTTCCCGTTCCGCCCGCACCGCGTCGTCGACTCGATCGGCTCGCTGATCGACCTCGTCTGACGACGCGGCGCCGCGTCAGTCGGCGCCGAGGACGTGCGCCATCACGCGGTGCCCCCGGGCCTCGTCGGGGCGCGACTGGCGCTCCAGGCAGCGCGAGAGCAGCAGGTGGGCGTAGGCGTCGGACGGGCTGCGGCGCACCAGGTCCCGCGCCTGGACCTCCGCCTTGGCGAGCATCGCCGCCGAGAAGTAGCTGCGCGCCAGCAGCTCGCGCGCAGCGCGGTCACCCGGGTGACGGACCACGAGGGGTTCCAGCGCCGCGACGGCGTCGGTGAAGCGGCGGTCGTCGAACGCCGAGCGCGCGAGGGCGAACTGCAGCGCGTCGACGGACAGGTCCCCCAGGCCCTGCGGGAGGGACACGGGCGGCTGGGTGACCCCGCCCCGGGTCGTGATCTCGGTCATACCCGCTCAACGGCTCCCGGGGCGCGGCGATTCCGCACCCGCCGGGGGCCCGGTGGGTGCCGGACCCCGGCGCGGTCCGTCAGGCCCAGCCCAGCTCGTGCAGCCGGTCGTCGTCGATGCCGAAGTGGTGGGCGATCTCGTGGACGACGGTGATCCGCACCTCCGCCACGACCTCGTCGCGGTCCGCGCAGACGGCCAGCGTGGGGTTGCGGAAGATGGAGATCCGGTCCGGCAGCGACCCGGCCGCCCACCAGGTCCCCCGCTCGGTCAGCGGGGTGCCCTCGTAGAGGCCGAGCAGGTCCGGCGGGGCGTCGTCGGGCGGGTCGTCGACGACGAGGACAACGACGTTGTCCATCGCCCGCGCCAGGTCCTCCGGGACCTCGTCGAGCGCGTCGGCGACGGCCTCCTCGAACTCCTCGACGCTCATCTCGACCACCCGCCGATCATGCCCGACCGGGCGCGCCGGCAGCAGCGGGCGCGTCAGCAGCAGCGGGCACGTCAGCAGCAGCGGGCGCCGGGCGACCCGGCCCGCGCGTCCGCCCGCGCCCGCTCGAACTCCCCCCGCGACACGGGGGCGTGGCCGTGCTCGGCGCAGGACGCGAGGTAGGCGTCCCAGCGGGCGGAGCCGCCGATCTCCCGCAGGTACCAGCGCACCCCCCGCAGCAGGGCCCTCACCGCCGCACCTCCGCCGCGCTCCCGGTCCCGGAGCTCCCCGCCGCGGCGACCGCGGCCTTCTCCCCGGCCGAGGCGAACAGGCCCGCGGGTTCGACCAGCTGCGAGGCGACGGCCGGGACCTCGGTCGTCGGCAGCGACCCGGCGCGCACGGCCCGCACCACGACGACGGCGGCGTTGGCGACCACGACGAGGACGAGGACGGCGAAGACGGACTGCAGCACGCCGTTGACGGTCGAGTTCGTGACGATCTGCTGCATCTCGTCGGGAGCCTTGGCGGGCGCCAGCAGCTGCCCCGCGTCGAGGGCGTCCGCGTAGCGGGCCCGCTGGGCGAAGTAGCCGATCGCGGGGTTGTCGGAGAACACCTTCTGGTAGCTCGCGGTCATCGTCGTCACGAGGTCCCAGGCCAGCGGGACGCCCGTCACCCACGCGTAGCGCAGCCGTCCGTGCTTGATGAGCAGCGTCGTCGCCAGCGTCAGCGCGATCGCCGCGAGCAGCTGGTTGGCGATGCCGAACAGCGGGAACAGCTGGTTGATGCCGCCGAGCGGGTCGGTGACGCCGACGTAGAGGAAGTACCCCCACGCCGCCACGACGGCCGCGCTGGCCAGGAGGTTGCCCGGGCGCCACGACAGGTCGCCGAACTTCTTCCAGACGTTGCCGACGGTGTCCTGCAGCATGAACCGGCCGACGCGCGTGCCGGCGTCCACGGCGGTGAGGATGAACAGCGCCTCGAACATGATCGCGAAGTGGTACCAGAAGGCCTGCAGGCCGCCGCCGAAGGCGGAGTGGAACACCTGGGAGATGCCCAGCGCGAGCGCCGGGGCGCCACCGGTCCGGGAGACCAGGCTCGGCTCCTCGACGGCGGCGGCCGCCGCGGTGAGCGTCTCGGGGCTCGTCGGGAAGCCCAGCCCGGTCACGAACTGCGCCGCGCCGGCGGCGTCGCCACCGGTCGCACCCGCCGGGGAGTTCATGGCGAAGTAGATGCCCTGGTCGATCACCGAGGCCGCGATGAGCGCGCTGATGGCGACGAAGCTCTCCATGAGCATGCCGCCGTAGCCGATGAGGCGGACCTGACGCTCCTTGGCCACCATCTTCGGCGTCGTGCCCGAGGCGATGAGGGCGTGGAACCCCGACAGCGCGCCGCACGCGATGGTGATGAAGACGAAGGGGAACAGCGACCCCGCGAACACCGGGCCGTTCCCCTCCCGCGCGAAGCTCGTCACGGCCTCGTTGGCGAGCACGGGCCGCGCGACCAGCAGGCTCGCCGCGAGCAGGACGATGACGCCGATCTTCATGAACGTCGAGAGGTAGTCGCGGGGGGTCAGGAGCAGCCACACCGGCAGCACCGAGGCGACGAACCCGTACACGACGAGGGCCAGGACCAGCGTCTCCTTGCTGAGCGTCAGGTCCGCGGCCAGCCCGAGCTGCTCGACGTAGCCCCCGCCGACGATGGCGGCCAGCAGCAGGACGACGCCGATGCCGGTCGCCTCCAGCACGCGCCCGGGCCGCAGGTAGCGCAGGTAGACGCCCATGAACAGGGCGATCGGGATCGTCAGGGCGATGGAGAACACGCCCCACGGCGACTCCGCGAGCGCGTTCACGACGATGAGCGCGAGCACCGCCAGGATGATGATCATGATGGCGAAGACGGCGATCAGCGCGGCGATCCCGCCGACGAGGCCGATCTCCTCTCGGACCATCTGCCCCAGGCTCTTGCCGTCGCGGCGCATCGAGAAGAACAGGATCGTGAGGTCCTGCACCGCACCCGCGAAGACGACGCCGACGACGATCCAGATCGTGCCGGGCAGGTAGCCCATCTGGGCCGCGAGGACGGGGCCGACCAGCGGGCCTGCCCCGGCGATCGCCGCGAAGTGGTGGCCGAACAGCACGCGCCGGTCGGTGACCTCGAAGTCGACGCCGTTGTGCAGCCGCTCCGCCGGGGTCGCGCGCGCGTCGTCGGCGCGCAGCACCCGGTAGGTGATGAACCGCGCGTAGAAGCGGTAGGCGATCGCGTACGACGCGAGCGCGGCGAACAGCACCCAGAGCGCGTTGACGGACTCGCCGCGGGACAGCGCGAGCACCGTCCAGGCCGTCGCCCCGACGAGCGCGACGAGCGTCCAGACGACGATCGAGCGGGTGCGGGACCGCGGTGGGCGGGCTGCGCCCGGGTGGTCCTGGGTGGGGATCCTGCTGGACACGCCGCCTCCTCGCGGTGGTTCCGTCACGGCTGGGCGCCGCGCGACCCCCCGATCCTTCCGAGCTGTGCGTCCGCTGTCACGCCGACTCCCCGCCGCGCGGTGCGGGGGTCAGCGCGCCAGGCCGCCGTAGAGCTCGGGACGGCGGTCGGCGAGGTACGGGTTCGCCCGCTGCTGCTCGCCGACCAGGGCCGGGTCGACCGTCGCGTAGAGCAGGACGTCGCCGTGGCCGGCGGCCGCGAGCACCTCCCCCGACGGCGCCACGACGCTGCTGCTGCCCACGTACTCCAGCGACCCCTCGCGGCCGTCGTGGTTGACGTAGGCCACGTAGACCTGGTTCTCCCACGCCCGCACGCGGATGAGCTCCTCGGCGATCCAGCCGAACGGCTCCATCTGCGCGGTCGGCACGAGCACCAGGTGGGCGCCCGCGGTGGCCGCGGCCCGCACCGACTCGGGGAACTCGACGTCGTAGCAGATGAGCAGGGCGATCCGGACGCCCGCGTGGTCGACCACGGTCACCAGGTCGTCGCCCGCGGTGAAGACGGCCCGGTCCAGGGCCCCGAACAGGTGCGCCTTGCGGTGCCGGGCCAGCAGGGCGCCGTCGGGACCCACGAGGGCGGCCGTATTGTAGCAGGCGCCGCCCGCCAGCTCGGGCAGGCCGGCCACCACCGCGATGCCGTGCCGGCGCGCGAGGTCCTGCACCCGCGCGAGCAGGTCCTGCCGCGCGAGCTCGTGCACGCGCTCGCCGATGTCGTAGCCCGTCACGTACATCTCGTCGGTGACCAGGAGGTCCGCGCCGTGGGCCGCGGCCTCGGCGCAGGCCGCGTCCAGGGCCGCGAGGTTGGCCTCGACGTCGCCGGGCGTCCCGGCGGCCTGCAGGCAGGCGATCTCCACGTGCGGCTCCTCTCACCCTCCGGGCCGCGGCGGCCCCCGGCGCAGCGTAGGACGCTCGGGCGCACGGCGGGGGCCGCCGGTCGTGGTTGGATTCCTCGCGTGCGATTGGCTGACGAGCTCGACGGCAAGCGTCTCCTGCTGACGGGGGTGACCGGCTTCGTCGGCGAGGCGCTGCTCCAGCGCCTGCTCGTCGACCTGCCGGGGACCCGGGTGGTGGCCCTGGTGCGCCCCAAGCCGGGGCAGAGCGGCACCGACCGCGTGCGCGGCCTGCTGCGCAAGCCGATCTTCCGCGCCGCGGGCGACGTCGACACCCTGCTCGCCGAGCGGGTCGACGTCCTCGAGGGCGACCTCTCCGCCGTGCCCGCGCTGCCCGACGACGTCGACGTCGTCGTGCACTGCGCGGGCGACGTGTCCTTCGACCCGCTGATCCAGGAGGCGTTCGGCACCAACGTGCTGGGCACCCGCAGCCTGGTGGAGCGCACGCTGGAGGCGAGCGCCCGCACCGGCACCGCCATCCACTACGTCCACATCTCCACGGCCTACGTGGGCGGCCGCCGGCGCGGGGCCGTGCCCGAGCGGGCCGTCGAGCACGCCGTGGACTGGCGGGCCGAGACCGAGGCCGGCCTGCGCACCGCCGTGCGCATCGAGGAGGACTCCCGCCTCGAGGTCAACCTGCGGCGCTTCCTGCGCGAGGCCGAGCGCGACCACGGCCGCGCGGGGCCGCTGAGCGTCGCCGCGGGGGCGGAGAGCCGCCGGCTGGAGTGGATCACGGCGCAGCAGAAGTCCGCGGGCAAGGAGCGCGCCCGCACGCTGGGCTGGACGGACGTCTACACGTTCACCAAGGCCATGGGCGAGCGGCTCGTCGAGGAGGTCGCGGCGCCCGTCGTCCCCACGTCCATCGTGCGGCCCAGCATCATCGAGTCCGCGCTCGTGCACCCCTACCCGGGGTGGATCGAGGGCTTCAAGATGGCCGAGCCGATCATCATGGCCTACGGCCGGGGGGAGCTGACCGAGTTCCCCGCGGCCCCGGACTCCGTCGTCGACATCGTCCCGATCGACCACGTCGTCAACGCGATCCTCAAGGTCGCCGCGACCCCGCCGCCGCTGTCGCAGCCCGCCTACTTCCACGTGTCGTCGGGGTCGCGCAACCCCGTCACGTTCCGCGGGCTCTACGAGCGGGTGCGGCTGTTCTTCAGCGAGTTCCCCTTCGACTCCACGCCCGAGGTCCTGCCCACGTGGGACTTCCCCGGCGTCCGCCAGGTCGAGCGCCAGGTCGCGATGGGCGAGCGCCTGACCCGGATCGCCGACCGCGCGCTGGCCTTCGCGCCCCGGTCCGAGCGCGTGCGCCAGGCCTCGCGCTCGCTGGACAAGGCCCGCGACCGCGTCGACTTCGCCCGCCGCTACATGGACCTGTACAAGGCGTACACCGAGGCCGAGCTGCGCTTCGTCGACGACCGGACGCTCGCGCTGCACGAGACGCTCGACCCGGCCGACCGCGAGCTGTTCGCCTTCGACACGGCGGTCATCGACTGGGACGAGTACTTCCGCAAGATCCACTGCCCGAGCGTCACGCAGCAGATGCGCAAGTACGAGGAGATCCGCCGGCGCCGCAAGGCGACCGAGGTAGCAGGCCCCCGCGCGCTGGTGCCGGTCGCCGAGGGCGCGGCGCCCGTGCTCGCGGTCTTCGACCTGGCCGGCACGCTGGTGCAAGGCACGGTCGTCGACACGTACCTGGCGCTGCGGCTGTCCGAGCTGGACGCGCCGGCCCGGGTGCGCGAGTTCGCGCGCATCGTGCGGCACCTGCCGTCGTGGATCGCGGCCGAGCGGCGCGACCGGGGCAGCTTCCTGCGGGCCCTCTTCCGCGGCTACGCGGGTGCCGACCTCGACGCGCTGGAGCGCTTCGTGGACGACGTGCTGGCCCCGACGTTCCTGACCCAGGTCAGCTCGGACGCCCTGCGGCGCATCCAGGCCCACCGCGACGCGGGTCACCGCACCGTGCTCATGACGGGCGACGTGCGGGCCGTCACGCGGCCGCTGTCCGGGCTGTTCGACGAGGTCGTCTGCACCGACCTCGAGGAGGAGCGGGACTCCGCCGGGGTCCGGCGCGCCACGGGGTTCCTCACCTCCCCGCCGCTGGTCGGCGAGGCCCGCGCGGCCTGGCTGCGCCGCTACGCGGAGGTCGAGGGGGCCGACCTCGGCGCCAGCTACGCCTACGCCGACTCCCACTCGGACCTGCCGCTGCTGAAGTCGGTCGGCAACCCCACGGCCGTCTCCCCCGACGTGCCGCTGTTCCGCGCCGCGCGCACGTCGCGCTGGCCGGTGGCGGACTGGGCGGCCACGTCGGCCACCTTCCGGCTCCGCCTGCCGCAGCAGGTCCTGGCCGGGACCGACTGACCCGCCGCGCGCGTGCCCGGCGGGCGCGCCGCGGCGGCCGTGGAAGGATGCCTGCGTGCTCCCGTCACCGTTGCTGAACGCGCCCGGAGCCGTGCGCGAGGAGGTCCGCTGATGACGATGCTCATGGCCGTGCCGCGGGGCGGCCGGGGCCGCCGGGCCCTGCCCCTGCTGCGCGGGCGCGCCGGGACGCCCCGGCCCGACGGCGGCGACGACCAGCACAAGGTGCACCGCAACGACTGGGTGCGCTCGCGCCCGGCGACGCTCGTGCGCTCGGGCCTGCAGCGTGCGCTGCTGAGCCCGCTCATGCGCGCCGAGCTGCGCATCAGCGTGCACGGCGCGGAGAAGCTGGACGCCATCGGCGGGCCCGCCGTCCTGGTCGCGAACCACTCCTCGCACCTGGACGCCCCCGTCATCCTCGAGGCCCTCGGCGCCCGCCGTCGTCGCCGGGTGGCCATCGCCGCCGCGGCGGACTACTTCTTCGACGTCTGGTGGCGGGCGGCGCCGTCCGGGCTCGTCATCGGCACCTTCCCGCTCGAGCGTCGCGGGGGGCGCGGCCCGAACACCTCGGCGCAGCTGCTGCACGACGGCTGGAGCCTGGTCATCTTCGCCGAGGGCGGGCGCAGCTACACCGGGGAGATGCGCCCGTTCAAGAAGGGCGCCGCCTACCTGGCGCTGGACGCGGGCGTCCCCGTCGTCCCGATGGCCCTGCGCGGCACGTACGAGGCGATGCCGCCCCGCAGGAACTGGCCCGCCAAGGGCCGCCCGCACGTCACCGTCACCTTCGGGGACCCGCTGCACGGGCTCCCCGGGGAGCGCGCGGCCGACTTCACGCCGCGCATCCAGGACGCCGTCGCGAAGCTGCTCGCCGACAGCTGAGCCCCGCGGCGGGCGTGGGACGCACGGGACCGACGAGGCGGACGAGGTCGGGGCAGGCGCCCGCGACGTGAGACGTTGACCACACCGGGCCACCGATCCGCGCAGCGCCGCAGCCCCCGGATCACGGGACGGCCACGAGACGGTGTACGCGAGGGCTCCGGCTTGTTACGGTTCGACCGTTCCTGGCACTGCCGGGAGCACGGCCGCGGAGACGCCGAGTCCTGCCCACCGCGCCGGATCTTGAGAACGACGGGCAGGAGCGGGGGACCCGATGGTTCCTCGGGCAGACGTCCCGGCACGGCCGGGACCGACGCCCTCGGGGTGAAGCCGCCACGGCGGCCGGGTCACCACCTTCGACCCGAACCCGACAGCTGACCTCGTAGGCGTTGGAGGTCTCCATGATCGCGTTCCGTCGTCCCCGCACGCCTGCCCGCCACCGCGCGGCGACCCAGCACGGCACCGTCCTGCGCCGCACCGCCGTGGCCGCCGTCGCCGCGGGAGCCGCGGGCGCCGCGGTCCTCGTCCCCACCACCACGGCGTCGGCCGCGCCGATCTCCGAGTGGGACCGCCTCGCGCAGTGCGAGTCCGGCGGGCGCTGGAACATCAACACCGGCAACGGCTACTACGGCGGTGTGCAGTTCAGCCGCAGCACGTGGAACGGCTTCGGCGGCGGGCAGTTCGCGCCGCGCGCCGACCTGGCCACGCGCGAGCAGCAGATCGTGGTGGCGGAGCGCACCCTGGCCAAGCAGGGCTGGCGCGCGTGGCCCTCGTGCTCGCGCAAGCTCGGCCTGCGCGGCACCGCGGACCCGGTCGGCATGGAGCAGGCGCTGCTGCACCCGGCGCCCGCGCCCGCGCCGGCTCCCGCGCCCGCCGCGGCCCCGGCGCCCGCCCCCGCGGCGCCGCAGTCCGCGCGCACCCACACCGTCGCCCCCGGCGACACGCTGTACCGCATCGCCCGCAACAACGGCGTGGCCGGCGGCTACGTCGCGGTCTGGAACGCCAACCGCGCGCTCATCGGCGACAACCCGGGCGCCATCCGCGTCGGCCAGGTCCTCGTCCTGCCGTGACCCCCGCACCCGTGACGGCCGCACCCGTGACGGGACGGCCGTGACCGGCTGAGCGTCGCCCCTGCGCACCGGGAGCCCCGGACCACCAGGTCCGGGGCTCTCGTGCGTCCAGGACGGCGGCCCCGACGTCAGGGGCACGACCGCAGCACGTCGACCTCGCAGCCCGGCGCGGCGGGGTCGAAGCCGTGCCGGGTCAGCCAGCGCACCGCCAGGAGGCAGCGCACCGACCACCACGCGAGCACGACGTCGGTGTCGACGTCGGTGCCGTACCCGTCGACGACGTCGCCGAGGTGCTCGGCGTGCCCGAGCGTGAGGACGGCGAGGTCGAACAGGGCGTCGCCGCGCGCGGCCTCGGACCAGTCGACGACGCCCGTGACCTCGTCGCCGTCGACGAAGACGTGGTCGGCCTGGAGGTCGCCGTGGGTGAAGACCGGCGCCCAGGGGCGCAGCGCCGCCTGCGCCGCCCGGCGGTTGCGGTCGACCACCTCGGGGGCCACCACACCGTCCGCGACGAGCCACGCGCACTCGCGGTCCAGCTCGGCGGCGATCTCGGCGGGACCGCGGGCCGACCGTGGCGGCGCGTCGCGCAGGGGGGCCTCGTGGAGCGCGCGCAGCGCCGCGCCCGCCGCCGCCCACGCCACGGGCGAGGCCGTCGAGGGTGTGCCGAGGTGGCCGAGCGCCGTGCCGGGCAGCGCGGCGAGCGCCAGCACGGGTGGCCGGCGCCACAGGACCTGCGGCGTCGGCACGGGAGCGGCGGCCATCGCCGCGACCTCCACGTCGCCGCGGGCCCGGTCCGGGTCCACCTTCAGGAACACGTCGCCGACGCGCAGGGTCGCGCGCTCGTCGTGCGCGACGACGACCTGGACCGCCGGCAGGGGCGCCTCCACCACGCCATCATGCTCGGCGCCGCGGCCCGCGTCACGGCACCGCGCGCGCCCGCGGGGTCAGCGCGCGGTGCGCTGCGGCGCCGGGACCGCGTGCAGCCGCTCGATCCGCGCGACCACCGCGGGCACGTCCCGGGCGGGGACGGGCCGCGACATCCAGAACCCCTGCGCCTCGTCGCACCCCAGGGCCGTGAGCGCCTGCCAGGTGGCGGCGTCCTCGACGCCCTCGGCCACCACCGTCATCCCGAGCCGGTGCGCCATCTCGACGGTGCTGACGACGATGGCCGTGTCCCGGACGCTGCCCGGCAGCCCCGAGACGAACTGCCGGTCGACCTTGAGCGTCGTGGCGGGCAGGTCCCGAAGGTAGGCCAGGCCGGCGTGCCCCGTGCCGAAGTCGTCGATCGAGACGGGGTGCCCCGCGCGGCGGAGCTCGTGCAGGACGGCGGCGGTCGTCCCGGCGTCGGTGAGGGCCGCGGTCTCCGTCAGCTCCAGCTCCAGGCGCGTGGCCGTCACCCGGCTGTGCCGCAGCCGTTCGGCCAGCAGGCCGGGCAGGTCGGCGTCCAGGACGCGGGCGGACAGGTTCACCGCGACGCCGAGGTCGGTGCCCGCGGCCGCCCAGCGGGCGACGTCGGCGAGCGCGGCGTCGAGGACCGCGACGGTCAGGGGACGGATGAGGGAGGACTGCTCGGCGATCTCGAGGAAGTCCGCGGGCGGGAGCAGGCCGAGGTCCGGGTGCTGCCAGCGCACGAGCGCCTCGACGCCCGTGACCCGTCCGCTGCCGCACGCCACCTTCGGCTGGTAGTGCGCGATGAGCTCGCCGTTCGCGATCGCCTGCCGCAGCTGCCCCTGCAGCAGCAGCTGCCGGCTGGAGCGCCGCTGCAGGACGTCGTCGTAGGAGCGCACGGGCGAGCCGTCGCGCCGCCCCGCGGCCCGGGCGGCGTCGGCGCGGCGCAGCAGCGTGAGCGCACCGCTGCCCGCCCCCAGCGCGACCCCGGCGTGCGCCTCGACCTGCAGGTGCACGCCCCCCGCGTCCAGCGGGTGCTCCAGCTCCGCCAGCAGGTGGCGGGCCAGGGCGTGGGCGGCGGCGTCGTCGACCGACGGGGCGCCGTCACCGTCCCCCGCGAGCAGGAGCCCGAAGGTGTCGTCGCCGACGCGGGCCACGCACACGACCGGCCAGGGGTGTCGCGAGGCCGCGGCGGGACCGTCGGTGCGGGGACCCACGGCCGTGAGCAGCCGCTGCCCCACGGCGGCGAGGACCGCGTCGCCCACGTCGTGCCCGAGCGTCTCGTTGACGTCGGCGAACCCCTCGAGGTCGACGAGGAGGACCCCGACGACCGCGGACGGATCGGCGCAGGCCGCCTCGACCAGCTCCAGGAAGCGGGGGCGGTTGGCCAGACCGGTCACCCGGTCCTCGCGGGCCCGCCGCTCCAGCTCCGTCTCCGCGCCGCGACGGCCGGCGTGCTCCCGCTTCAGCTGCCGGCCGCGCCGGGCGCCGAACGCGAACATCGGCAGGTGCGACACGGCCAGGAAGAGCCCGAGGTGCGGCAGCAGGCCGGGCGGGCCGGCCGACCCCGGCGGCAGGAAGCGGTCGAGGGCGCCGAGCCGGACCAGCAGCGCCGTCGCGAGCGCGCTGCCCAGGAGCACCAGGAACGCCTCGAGCGCCACCCCGGTCCCCAGGGGCAGCGCGGGCAGGCGCCGGCGGGCGCCGGCCGACGAGGTCACGCCTGGGCATCGGCCGCTGCGCCGCGGCGCTGGACGTCCGGAGCCCAGGTCCAGCCGGACGGGCCAACCCGGCGCCGCCTCGGGGCGCCGGGCTCCGGCAGGTCAGGCGGTGACGTCCCCGGGCCGCCGGGCGGCCGTCCAGCCCGCGGGGGCGTCGCCGTGGTCCGGGATCGGCAGGCGCTCGCCGCCGCGGCGCATGGACTCGTGCGCCACGATGCCCGGCAGGGTGAACCGCGCGGCCACCCACGCGTTGACCGGCGGCAGCGTGCCGCCCAGCACCGAGGTGACGAAGTCGTCGACGAGGAAGTGGTGGGCCCCCTCGTGGCCGTTCGGCGCCCCCTCGAGGCTCTCCGGCAGCCGGCTGCGGTCGTGCACGGGGGCCGTGCCGGAGACGAAGGCGGCCCGCAGGGTGGGCGAGACGTGCGCGAGCGACGGGTCGTCCTCGGACAGGCTGGGCCGGGCGTGCAGGTGGTCGGTGACGTCGGTGACGCCCTGCTTGTCCTGCCAGAGGCTGTGCAGGGCGGTCTGCTCGAAGCTGGCCTCGGTGCCGAAGAACCGGAAGCGCGACTCCTTGATGTGCGAGGGGTAGCCGACGCGGCGGAACTCGTTGGTCCGCAGGGAACCGCCCCCGGCGAGCTCGAACAGCGCGGTGGCGTTCGAGACGTCGTTGTCGAACATGCTGACCTCGCGGTCGAAGACGCCGTCGCCCCGCCGGTCGGGGACGCCGACGCAGCTGACGCTCACGGCGTGCGTCGGCAGCGCGCCGAGCACGCCCCCGGTCGCGTGCGTCGGGTACAGCATGGGCGGGTAGCTGGCGGTCGCCTTCCAGTCCTCGCCGCCGGAGTAGCGGTAGGCGTCGTAGAAGCCGAGGTCCATGTCGTGGACGTAGTCGCCCTCGGCGTAGAACACCTGGCCCAGCTCCGCCAGCCGCTGGCGGACGTAGACCGTCGCGGGGTTGTAGTAGCTCGTCTCACCCATCATGTAGACGAGCCCGAGCCGCTCGACGCGCTCGATGACCGCTGCGATCTCGTCGGCCGTGACGGCCAGCGGCACGGCCGAGTAGACGTGCTTGCCCGCGTCGAGCGCGGCCGTCACGAGGGGGCCGTGCGTCCAGCGCTGGGTGAACAGGGCCACGGCGTCGACGTCGGAGGCGAGCATCTCCTCGACCGAGGCGAACGTGCCCGCGAGCCCCTGCTCCTCGACCAGCGCCTGCGCGCGCTCCGGCAGGAGGTCGGTGACGTGGATGTCGCCGACACCCGGGTGCAGGGAGAAGAGCTTGGCGAAGGAGCCGGCGAACTGGCCGGCTCCGATGATGCCCAGGCTGAAGGTCATGGCGGTCCTGGAGGCCTTCCTCGTCGTCGAGGGAGGCGCGTCCCCCCTGGTGAGAGTTCTACGAGCAAAGCCTGGGGGCCGTCAAGCGCTCGGTACGGCGCCTGGTCCGGCGAGGGACGGCGGAGTGGCTTCCGCGTCGGAAGCCTCTCAGCGCGGACGCTGACCGAAGACGTGCTGCCGCACCCACGCGTGCTGCGCGACGGCCGCCGCGGCCCCGACGTTGAGGGAGCGCGTCGACCCGAACTGGGCGATGGCGAGCACGTCGGTGCACCGCGCGAGCGCCTCGGCGCTGAGGCCGGGCCCCTCCTGCCCGAAGAGGAGCACGCACGCGCGGGGCAGGTCGTACGTCTCCAGCGGCAGCGCCGCGTCGACGTTGTCGATGCCCACCAGCGGCAGGTCCCGCTCGGCCGCCCACGCGGCCAGGGCCGCGACGTCGGGATGGTGGTGCACGCTCAGGTAGCGGTCGGTGACCATGGCGCCCCGGCGGTTCCAGCGGCGCCGGCCGACGACGTGCACGCCCGCCGCGTTGACCGCGTTCGCCGTCCGCACGACCGAGCCGATGTTCGCGTCGTGCTGCCAGTTCTCCACGGCCACGTGCAGCGGGTGCCGCCGGGCGTCGAGCTCCGCCACGATCGCCTCGTGGCGCAGGTAGCGGAACTCGTCGGTGACGTTGCGCCGGTCGCCCTCCCGCAGCAGCTCCGGGTCGTAGCGCGCGTCGTCGGGCCACGGCCCCACCCACGGCCCCACGCCGACGACCCGCGCCTCCCCGTCCTCGGGGCCGGGCTCCGGCGTCGGGGCGGGCGGTGGCGAGGGCGGTGGGGCGGCGGGCGGCTGCACCCGTGCATCCTCGCGCAGGGCCCGCGCCGCTCCCGCCTCAGCGCGGCGGCGCCGGGCGGCGGGCCGCGGCCCCCCGCGTCTCGCGCCGGCCGACGGCCCAGAACCAGGCGGCGATGCCGGTGAACACGACCAGCGGCACGAGCTCCGTCCCGAGGTAGAGCCAGCGCTCCGACGCCTCCCACCCCTCGGGCGCGTAGTCCTCCGAGAACCAGCCGTCACCCAGGCCGGGGAAGAGGATCTGCACGGTGCAGAAGGCGATCCACGCCATCGCGAGCACGGTCGTGGCGGCGATGGCCGGTGCGCGGTAGGGGCGGTGGCGGTCCGGGTCCTTGCGCCGCAGCCGCCAGGCCGCGGGGAAGATGCCGAGGTAGGAGATGAGCGTCGTCGAGATGGCGAGGGCCAGCACCACCCCGAAGAACTTGCCCGCGTCGCCCTCGGTGATCTCGGTGGCGGCGACGAAGACGACGCTGGACACGACGCCGGAGAGGACGTTGACGCGCACGGGGGTGCCGAAGCGGCTGGAGAACCGGCCGAGGGCGCGGGGACCGGCGCCGTCGTAGCAGGACACCGCGAGGGTGCGGTCCGAGCCCATGATCCACGTGAGGCCCGACGTGAACGCGACGATCGCCACGAGGACGCCCATCGCGTACCCGACCGTCGTGGCCGGCCCGCTCAGGGTCGTCACCGCCGTGCCGTCGGCGGCCGTCGTCACCGTGCCGCCGAAGACGGACAGCGACTGGCGGATCGCGTCGGGGAACCCCGTGAGGCCCGTGGCCTGGCTGGTCGGCAGGACCACCAGGATGCCCAGCACCGGGACGCCGTAGAGCAGCCCCGTGGCCACGACGGACTTCGCGATGCCGGCGGGCACGTCCTTCTGCGCGTCCGTCATCTCCTCCCCCGCCGCGCTGGGCAGCTCGAAGCCGACGAGGCTGAACAGCACGAGCGGGACCAGGGCGACGAAGCCGGAGAACGACGGCACGTACTCCCCCGCCGGCGGGCCGCTGAAGCCGTTCTCGACGCCGTAGGCGATGACGAGGACGCTGAACAGGCCGAGCAGGACGAAGCGGGCGATCGCCCCGATCGTGGCGATCCACTTGCCGACCCGGAACGACAGCACGGCGAACAGGACCCCGGCCCAGATGAACACGGTCGCGACGGCGTAGTTGACCGCGCGCGGGTAGTCCTCGCCGTCGTGGAAGAAGGTGATGAACCCGCCGAGGGCCGTGCCGACCAGCGTCCCGCCCATCCACACCGGGTTCGTCACCCAGTAGAAGAAGTTGTTCACCGCACCGGCGAGGTGCCCGAACGCCATCCGGACCCAGACGTAGGGCCCGCCCTCGTCGGGGTAGGCCGCGCCCAGCTCGGCCAGCAGCATCGCGGACGGGACCGCGAACAGGAGCACGCACACCAGGAGCCACGTGAAGCCCTCGCCGCCCTCGGTGGCGAGCGTCCCCAGCCCGTCGACGCCCACGAGGGTGCAGACGAGGAAGAAGAAGATGTCGAGGCGGCCGAAGTGCTTGCGCAGCTTCGACTTCTCCTCCAGCGCCGCCGCGCTCACGTCCGGTCCGCCCTCGAGGGCCATCCGCTGCTCCCACCGTCTCGTCGCCGCGCCCCCGGGCCCGGGGGCACCCGATGGTGGCACCACCGGTGATCGCGGGGAGGGAGATCGGCGCGGCGGGCGCCGGGGCGCCCAGCCGGCGCCCGGGCGTCCCCCGGGCCGCGCTCAGGCGGCGCGGCGCCAGGCGGCCCGCAGCGACAGGCTGCGGCTGGTCTGCAGCAGCGAGTTCTCGTAGAGCCGGCGGGCGACCGCGACCAGCACGAGGGCCGTCGCCGCGATGACGAGCAGGGACAGCAGCGGTTCCCACAGCGCGACGTCACCCGCGAGCACGCGCCGCGGCATCACCATGGGCGAGGACAGCGGCACGTAGGACAGGACGGTCTGGACCGTGCCGGGATCGTTGGCGAAGAACGACGCGAAGAACGGCAGCATGACGAGCATCTGCACGGGCGTCGCCGTGGACTGCAGGTCCTCCAGCCGGCTGGCCATGGCGCCGGCCGCGGCCCACAGGCAGGAGAGCATCGCGAAGCCCAGGACGAAGAACACCACGAACCACAGGGCCGCGACGGGCACGCTGGGCAGCGACGCCAGCAGGTCGCGCTGGGCGATGAACAGCCCGGCGAACCCGGCCAGCACGAGCAGCGCGAGCTGGGCGAGGGCGAGCAGGCCGTTGCCCAGGATCTTGCCGATGAGCAGCTGGCGCACCGGCACGGTGGTGACGAGCAGCTCGATGACCCGGGTCTGCTTCTCCTGCACCACGCTCTGCGCGATGGCGTAGCCGAAGATGAGGACGATCTGGAAGAACAGCACGGAGAACGCCAGCCCCAGCAGCGTCACCGTCGTCGGGTCCACCGCGTCGGGGTCGAGCAGGCGCTGCGCGGGCGGCGGGGTGCCCAGGACGCGGGCCGCGTCGGCGCCGTCGACGCCGAGGGCCGAGAACCCCGCGAGCACCTGGGCGGACGTCGCGCGCGCGTCGAGCACCTCGGTGAGGCCGCCCGGGACGGACGACTCGCCGACCACCTGGAGGCGGCCGCCGGCGCCCGGCAGGACCGCGGCGTCGACGTCGCCCGAGCGCACGAGCGCCTCCGCGGCCGGCGCGTCCGCGACCGTCCGCAGGGTGACCTCCACGTCCTGCTCGGCCGGCTGGGCGGTGGCGACCAGGGGCGCGGTCTCGGCGGTGACCGCGACGGCGTAGCGGTCGGTGCCGCCGGACAGCAGCCCGGGCAGGAACGTCGCGGCGAGGACGACGACGAGGAGGAAGACCGTGGAGAACACGAACCCCTTGTCGCGCAACCTCTCGGCGATCTCGCGCTGGGCGACGATCCACCACTGCCGCTGCACGCCGGCGCGGGCGGGAGCCTTCGTGGTGCTCACCGGGACACCTCCTGGAAGAGTTCGGACAGGCTGGGCAGCAGCGGGGCGAAGGACCGCACGGCCCCGCGCCGCACCGCCTCGGCGAGCACGCGCTGGTCGGCGCCGGCGGCGAGGAGTTCCAGCACCGCGCGGCCGCGGTCGAGCTCGACGACGCGGACGCCGGCGACGTCGCGCACCCAGTCGGCGTCGCCGTCCACCTCGAGGACGTACCGCGAGCCGCCGCGCGAGCGGCGCAGCTCCTGGGGTTCGCCCGCGGCCACGACCCGGCCGGCGTGCAGGATGACGAGCTCGTCGCACAGCCGGTCGACGAGGTCGAGCTGGTGGCTGGAGAACAGCACGCCGACCCCCGCCCGCGTGCGTTCGCGCAGGAGTTCCGCCATGGCGTCGACCGCGAGGGGGTCCAGGCCCGAGAAGGGTTCGTCGAGGACGAGCAGCTCGGGGTCGTGGACGAGGGCCGCCGCGACCTGGACGCGCTGCTGGTTGCCGAGCGAGAGCGACTCGAGCTTCTCCTTCAGCCGGTCCCCCAGGCCGAGACGCTCGAGCAGGTCGGTGCCGCGCCGGCGGGCCGTCGCCGTGTCGACCCCGTGCAGGCGGGCGAGGAACACGAGCTGGTCCAGCAGCTGGCCCTTGGGGTAGAGGCCGCGCTCCTCGGGCATGTACCCGAAGCGCCGCCGGACGGCGAGGTCGGGTTCGCGGCCCCGGAACGTCACCGTCCCGCTGTCGGCGGCCAGCACCCCGAGGGCGATGCGCATCGTGGTCGTCTTGCCGGCGCCGTTGGCCCCGACGAAGCCGACCATGCGGCCGTCGGGCACCGCGAGGCTCACGCCGTCGAGGGCAGTCCGGTCGCCGAAGCGCCGGGTGATCGCGTCGAGGACGAGCATGGGGGCGAACCTAGCGAGGAGCTGTGAGCGGCGACGTCCGCCGATCGTCGGACGTCACCGGGTTCCTCCGGCCCCTCCTCCCGCCCGGGGGGCGGGGCGGCCGACGGCGTGCACGGCCACCGCCGTGGCCTTCACGACGAGGTGCACGGGCGAGCCCGGGACGAGGTCGAGGTCCGCCACCGACGACGCCGTGACGTCGGCCAGCACCTCCTCACCACCGGGCCGCAGCCGGGCCCGCAGCCGGACGAGATCCCCGCGGGGGGCGAGCTCGTCGACGGCGGCGGCCCAGCGGTTGCGGGGGCTGCCGCCGGGGTCGTCGCGGTGGACGGCGACGGCGGCCGGGCTGAACGTGGCGACGGCCGCCGACCCGGGCGGGCAGTCGTCGTCGCGCAGCCCCGCCAGCAGCGTGCCGCCGCCGGTCCGCAGGCCGTCCGCCGTGGCCGTCCCCGCGAGCAGGACCAGCCCCGCGATGCGGGCCCCGAAGGCGCTGCGGGGCCGCGACAGCACGTCCGCCACGGCTCCCTCCTCCGCGACCCTGCCGCCGTCGAGCACGACGACGCGGTCGGCCAGGGCCAGCGCGTCCAGCAGGTCGTGCGTGACGAGGACGGCGCTGCGGCGCGGCGTGCCCCGCAGGACCTGCCGCAGGACGCGCCGCACCTCGGGCGCGGCCCCCACGTCGAGCGCCGCGAGCGGCTCGTCGAGGAGCAGCAGGCGAGGGTCCGCGGCGAGCGCGCGCGCCACCGCGACGCGCTGGGCCTGCCCGCCGGACACCTCGTGCGGCCGGCGGTGCGCCAGGTCCGTCGTGCCGGTGACGTCCAGCCAGTGGCGCGCGACGTCGCGCGCGGCCCGCCGCGAGGCCCCCGCGCTGCGCGACCCGAACGCCACGTTGGCCTCGACGCTCAGGTGCGGGAACAGCAGCGCGTCCTGCGCGAGCAGGGCGGTGCCGCGGCGGTGGGGGGCGACGAAGCGGCCGTCCTCGCCGGCGAGCACCTCCCCGTCCAGGACGATGCGGCCGCCCGTCGGCCGCAGCAGCCCCGCGAGCAGCGACAGCAGGGTCGACTTGCCGGACCCGTTGGGCCCCAGCACGGCGAGCACCTCCCCGGGGGCGAGGTGCACGTCGGCCACGAGGCCGCGCGGCGCGAACCGCAGCTGCGCGTCGAGCCCGCCCGGGCCCGTCACCGGGTGCCCGGCCCGGCGCCGCGACGGCCGTGGACGCCCACCACGACGACCGCCGCGACCACGACGAGGACGAGGGACAGGGCGACGGCGGCGTCGGGGTCGGTCTCGCGCTGCAGGTAGATCTCCAGCGGCAGCGTGCGGGTCACGCCCTGCAGGCTGCCCGCGACGGTGAGGGTCGCGCCGAACTCCCCCAGCGAGCGGGCGAACGCCAGCACCACCCCGGCCGCCAGCCCGGGCAGCACGAGCGGCAGCGTGACCCGCAGCAGCACGCGCGACGGCGCCGCGCCGAGCGACGCCGCGACGGCCTCGTAGCGCCGGCCCGCCGTGCGCAGGGCGCCCTCGACGCTCACGACGAGGAACGGCAGCGACACGAAGGTCTGCGCGAGGACGACCGCGGCCGTCGTGAACGCCACCCGGATCCCGAGCGCCTCGAGCGGTGGCCCGAGGACGCCCTGCCGCCCGACCGCGTAGAGCAGCGCCAGACCGCCGACGACGGGCGGCAGGACGAGCGGCAGCAGGACGACGGCGCGCAGCGCACGCAGCCCGGGCAGCGACGACCGCGCGAGCACGAGCGCCAGCGGGACGCCGAGCACGACGCACGCGACGGTGCTCGCCGTGGCGGTGCGCAGGCTGAGGCGCAGCGCGGCCACGGAGGACTCCGACGTCACCAGCGCGACGAAGTCCGGCCAGTCGACGCGCAGGACCACCGCGACCAGCGGCACCACGACGAGCAGCGCGCCCAGCGCGGCCGGCGCGAAGACCCACCGCGGGAGGGCGCTGCCCTCCGCGCCGCGGGGCGCGGACCTCACGAGCCCGGCGCGCCGAACCCCGCGGCGGCGAGGGTGGCCCGGCCCTCCGGGGAGGTCACGAAGTCCCGGAACGCCGCCGCGGCCCCGGGGTGGGCGGACCCCGACAGCGCGGCGACGGGGTAGGTGTTCACGGCGCCCGCGGACTCGGGGAACGTCACGCCCGTCACGGCGTCGCCCGCGCCCGCCACGTCGGTGGCGTACACGAGCCCCGCGTCGGCCTCCCCGGACGTGACCTTGCCCAGGACGTCGGTCACGGAGGACTCCTCGCTGACCGGCCGGAGGTCCACCCCGGCCGCGGCCTCGACCGTGGAAGCGGCTGCCCCGCATGGCACCTGCGGAGCGCAGACCACGACGTCGAGCCCCGGGCGCGCCAGGTCGGCGAGCGAGGTGATCCGCGCGGGGTTCCCCGGCGGGGTCGCGATCTCGAGGACGTTGGTCGCGAAGTCCACGGGGCGGCCGGCGGTCAGCTCCGCGACCTTCGCCATGTTCGCCTGGTCGGCCGAGGCGAACACGTCCGCGGGGGCGCCGGCGAGGACCTGCGAGGCCAGGTCGGAGGAGCCCGCGAAGCTGAACGTCACGCGGACGCCCGGGGTGCGCGCCTCGAACTGCTCGCCGAGCCGGGTGAAGGTCCCGGTCAGCGACGCCGCCGCGAAGACGGTGATCGTCACGGGCGCGGCCGACGGGGGCGCCGGGACGGAGGCCGCCGGGTCGCCCGAGCCGCCGCCGCACGCGGCGAGCAGGAGGGTGCCCACGAGCAGGCCCGCGGCGGCGGCCGGGCGCCTCACGCGCGGGCCCCGTCGGGCGTCTCGACGATGACGGTCGTCGCCTTGACGACGGCCACGGCGCGGCTGCCGGGCGCCAGGCCGAGCTCGGCGGCCGCCTCGCTGCTCATGAGGGACACGACGCGGTGCGGCCCGCACTGCATCTCGACCTGCGCCATGACGCCGTCCGCGACGACCCGCGTCACCAGCCCGACGAAGCGGTTGCGGGCCGAGCGGCCGACGCCGGAGGGGTCCGGGGCCGCGCCGGCCGCGTGCTCGACGGCGAAGACCGCCAGGTCGGCGCCGTCGACGACGAGTCGGCCCGCGTCGTCCTTCGCGGTGGGCAGCGCCCCCGCGTCGGTCCAGCGGCGGACGGTGTCGTCCGAGACGCCGAGCAGCTCGGCGGCCTCACGGATGCGGTAGGCGGGCACCACCGCACTGTAGCCCCGCACCTGCGGTCGCGGACCCGTTCGCGCAGGCGCACCTGCGGTCAGCCGATCCCCGCGGCTCGCAGTCCCGCGGCCGTCGCGGCCCCCAGCAGCACCACGACCACGAACGGCGCCCGCAGCAGCAGGGCGACGGCCGCGACCAGCAGCGCCGCCACGCGGGCGTCCAGCGCCGGCCCGGCGTCCCCGCCGACGGTCTGCACGACGACGAGCGCGGCCAGGCAGCCCGCGGTGACGAGGTCGGTGGTCCGCCCGACCCGCGGGTCCGCCAGGACGGCGGTCGGCAGCAGGTAGCCGGCGAGCTTCAGGAGCAGGCACGCGAGCGCCGACGCGACGAGCCAGCCCGTCACGGCGCGTCCCGCCGGGCCGGCCGGGTCCGCCACCAGCCGAGGGCCGCGGCCACCAGGGCCGCCGCGAGGACCGGGACCCCGGCCGGGGCCACGGGGAGCGTCAGGACGGCGACGAGGGCGGCGGCCGCCGCGACGGCGGCCGTCTCCCGGCGCCGCAGCCGCGGCCACAGCAGGGCGAGGAACGCGGCCGCGGCCGCCCCGTCGAGCCCCCACCGGCGCGGGTCGCCGAGGGCGTCGCCGAGCACGGCCCCGCCGAGGGTCGTCGCGTTCCAGCACACGAAGACCCCGAGGCCCGCGGCCCAGAACCCCCACCGCGCCTCGTCGGCGTCGTCCTGGGCGGCGGACACCGCGGCGGACTCGTCGATGGTCAGGTGCGCGGCGAGCAGGCGCCGCCAGCCCCGCGGCCGCAGCCGCGGCGCGAGCTGCAGGCCGTAGACGGCGTTGCGCAGGCCCAGCAGCGTGGCGGACGCGAACCCCGCGACGGGCGCACCCCCCGCGGCGAGGACACCCACGACCGCGAACTGCGAACCACCCGTGAACATCACGGCGCTGAGCAGGCAGGCCTGCCACACGCTCAGCCCGGCCGCCGTGGCCAGCGCGCCGAAGGAGATGCCGTAGAGGCCGGTGGCGACGCCGACCGAGAGGCCCTGCCGCACGGCGGGCGAGCGCAGCACGACGGCGAGGGTAGCGGCGGCGGGGGTGGCCGCGGTGAGGGCTGGTGGAGCGGCCCGCGGAGCCCCTACGGTTCACTTAACCGGTTCGGTGCCGACGACGGCGGACGTCGTGGGTGACACGATCGGGTCGGGGCGTCCACCGAGGGGCGCCCCGCAGCGGACCGAGAGGACGACGTGCTCGACAACGACAAGATCTCCGTGCAGCTCTACACGGTGCGGGAGGCGCTCGCCGCCGACCTGGACGGCACCCTCGCGCGGCTGGCCGCGATGGGCCTGCGCCAGGTGGAGCCCTTCGGCCTGACCGACGTGGCGGACGCGCTCGCGGCCGCGCTCCCCGCGCACGGGCTGACCGCGCCCAGCACCCACGCCCGCATCGTGGGCGGGGACGTCGACGCGGTCCTGGCGGCCGCGGCCAAGACCGGCACCACGCTCGTCATCGAGCCCCACGTGGACCGCTCCCGCTGGACCACCGAGGCCGACGTCGCCGCGATCGCCGCCGAGCTCAACGCGGCCGCCGCCAAGGCCGCCGACGCGGGCGTCACCATCGGCTACCACAACCACGAGTTCGAGCTCGAGCAGAAGATCGGCGGCCGCGCCGCGCTCGAGGTGCTCGCCGACCACCTCGACGCGTCGGTCGCGCTGGAGGTCGACACCTACTGGGCGGTCGTCGGCGGCGTGGACGTCCCCGAGCTGCTGGGCCGCCTCGGCTCGCGGGTCAAGGCCGTGCACCTCAAGGACGGCGACGGCACGCGCGACACCAAGAAGCAGGTGGCGCTCGGCGAGGGCGTCCTGGACATCCCCGCCATCCTGGCCGCCAGCAGCGGCGTCGAGCTGGGCGTCATCGAGCTGGACGACACCTCGGGCGACGTCTTCGAGGCCGTCGCGGGCGGCGTCCGCTACCTCACCGCCGCCGGGACCGGCGCGTGAGCGCCCCCGAGCCCCGCACGGGCCCCGTCGGCATCGGCGTCGTCGGCGCCGGCGTCATCAGCGACACGTACCTCGCGAACCTCACGTCCTTCCCCGACGTCGTCGTGCACGCGATCGGCGACCTGTTCCCGGCGGCGGCGAAGACCCGCGCCGAGCAGCACGGCATCGCCACGCACGGCGCGATCGACGCGGTGCTGGGGCACCCGGACGTCGAGATCGTCGTGAACCTGACGATCCCCGCCGCCCACGTCGAGGTGTCCTCGGCCGCCATCGCGGCGGGCAAGCACGTCTGGAGCGAGAAGCCGCTGACGCTGGACCGGGCGGGCGGCGAGACGCTGCTGCGCGAGGCCGAGGCGGCCGGCGTCCGGCTCGGCTGCGCGCCCGACACGTTCCTGGGCACGGGCCTGCAGACGGCGCTGAAGGCGATCGCGCGCGGTGACATCGGCACGCCGCTGTCGGCGCTGACCCTCATGCAGTCCCCCGGCCCCGAGTCCTGGCACCCGAACCCGGCGTTCCTGTTCCAGCACGGCGCCGGCCCGCTGTTCGACATCGGGCCGTACTACTGGACGACGCTGGTCCAGGCGTTCGGGCCCGTCGCCTCGGTCGCGGCCATCGCGTCGAAGGCGCAGGAGCGGCGGACCATCGGCTCGGGCCCGAAGGCGGGCGAGGTGTTCGACGTGACCGTCCCCACGCACGTCAACGCGATCGCGCAGTTCCAGGGCGGCCAGACCTCCCAGAGCATCTTCAGCTTCGACACCGCGGTGACGCGGACGCCGTTCCTGCAGATCAACGGCACCGAGGGCGTCCTCGAACTGCCCGACCCCAACATGTTCGACGGCGACCTCGTCCTGCTGCGACCGGGCGGGCACCGCTCGGAGCTGGTCACCACGACGACCAGCACGCGCGCGCAGTCCACGCGCGGCACGGGCGTCCTGGAGATGGCGCGCGCCATCCGCGAGGGCCGCCCGCACCGCGTGCAGGGGGCGCTCGCGCACCACGTCGTCGACATCCTCGTGTCGCTGGAGGAGGCCGGGGCGTCGAAGCAGTTCGTCGACGTCACGAGCACCGTCGAGGCCGCCCCGCCGCTGCCGGACGACTGGGACCCGACGGCCCGCACGGTCGACTGACCCCATCCACCCGCGGTGATCGTGCAGGTCCTTCCCTGCCCGGTCACCGCGGGTGCGGAGGTTCGGTGACGGCGGGTAGTTGATCGTGAACAACTGGTGGCGGGCCTCGGGCGACCGGACGACGCGGGGTCATCCTCTCGGTTGATCCTCGGTACGCAGCGTCTCCGGGTCGCCCGGGGAGACTTACGCTGGCAGGGTGCCCCTCCTCGCCGAGCTCTCGGCTGCCCTGCCCGCCGCTGCGCCCGCGCTCCTCCCGGAGTGGCTCGAACCCTCGACGCTGCTGCAGACGCTGGGCGGCTGGTCGCTGTGGGGAGCCGCGGCCATCGTCTTCGCCGAGTGCGGTCTGCTGATCGGCTTCTTCCTGCCGGGTGACTCGCTGCTCTTCACGGTGGGGCTCTTCACCCACCAGGGCCTGGTCCCGCACTCCCTGTGGTTCGTGTGCCTGGTCCTGTCGGCGTGCGCCCTCGCCGGCAACATCTGCGGCTACGAGATCGGCCGCAAGGCGGGGCCCGCCATCTTCGACCGGCCGAACTCCCGGATCCTGCGCCGCAGCCACGTCGAGAAGACGCAGCAGTTCTTCCTCGTCCACGGCCCCCGCGCGATCATCCTGGCGCGCTTCGTCCCCATCGTGCGGACCTTCATCACCGTCGCGGCGGGCGCGGGGAAGATGCCGCGCCGCACGTTCTTCCTGTTCTCCGCCATCGGCGCTGTCGCGTGGGGCACGGGCGTCACGGTCCTGGGCTACGTCCTGGGCGGCATCCCGCTGATCCGGGACAACATCGAGCTGGGACTGCTGCTGCTCGTCGTCCTGTCCGTCGTGCCCGTCGGCATCGAGGTGCTCCGCGGACGCGCCAAGCAGCGCCGCGGCCAGGCCACCCTGCCGGCGCAGGAGCGCTCCACGACCGTGCGGGACGACGTCCGCCCCTGACGTCCGCGTGCGGCGGCCTCACCCGACCCCGCCACGGTCACCCGGTGCGCAGGAGCGTCACGAGGGACCGGGTCACCACCTCGCGCGGGTCCGGCTCGTCCGAGGTGGCCCACCAGATCAGGGCGGCTGACACCGCCGCCAGGACGGCGTGCCCGACGCTGTGAGCGATCGCCGGGTCTGCGTTCCCGTCCTGGTGCGCCGTGACGAAGTCCGCGACGGCCTGCACCGCCGCGCCCTGCTCGACGAGCAGGTGGGCGTGCAGCGCGGGCGTGCTGCCGATCACCTCCAGTCGACGACGCAGCAGGTCGACGTCGTCGTCGGGGTAGCGCAGCGACCGCGGGAGGGTCTGCACGAGCGCCTCCCGCCAGCCCACCTCGGGCGCCACGTCCGCCAGGGCGGTCCGGACCGCGTCGGTGGCCTCCACCTCCCCGTCCCAGACGATGGCGTTCTTGGAGCGGTAGTAGCTGAAGAGGGTGCGCCGGGCGACCCCGGCGGCCCGGGCGACGTCGTCCATCGTGGTCGCCTCGAACCCCCGCTCGGCGAACAGCCGCAGCGCTGCGGAGGCGATCGCGGCGGCCGACGTCGCCGGCGGCCGGCCCGGGGCGCGTCCGGTCGGGGGACGGTCCTCCCCCGTTTGATGCACCGAGTGCTTCAATGGCCCCACCATTTCCGATCGTCGAGGAGGACGTCGTGTCCACCACCCCCACCGCCAGCGCCGCTGCGACTCCGGAGTTCCCGGAGCAGTCTGCCGCGCCGGGCTCACCCGCTCACCTCCCCGGCCGCTTCGCGGGCCGGACGGCCGTCGTCACCGGCGCCGGCTCCGGCATCGGGCGCGCCACCGCGCTCCGCCTGGCCCGGGAGGGTGCGCGGGTCGTCGCCGCCGACGTCGTCGCCGACCGCCTCGACGCCCTGGTCGCCGCGCACCCCGACCTGCCCCTGGTCCCCGTCGTGGGCGACATCACCGGGGAGGACGGCGTGCGGGCCGTCGTCGAGGCCGCCGAGGGCCGGGTCGACGCCCTGGCCAACGTCGCCGGGATCATGGACGCCTTCCTGCCGCCCGCCGAGGTGGACGACGCCACCTGGGACCGGGTGCTCGCCGTGAACCTCACGGCCCCCATGCGCCTGATCCGGGCGGTACTGCCGCTCATGCTGCAGGCCGGCGGGGGCGCCATCGTCAACGTGTCGTCCGAGGCCTCGCTGCGCGCCTCCGCCTCGGGGGTGGCCTACACCGCGTCCAAGCACGCGGTGAACGGCCTGACCAAGAGCGTCGCCGTCTTCTACGGCGGGCAGGGCATCCGGGCCAACGCCGTCGCCCCGGGCGCGGTCGCCACGAACATCGAGGCACCGATGCGGTCCGAGCACGCCGCGCGGGTCGTCGGCCCGATCATGCAGGCGACCGTGCCCGCCCCCGCCACCGCGGACCAGCTCGCGGCCAGCATCACCTGGTTGCTGAGCGACGACGCCGCCAACGTCAACGGCGTCGTCCTGCCCTCCGACGGCGGCTGGTCCGCCATCTGACGGGTGGTGGTCAGGCGCTCCCGGCGTCGGCGATGAGCCAGGGTTCCGCACCGCTGTCCCGGATGGCGGCGGAGGACGCCTGACGTCTGGCGGAGGCGCTGCAGGCGGTCCGGAGGGGCGAGGGGCCACGCTGATCCGCTGACCCGGCCAGGTGTCGTCCGTCCAGCGGCACCGGTCACGGGTCTCCTGCCGGCGCTCCGCCTGCCGTCATCGACCTCGTCGTCGACGACCTGCTGAGCTCGATTCGTGGCGGGCGCCCCCGTCCGTCAGCCAGCAGCCGACGCAGGGACGCCAGGTGTTCCCCCGTCACCGAGCGAGGGGTCCTCGCCGTACAGGCGCAGCAGACCTCGCGCACCACCATCGCCGGCTTCGGCGTAGACGACGAAGACGCGTCCCTCCGCGTGGTGGTGCGCCCACGTCAAGACCTCGCCGACGTCGTCGGCGTGGGTGATCCGCCGCTCGTCGCAGGCCTGGGCAGCGCTCGGCCCCGGGAGGCCCCAGAAGTAGACGCGGTAGACCGGCTGCACGATCTCCCAGCTGATGTCGCGGGGATCTACGCCGTGGACGTCCACCTCACCATGGTGGCAGGGGGCACGCTCGCCCGAGGCAGGACGTCCGGCACGCCGTCGGCCGCACGACGGCGCGCACAGGCCGCCGCAGCCTGGCGTCCGCGACGTCAGCGGCTGCTCCACGAGCAGCTGCGCGCCCCTGACCATCGTGGCGGACCTGGCCGGGGCTCGCGTCGCCACCCGGCACGTCCACGGCCGGAACGACCGCGACGACACCGCAGTGGGCGGACCGTCGCGGCGATCAAGGCGTCACGTCAGCCGAGCAACGACAGCAGGTACCGCGGGAAGGGATCAATCCCCCTGCTGCTCGTCCGGCGTTCACTCGCGAGCGGCGGCAGCTCCGCACGAGGCACGATGATGTCCTCACAGCGTCCTCACCGGCCGTTGCCAGCCACCCTCACACCTCTCCAGGAGCCGTTGTGATGACCTCCCCCTTGCGCCGCCTGGCTCTGGCCGGCGTCGTGACCTTGGCCGCCGGCGCCTTGACGGCCGCCGCGGACCCCGATCCCAGCACCGCCGGTCGCAGCAGCGGTGGGTCGAAGTCGGTGCAGGTCCAGCTGCTCGCCCTCAACGACTTCCACGGCAACCTCGAAGCACCCACCGGTTCCGGGGGTCGCATCCAGACCGGGGTCAACCCCGACGGCAGCGCCGTGAACGTCGACGCGGGGGGTGTGGAGTACCTGTCGACCCAGCTGCGTCAGCTCGCTGCCGAGCAGAAGAAGCAGAACACCATCACCGTGGCCGCCGGGGACCTCATCGGTGCCTCACCGCTGCTGTCGGCCGCCTTCCACGACGAGCCGAGCATCGAGGCCCTGGGCCTGGCCGGCCTGGACTACGCCAGCGTCGGCAACCACGAGTTCGACGAGGGTGCTGATGAGCTGCTGCGCATCCAGAACGGCGGCTGTCACCCCGTCGACGGCTGCGCCGACGGCACCCCCTACGACGGCGCGGACTTCCAGTACCTCTCGGCCAACGCCTTCGTCACCGAGACCGGGGAGCCGCTGCTGGCCCCCTACGCCATCCACAAGGTGCAAGGCGTCGAGGTCGGCTTCATCGGCATGACCCTGGAAGGCACCGAGGACATCGTCAGCCAGCAGGGCGTGGCCGGTCTCGACTTCGCCGACGAGGTCGAGACCGCGAACCGCTACGCGGCCGAACTGCGCGGCCAGGGTGTGGAGTCCATCGTGGTGCTGCTGCACCAAGGTGGTCAGCAGAGCGGACCCGACGCCTGGGACGTCAACGGCTGCAACGGGTTGACCGGACCGATCGTGGACATCGCGAACGGGATGAGCGACGCCGTCGACGTCGTCGTCAGCGGGCACACCCACCAGGCCTACAACTGCGTGATCGACGGCAAGCTCGTCACCAGTGCCAGCTCCGCCGGCCGCCTGGTCACCGACATCGACCTGACCATCGACCGGCGCAGCGGCGACGTCACCTCGGCGGCGGCGGACAACGTCGTGGTCACCCGCGACGTCCCCGAGGACCCCACGCAGAGCGCGCTGATCGAGCGCTACCGCACCGCACTCGGCCCGATCGCCACCGAGCAGGTCGGCGTCGCCGCCCAGGACCTGACCCGCACCCAGGAGCAGCTGTTCCCCAGCGGCACCTCTTCCACCGGCGCCCCGCTGTTCGCCCTGGGCGAGTCGGCACTGGGCAACGTCATCGCCGATGCCCAGCTCGCCGCCACCGACGACGAGACCGGCGCCGTGGCGGCACTGATGAACCCCGGTGGGGTCCGCGCCGACGTGGCCGTCGGCCCGGTGACCTACGAAGAAGCGTTCACCGTGCAGCCCTTCGCCAACAACCTCGTCACCCTCGACGTCACCGGCGCTCAGCTGCAGTGCCTGCTCGAGCAGCAGTTCCAGGTGGGGCGGACCCTCTACCCCTCGGCCACCCTCACCTACACCGTCGACGCCACCGGCACGAGCGCTGCGACCGGCACCGACCCGTGCACCGGCAGCCGGGTGATCGACCAGAGCGTTGCCATCGCCGGGCAGCCGGTCACCCCTGACGCCACCTACCGCATCACCGTGAACAACTTCCTGGCCGGCGGTGGTGACGGGTTCAGCGTCCTGACCGGAGCCACCGGCGCGGTGACCGGACCCATCGACCTCGACGCCTTCACCGCCTACCTGGGCGCCACGTCCCCGGTCAGCGCCCCCGCACTGGAGCGCATCAGCGTCCAGAACTGATCACCGCACGAGCTCCGGCTCGTCGACGGTGGACCTGGTGGCCGGGCGCAGACGGTTGCGCCCGGCCATCCTCGATCCTCCCTGTCCACGTCCAGGGTGAACGGTGAGCCTCTTGGCCCTTGATGGTCGAGTCATGGCACCGAGCGTGCGACGCGCGGTCGGGCCGCGCTGCGAGCCGTGCCCGGTCGTGAGGCGATCTACCTCACCCACAGCCCCGACGTGCCACCGTGCCGGGTGGTCGCCCCGCAACACAGGGGAAGGCACCGGGGTGCGGTCGGCGACCACGTCGCATGGTGCGGGACCTGCGGCAGGTCGTGGGCCCGTCCGGCTCGCCAGTCCGGCGCCGGCCATCGATGGTGACTTCACCGCCCGAGGCAGCGCGCACGAGATCGCGCTCGTGATCGACCGACGGCCAGAACGAGAACTCGACACACCCACCCGGGGTGGACGATGCGGCGGTCCGCCTGCCTTCTGCATGAGCCGCGTCAGCCACCGTCAGCCCACGCCGCACGCCGATCGAGCACTGTCAGCTGTGCAGGACTGCGGAGGACAGTCAGCAGCACCTGCGCGGCCGAGTCGGGGCGGTCAGGCATGCCGTTCCGCAGGGCGGACGAGTTAGTGTCCCCGACTCCCTGTGCGACGACTGGATCCCGTGAGGGCGTCGAGATCGACGAGGACGTCGGATCCACGGCGGTTGGAGTCACGTGCGTGCGGCCGGCACGGCCATCAGACGTGCAGAGCCGCCGGCCAGACCTCGGCAAGCAGCCTGTTGAGCATCGGATCGTTGCTGTCGTCCAGGTACGGCGTCTGGTCCGGATCGCGGACGACGGCAACGCCTCGTGCATCCAGCGCTTGCCCCGGCGGGATGTCGTTGGCCAGGCGACCTTCTAGGCGCAGCTGGGAGTACTGCGGGCCAGTCCAGGCCAGAAAGGCTCGGTGCATGTCATGGAGTTCGACGCGGAACCACACGCTGTAGGTGATGGTGCTCAGGTCATCGAGCCGGATCGGCAACAGCACGCGCACGAAGGCCGCCTCTGACGTCTGCATCATCACTGATGACTCCACCGTGTCGTGGCTCAACCACAACTCCTCGATCCTCAAACCGTGCTGAGCGGCCTCGAGAAGCGCGTCGGGCCACGAGAAGCGCACGTGACGGTCCGTCGCTGAGGCTGGCCGCCCGCACAGCTGGCAGGCTTCGCCGTCCACGTGGTCGTGATCCCAAGACACGAACTCAGGATCACAGCCCTCGGTAGGTGCACGCAGGCGAACGGCAGTTGCCAGGCCACGATGGCGGTGCGGGCCGTCGATGTCACCGTCGACGGCCAGGAGGTGCAGGCCCAGCGGTACCGTCATGACGGGAACGAGTGGTGGGTTGTCGGCGCCGATCTGCGCGACCTGGGTGTCTGCGTGGTGAGCCACGGTTGGCAGGTGGCGGACCACGGGCTCGTCGCTCTCGCCCCTGACCTTTCGGGCTGCACCGCGAGGCCACCTCACCTCCGAGTCGGCGACGCCTGAGCAGCCGCCTGAGGATGCGCTCGGTCATCCCTCCGCCGAGTTCCGCAAGTCCTGGCCACCCTCGCCCCCGGCGGTCATCCTGATCGCATGCCCGAGCTCAGCGGTCCGCCCTACCAGGACTACCTGCCACCAGAGCTGCGGGCCCAGACCGCCGAAGACCGTGCCCGACTCCTGGAACAGGCGAGCCGACCCGACACGTACCCGCCACCCCGGCCCGGGCACGGCACCGTGTGGGTCACGCCACCCCACGACGACGACGTCTGGAGCGGTAGCTGGCAGGACGGCGGCAACCGCATGAGCGAGGTCGCGGGCTCCTACCGCCAGGTCCGCGACTGGGTCGAGAACCAGCCGGCGGCGACCAAGGTCATCTTCATCGCCTCCCTCGGTGATCACGCCGAGATCGACGACGACGCCTGGGAGCGAGCTCGCCGGCGTGGCTCGGGCCCGACTCCCATCCGCTTCGACGGGTGATCGTGATCTGATGACGACACCGTCATCACGCTTCTCGACCGATGACGGACGACGCCCTGCGGCCGAACACCTTCTCCTCTCAGGGCTGACGCAGCCGTGCGAGGGCGACGGTCAAGCGCTGCACACCCTCATCCGGCATCCCCCGCAGCGACCGCCGACGCAGATGCCCTTCCAGCGGCAACCGGATCGAGGGCTCGTCGTCCCAACGTCCCCGGACCTTCACGTCCGCCACCTCGGACCACGCCACCAGCGGCCCGAACCGCACAAAGGTGCGCAACCGCACACCGTGTCCCAGCAACGCGATGGCGGGGGGCCGGAACACGAGCAGGCCCACGAGGACGGCACCGAAGAGGGCAGGAACCAAGTCCACCACGACCTCGGCGACCACAGGCCAGTCGTCGAGGATCCGAGGGATGGAAGAGCCGGTGACGGCGACGAAGCAGCCGATGACCACTCGCCGGAGACTGCTCGACGTCTGGAGGACGTAGATCGGCTTCAGCCCGCTCAAGTCCAGCCCAGGAGCGGATGACTCGTGGCTGAGGGCAGGTTCTCGGTGATCGTCGCGCACTCCAACACTCTGCCACCGAGCCGACCGGCTGAAGGGTCGCCGAGAGCGCAGCAGTGCGAGACCCCAGCGCCCACCACAGCACCACACGAGCAGCTCTCACCCCAGCCACCGCTGAGCAGCCCGCCGCCAGCGGTGACGACGTCGACGAGCGAGTCTGTTGTCGCGCCAAGCTAGAGATCACATCGCAGACGTCCTCAGCGAAGTCCTGATCGTGACCTGGCCACGGATCGAGGACCTACCTGGCGATGACGTCGGCGCCGCACCTGGCTCTGCACGCCTGCCCGCAACACTCTGGCCAACCATCACTTCAGCCGCCGCGCCGACAACCCGACCGCGCGTGACCTGCCCGGTGGGTGTTGTCGCGGTCACGTCGATCTGCGTGACGTCGACAAGCACGCCCGAACCCGACCGCAGGGAAGCCAACGCGCGTGCCCGGGCCTGTCACCATCCCCTTGTGCCTTTCCCCCACACCCCCACGAGCACCTTGCAGCGCCGTGTGCGGATCGTTCACCTGACCGGACCCACCTTCGACGCCCTGGCTGCCGGCGACCTGTCCACGGCCAACACCACCAGCCCCGTGCCGATGAGCGACTACTTCGCTGGCCTGGACTGGCGCAGCGTGTGGCGCATGCGCACCGAGCAGGTCCGCCAGGACCCCGACGACGCCGCCTGGGTCACCGGCGTCATCTGGGATGACGACCGACAGCTCGCCGTGGGCCGCGCCGGCTACCACGGCCCACCGGACGCCGAAGGCATGGTGGAGATCGGTTACGCCGTCGACCCCGCCCACCGCCGCCGCGGCTATGCCCGCGCCGCACTGGAGGCACTGCTGCAACGCGCCCGCGATGAAGTGGCCGTCCGCACGATCCGGGTCACCATCAGCCCCGACAACACCGCTTCCTACGCCCTAGCCCGGATCTTCCAGTAACCCCTCGTCACTGAGGGCGCCGAACGCACGGAAGTGCCTGTCTCGCATGGGATCATGGGCTTGTCTAAGGTCCGTATCCGCCACACGTGAGAGGCACTCCGCAGGTGCACAGTACAAGACCGTCCGTCGCCTCGACCAGCCAGCTGCCGAGGGTTACCGTGGCCACGGGTGGGGTCGGGGTCGTCTCCCACGCCGGGTCACGGCTGCTGGCCGACGTGGCCGCGGTGACCGGTCTGAGTGGCGGCTTCAGTGACGTCCTGGCCGAGACCCGGACCCGGCGGGCCGGTCACGACCCGGGCCGGGTCCTGAGCGATCTCGCGGTCCTGCTCGCCGAGGGCGGGGAAGCGATCAGCGACCTCGCGGTCCTGCGTCAGCAGCCGCAGCTGTTCGGGGCGGTGGCCTCGACCCCCACGGCGTGGCGGGTCCTGGACTCCATCGGGTCCGCCCGCCTCGCCGGCCTGCGGACGGCGCGGGCCGCCGCGCGGGAGCGGGCCTGGTTGGCGCGGGCCGAGCTGGGCCGGCACCTGCCCGTCATGCGCGCTGGAGGCCGGGAGTGGGCAGGGCTGGTGATCGACCTCGACGCGACCCTGGTGACGGCACACTCGGAGAAGGAGGGTGCGGCGGCCACGTTCAAGGGCGGCTTCGGCTACCACCCGTTGCTGGCGTTTCTGGATAACACCAACGAGGCCCTGGCCGGAGTCCTGCGTGCGGGCAACGCCGGTTCGAACACCACCGCCGACCACATCGAGGTCAGCGACCTCGCGCTCGCGCAGATCCCCGACGACATCCGGTACGGCACCCCGATCCTGATCCGTGCGGACGGGGCCGGCGCCACGAAGGGTTGGTTGCAGCACCTGCACGTCCTGCGCGGCAACGACAACCGCACCGGACTCGTTACCGGGTTGGATGTGGAGTTCTCCGTCGGGTTCACCATGACCGCTGCCGTTCAAGACGCCATCCGGGCCCTGCCCAAGACGGCGTGGGTGCCGGCCGTGCAGGTCGACGGATCGCTGCGCGAGGGAGCGGACGTCGCCGAGCTCACCGGGCTGCTGCCGGAGCTGACCGCGTCCGGCTGGCCACCCGGGATGCGAGTCCTGGTCCGTCGAGAGCGACCGCACCCGGGCGCGCAGCTGACCTTCACCGATGTCGACGGGTGGCGGTTCCAGACCTTCGCCACCAGCACGGCGGTGGGGCAGCTCGCGCAGCTCGAAGCCCGTCACCGCGCCCATGCGAGGGTTGAAGACCGCATCCGCACCGGCAAGGACACCGGCTTCGGCCGGTTCCCGTCGCGGATGTTCGCGATCAACGCGGCCTGGTTGGAGTTGGCCCTGGCCGGGATCGACCTGCTCGCCTGGACCCAGACGATGCTCCTGGACGGTGACCTCGCCATCTGCGAACCGAAGGCGTTGCGTTACCGGCTGCTGCACACCGCTGCCCGCATCACCCGCAACGGGCGACGGGCGGTCGTGAAGATCGCCGCCGGCTGGCCCTGGGCGCGAGACCTCGTCGCCGCGTTCACCCGCCTTGCGCTGATCCCGCCACCGCTGCGGACCTGACCCAGGCGAGCAGACGACCACCCTCATCAGGACCCGCAGTGGACACCCCGGATGCGACGCCGGCTCCGCCGGCGACCCCACCCAGCCGGTCCAACCCGGGGGCCGGGGAGCCCACCCCTCAGACCATGATCAAAGCCGTTGGTGAAACGCCAGGGCTAGTGGTCCAGTACGGGTTCACCGCGGTCGGTGAGCAGTGGGATGACGAAGACGGCCTGGAGGTCATCTACGAGATCGGCGCCGACCCCGCCCGCTGACCACTGACTTCCAGCCCCACCTCTCAGCCGAGACACCACGCGCCCGCGACCGCAGCCGGTCGACGACTTCACGGTCTTGCCGATCCGCACGAGGTCCCGGGCCCGCTCCGAGACGCAGCTGAGAGCCGGGCACTACTCAGGAGCGAGGTAGATCCGCACTCGGTGACGATGACCGTCTGGAGCCAGCCAGTCAGCATCGCGCCGGATCACCAACCGCCACCCCAACCGCTCGTACAGGTCGACCGCCGGCGCGCCGTCGTCAACCACGTCGAGCATGGGCTGCAGCCCCCGCTGCTCACTCCAGCGCTGAACCCGAGCAAGCAGCGCAGCACCGAGGCCGAGACCGCGGCCCCGCGCAGCCGGAGACACGAACAAGCGCGAGACGCTGACCAGACGCTCGACCGGGACCCCGGCCAGTGCAGCCACCACCGGGTCATCGACGTCACCCACCACGCAGACGTGTCCCAGCACGGTCTCGTCGTCGTCGAGCCCCACCCACGCAGCAGCCAGTCCGGCAGGACTGAGCCAGCCGGCGGGATCGTGCGGCCAGCACGTCGGGTACCCGTCGGCGACGTGCACCGCCTGGAGTGCGTCGACGCAAGTGGGCAAGTCCTCGGCGGCACGCTCACGAACGATCACCAGACCAGGATGATGGACGCCCCGATGCGGTGCCCCCGGCTGTCGACTTCACGCACATGCCGACGAGCGCGCGGTGGGCTGCCCCCGAGCTGGCGTTCACGGCAGGAGAGGCTGCCGTGGTGTAGCGCTTCAGGCGGTCGCCGGACGAGACCCACGTCTGCGTGCGATGGTCGAGAAGGAGGCGCGAGGGCGCCTGCACCGCCTGCTCACCTCGTGACGGAGATCGCCGACATGACGCTCGTGCGCCTGCAGCTGACCCACCTGCAGTGCCTCATCATCGACGGGACCCTTGACAACGAAGCCGACACGCAGCGAGTACACGGCAATGACCGAGCCGCCGACTGGGCCGCGGAGATCCGCGTGGCCATCGCCCCGCAGCTACGTCCGCATCACGTCGACCCGACGCTCACGACGGCCCCTGACCAGCGGATGCACCTCGAGCTTCAGCAGGAACACTGGAGCTTCGTCCGCGCGGTGCTGCACAAGTGGTCCGCCTACGCCCGGACACCCGAGGACATCACCGTGCGGCACGAACTCCTGCAACGACTCGAGCAGGAGCTTCCGGGCTTGGCGGAGCTGCCCGCGGATGTCCTGCAGCCCGCTGTTGCAGAGGCTTTCGAGGAAGAGCTGTCCGATGAGGAGGCAATCGCTCGACTCAAGGCGTCGCACGAGCTTCGGGTGGAGTCCGAAGAGTTCAGCTCGTACGCGGACGACATCGACGAGCAGCCGTCCTCTCCAGCAGGACCGGCCACTGGCTCCGTCTTGATCGGCTACGCCGACGATGGGCCGGGCGAGTCCGCTGCTGATGCCCTTGGAGCGTTGCAGGCCTGGGTGCTGACCGAAGACGCTTACGAACGCGGCGGAGTGCCTGACGAGGTGCTCTCCTACCTGCAGGACCACATCGGTCGCCTCCTGGGTCCGCACGCCGTGTTCGCCGCTGGTGACCACCTGCGTCAGCACGTCGAGGCTGGCGGGAGCCTGACCGACCTGGCCCGGGACCGTACCGCTCTACGGGACCTGTTGGAGGTGATCGAGGGCAGGCGGCGCCGCGGGTTCGAGCTGGAGTGGCGCGCGGAACGCTCAGTGGACCAGGACGGGTCATGGCGTCCGGAGGCGTTGCTGGTGATGGCCGAGCACTGCGTCGAGGACCCGGTCTGGGACCGACCACGCGGCACCGGCGAGCTCGTACCACTGCTCGAGCTCGGGGTCGCGGAGTCGCTGGTGCACCGCTTGCGGGCGTGGAACGAGAGCTGGGAACGCTCAGCTCTGGACGATGACTGGTCGGGCTCTGGGGCGCAGGCTGCGTGGGTGCAGCAGGGCTTGCTCCTGGCGCAGGAGCTGCAGCGGGAGCTGCCGGAGGTGGACGTCCGCTACTTCCACGCCGACGACGACCGCCCGTTGCGCAGCTTCTGACTCCCCGCGACGCCCTCGCGGTCATCCCGCGACCAGGGGCGCCGGCGACGTCCTCACGCCGATGACCACTCGATTGCACATCGGCGCCAGTAGCGCCACAATGGCGCCATGCCCAGCGTGCAGATCAAGGACGTTCCCGACGAGACGCACACCGTCCTGCGCCGCCGCGCCGCCCTGGCCCACCAGTCCCTGCAGGAGTACCTCCTCACCAAGCTCATCGAGGAGGCCAACACGCCCTCCCTCGAGGAGGTGCTCGAACGAGCCGGCGGACGAGCCGGCGGCACCCTGTCCTTCCGCGACGCCGTGACGGCGGTGCACGACGACCGTGATCGTCGTTGACGCGAGCGTCCTGGCCCCCGCCCTGGCCGATGACGGACCCGACGGGGACCGAGCCCGGGACCGGCTGCGCGGCGAGGTGCTCACGGCCCCAGAGGTCATCGACCTCGAAGTGGCCTCAGTCCTGCGACGAGCAGCGATCGGCGGTCGTCTGCCTGGGCGCCGCGCCGACCTGGCGATGGGCGACCTCGTCGATCTGCCTCTGCGCCGGGCCGCTCACCGACCCTTGCTGCGTCGTTGTTGGGAACTGCGCCACACCGCCACCAGCTACGACGCCGCCTACGTAGCACTGGCCGAGATCCTGAACATCGTCCTGGTCACCGCCGACGCCCGCCTGTCCCGTGCGCCGGGCATCACCTGCGAGGTGGAAGTTCTGCAGTGAGACTCCACGGTCATCCCCCGTCCGCGCGCGATCGTGGAGTGCTCGCGACACCCGGTCGTGTCGAGAAGTGCGAGACCACGGCGGTCACTGCCTCAGTAGGCTCCGAGCATGTCCGGGAGCAGTGCGTGGGCAATCATCGTGGGACTGAGCGCCGTGGCAGGCCTGGTCGCCTAGCTGAAGTCGCTGTTCCGGCCACGCAGGCGGTGAGGTCGCACCCTCAGTCATCGACCGTGCTGCGAGGCGCCAGCGTCTCGACGCGCGCACAGCGGCAGTGCGCGCGACCTCACGGTCATCCCGCCGTCCGCGCGCCTGCGCCGAAGGCACTGGGGCGCGCGGTTCGATGACCGTCAGGTCCCGAGCAGCCAGGCGGCGCCTGGGTGGGTGTCCGGCTCGAACCCCTCAGCCGCGGCGAGACGGCCGGCTGCGGCCAGACCGTCACCGACCAGGTCGGGGCGGTGGGCGTCGCTGCCGAAGGTGACCAGCCGCCCGCCCTCCTGCCGCCACCACTGCACGATCACCGCCTCCAGTGGCCGGCGCGTGTTGATCTCCAACGCCCGTTCCCCCTCGGCCAGTGCCCGCAGCGCCGCCCGCAGCTCGTCCTCGTAGTCGAGAGGATCGAAGGGGGCCGCGTCCTGCGGCCAGCTGCGCACTGGGTAGTCGATGTGCGCGAAAGCGGTGAACGCCTCAGACCCGGTCACCATCCGGGGGATCTCGGCGAGGTAGGCGCGGAAGACGTCGGCCGCAGGGTGGTGCGGGTACAGCTCCCACGGCTCGGCGAACTCGGCCCCATCGGGCAGGCAGTGCAGGGAGCCCAGCACCCGCTCGAACGAACCACGGGCCATCAGGTCGGCCACCTGATCGGCGTGCCGGTGCGGCTGGCCCACTTCCATGCCGGCCAGGATCGTCAGCTCGGGATAGGTGGCGCGGCACCGCTCGATGCACTCGAAGTACCCGTCCACGTCCAGCTGCTGCGCGGTCAAGATTCCGTCGTCGTCGACGAGGTCGGGGTAGTCGGGAGCCAGGAAGCCGGCGCGGAACGGGGTGAAGTCGACGTGCTCGGTGAAGGAGACCGCCGGCAGTCCTACGGCGACCGCGCGGGCGCAGGTGTCGGCCATCGCGCCGACGTCGCGGGCGTCCCAGGACCACTGGCTGTGTACGTGACCGTCAGGAGGAAGGTCCATCGGCTGCAGTGTGCCCCCATCGTTGATGAGCCGCCTCTCTGGCGTGTGGATGTCGCCTCTGCGAGCCTGCCTGGTCATGACAGAGCCGTCGACTACGCCAGATGCCACTGTCCCTGCGAGCGGGCCACTGCCATCCGATGATCACACGCACAGCCAATTCTCCTGGGACTCCGCCCACGGCAACATGGAAGCCAGCTGCCAGCACGCCCTTACCGCCGGCTTGCCGGCCATCTCCTTCACCGAGCACGTCGACTTCACCCGCTGGAACGCCCCACCCGGTGGCTGGGCCTGGAACGAAGGGATCCGCGGCAGTGTCCCAGGCCGTCGCGACGATCGGCTTCCGACCCAACTCAGGACCCGACAGCCTTCTGGGGACGGGCGTAGACAGCCGCGTCAACTTCACCGTCATCCCGCGTCGTGTGCGCCCGTCCCCGATCGACCGCGCGCTCTCGTCGGGAAGCGGAGTGAGATCGACGACTGCTGGTCAGCCGAGCGACGACATGGTCTCGGTCGTGACCACGTGGGGGCGAGAGTTGCCGTCGAGTGGGACGAGGACCAGCAGGCGAAGGTCCACCGGCATCGAACGACACCGTCCCGACGCGGGACACGACGTGACCGGCTGCGTGATCAGCGGGCTCCGGTGCCGCACAACGGCCTGATCGCGACCAACCGTCCCCTTCGGCGTCTCGCCTACAGTCGGTGCGGTGTTCACGACCGACGAGCGAACGCGCCTGCGCCGGCACCTCGTCGCCCGCGCAGAAGCCGATCCTCAGGTCCTCGCTGCCGCCGTGGTCGGCTCGGCCGCTCGCGACCGCGAGGACCGCTGGTCGGACATCGATCTCGCCTTCAGCGTCGGCCCCGGGCGTCGACCCGAGGACGTCGCCGACGACTGGACCGGACACCTGTACGCCGACCACCACGCCGTGGCGCACGTCGACGTCTGGAGTGGCGCTGCGCTGTACCGGGTGTTCCTCCTGCAGAACACCCTGCAGGTGGACCTCTCCTTCTGGCCGGCGGAAGCCTTTTCCCCCGTCGGTGGACCGTTCCGTCTGCTCTTCGGCGACGCCGGGCCCGCCGTACCCGCGACGCCGCGGGACACCGGGGCTCTGCTGGGCACCACCTGGCTGTACGCCCTCCACGCGCGCTCCAGCATCGCCCGGGGGCGCGCCCTGCAGGCGCTGCACATGCTGAACGGGATGCGTGACCAGCTGGTCGTCCTCGCCTGCGTGCGTGCCGGGCTGCCGGCCGACCAGGGCCGCGGCGTCGACGACCTCCCCGCGGATCTCCGCCGACGCCTCACCAGCACCGTCGCGAGACGTCTGGACGCCCCTGAACTGACGCGATCGTTCCGGGAGCTGGCGGACCTCCTCGTGGAGGAGGCGGCGATCGCCGACCCCGGTGCCGCGGCAGTCCTCGCTCCTGTCGTCACCGAGATGGTCCGCAGCGCGGAGGACGAACCGACCGAGGAGGGGTGACCCGTTGACGTGCGACCAGCGACGAGGTCCAGCCAGCGACGGCATCACCCCGGAGGCCACGTGCGGAGGGACCCGGAGTGGTGCCGTTCCACCTGCAGAACCCTCCCCTTCCCGGGTGCGACGCCGAGCCGGTGCCGTCACGGCGGGATACTCAGACGGGAACCTCGACGCGGGTCGTGCCGTCTCGCAGCACGAGCAGTGGGACGAACAACACCACCGCGATCAGCACCCCGCCCCCGATCACCGGGAACCCGTCGTAGTTGACGTAGGCACCGGCCGGCATCGTCACCACCAGGCCGAGCATCCCGCCGACGACGATCGGCAGCGCCAGGAGCTGGGGAACCGCCGCAAACAACCCACCCAGCGCGGCCAGCACGACGCCCGCGACGACGCGACGACGCGCCGCGGTCCGCGCCTCCGTGCTCGGCGTCGCTGCGGCCACCACGAACGGGGCGTACGCCAGCACCAGCACCACCCCCATGACCCACGCCGCATCACGCACCTGCCACGACGAACCAGACCGTCCCAGCAGCACCACCAACGCCGCAGCGGGCAGCACGACCCCCAGGACGACGTCCGACGTGGTGCGGGCCACCAGGACCGCCGCCACGGCCACCACCGCGGCCAGCCCCAGAGCCGTCACCCAGTTCGCCGTCGCCAGGTCCCCCGGCACCCACGGCCGGTACCGCGGCGAACCCGTGCCCTGCGCCACCAGCACCGGCAGAGTGCCCGCGGCCACGACACCCGCCCCCACCAGCGACCACTCCCCGCGAGCGCCGGCTCCCTCGTCCCCGCGTCGCCGGGCACTCACACGGTGAGCACCCGCGCCTCCCGCAGCGACCACCAGCACCAGCGCACCCGCCGCGAGCAGCACCGAGCCCCCGTCCACGACCGGCCCGAGAGCCGCGTTGGCGATCACCATCGCCAGGACCCCCCCGAGCCACGCGGACGCCGCTGCCCGCCGAGGGACGGCGGAGAGCGTCAGCGCGAGCCCCGCAGCCATGAGGACGATCGCGGCGAGTCGTGCGTCGTGCGCCAGCAACGCCAGCTCGTCCTCACCCGGCATCTCGGGGGTGTGCCCAGGTCCCAGCGCGCGAGCTTCAGCGTCCTGGACCGCCGTCATGGACGTCGCGGCCAGCGCCCAGGCCCCTGCCCCCACCAGGACGATCCCCGCTCCGACGCAGGCGGTGGCACGACGGTGACGAGTGACCATGGCGGCAGTGTCCTGCACCCGGCGGAGGCCGCGAAGGGACTCCGAGAACATGCGCGTGGTGTTCACCGTGGCGTCGACCCGTCGCGCGGTCCGGGAGCGCCCACCCGACGCGACGCCGGGGCGAAGAACTCGCTGAGGTCGTGACCGGCCCCACCGGCGACGACCGGGTGCGCGTCCCGCCGGGCACCCGGGCACCCGGGCACCCGGGCACAGCCTGGCCGGGCCGTTGCCGGTGCTCGACTGCGGCTCCCTCGAAGGCGTCGCCGCTGACCACGGCGTCTCCTACCTCCCGTCCGAGCCGGTCTGGACCGCACCATCGACGAGGTCCGAACGGTCGAGTCGGCTCCCACCGAACGTTCGTCGTGTGCGACTCGGGCGGCGGGAGACGCCACGCTCGTCACCGGGCTGAAGACCTTGGAGCATCCCGGTGACGCGGGTTCCCCTCACCCCCAGCGGACCGGCCGCCTGTGCCACCGTGCGCGGGTGGACGATCACCGCGGCGGCACTCCCGACCTGACGGGGTTGGAGCCTCGCTACACCTGGAGCACCGGCCGCGGTGTCCGCAGGCTGCTCTTCGGCGCCATGAGCGTGCAAGCGTTCCTGGCCGTGACCCGGCTCGTCGGCGAGGTGGACACCTTCGACGTCGTCTTGTCGATCATCCAGCTGCTGTTCTTCGTCGCCTTCCTCGGCGCGTACTTCGTCTGGACCCCCTCGACCACTCTCGACGCCGACGGCGTCCGCCTGCAGAACGGCTTCCCCCGAGCCCGGGTCGTCCGATGGGCGCAGGTGCGCGACGTGCAGGTTCAGGACCGTCGGCAAGACGTCAGTCAGTTGCTCCTCGAGGACGGTCGAAGCGCACGTCTGATCGGCATGCCCGCCGACGACGCCCAGCGTCTGGCCGACGCCCTGGCTGCCCGGACGGAGCGCTGACCCAGGACGTTCCCACCAGCCCTCGACCCTCGAACGACGCGCCGCAGACCTCTGGCTGACGTCACGGATCCCGAGACCGCCCCGTCACGGGGTGCCACACAGCGGCCCCACCGGCGACGACCTGCCGTCGCGAGGACGCCGAGCGACAAGAGCACCGGTCGGGCAGGTCGCCTCGCGGCCCGCTCCGGCGGCTCGAGGAGCGGCCGCGCTGCTCAGGGCACCCAGTACTTGTGGGTCCAGAAGGTGCGGGGGAACTGGCTCTTGCTGTTCGGGTCGAACGCCGTGTAGCTCCAGCACCCCGTGACCGGGTATCCCGACGCGAGGTGGATGGCGCGCGAGTTCAGGCAGGCCTGCTGCCCGAAGCTCGCTCCGCCGCTGCGCCACGTGGCCGACGCGGGCCCCGCGCCGGCGACGAGCGCCGCTCCCACCACCAGTCCGACCAAGCCCGTCCGCACCGCTGTGTGCCGCATGCCGCTCCTCGGGTCGCCCCGGCACGGCCACCTCCTGGTGCGGCCGCGCCCCGGGTCTCCGACGCTACCGATCCCGGCCGCGACCGGCGAGGCACGTCCCCCGTCCGGGCCCTGGCCGGGCCGCGAGCCGTGCCCGGGCAGGATGGGCGCGTGCCTCGACAACGACACCTCCTCGGCCTGCGGTGGGGCGACATGGACGCCTACCGCCACGTCAACAACGTCGAGCTGATGCGGCTCCTCGAGGAGGCCCGCGTGCGGGCGTTCGGCTCCGCCTCGGGTGACGGTGGCGACCCCATGATCACCACGGGGATGGTCGTCGCCCGGCACGAGGTCGACTACGTCGCCCCGCTCGACTACCGCACCGCTCCGGTCGCGGTGGACCTGTGGGTGGACCGGGTGGGCGGGGCGAGCTTCCGGGTGGGCTACGAGGTGTGCGAGCCGGAGCCGTCCGCCGTCGGGGAGCCGCGCACGTACGCCCGGGCGACGTCGACGATGGTCACCTACGACTTCGCCGCCCGCCGGCCGCGCCGCCTGGGCGACGGCGAGCGCGCGCACCTCGCGGCGCTGCACGACACCCCGCCCGCCGCCACGCCCCCGGCGCCGGAGGGCGCGGCCGGCTGAGGTCCGCCTCACCCGCCGCCGGGACCGCCTGCGAGGATCAGGCGGTGTCCGACTGGCTCGCGCAGCTCACCGACCCGAACCTGGAGAGCTTCGGCGCGCTCGGCCTGTACGCGTTCGTCTTCGGCATCGTCTTCGCCGAGACGGGCACGCTCGTGGGGTTCTGGCTCCCGGGCAGCAGCGTCCTGTTCACCGCCGGCCTGGTGGCCGCCCGCGACGACAGCCCGGTCTCCCTCCCCGTCCTCGTCGTCGGCGTGGTCGTCGCGGCGGTCGCGGGCGACACCGTCGGCTACTGGTCGGGGCGCCGCCTGGGCCGGCCCTGGCTGATCCGCCGAGCGGGCAAGGCCGCCGCCCACCTGCCGCGCGCGGAGGCGTTCTACGAGAAGTACGGCTGGTTCGCGGTGGTGGCCTGCCGCTACATCCCGTGGCTGCGCGCCTTCACCCCGATCATCGCGGGCACCGCGGCGATGTCCTACCCGCGCTTCCTGTCCGCCAACGTCGTCGGCGCGCTGAGCTGGGGGGCGCTGCTGGTCCTCGCCGGCTACGCCGCGGACTCCGTGCCCTGGGTCCGCTCGGTCGCCTACACGATCGCGGGCGTGGCCATCCTCGCCTCGGTCGTCGCGCCCGTGGTCGGCTGGGTCCGCCGCCGCCGCGCCAAGGCCGCCGTCACCGACGGGCCCACCACCGGTGGCCCGGGCGGTCAGGACAGCGCGTAGGTCGAGACCCGCACCGCCACGGTGACGGCCACCGTCGGCGGCAGGTCCGCGAGGCGCGCTTCGAGCTCCGCGGCCGGCACGTGGTGCGCGCTGGGACCCATCCCGACGAGGGCCCGCAGGGCGGGGTGGTCGAGCTCGACCGTGACCGCCAGGTCGGTGCTCGCGGTGCGTTCGAAGTCCGCGAGGTCCGCCGCCAGCCGGTCGTCCTTGCGCGCGTCCACGGTCAGCATCCCCAGCGGCCCGACGAGCTCGCGCAGGTGCTCCGGCCGGGGCGTGACGACGACCCAGCGGCCAGCGGGGCCCAGCACCCGGGCGACCTCGGCGGGGTTGCGGGGCGCGAACACCGACAGCACGGCGGACGCGCAGCCGTCGGCCAGGGGCAGCCCCCGCCACACGTCGACCCCGAGCGCGGCGACCCGGGGGTGGACGCGGGCCGCGCGCCGCAGGGCCGCGCTGGAGGAGTCCAGGCACAGGCCGTCGCGCACGCCCAGCGCGGGCGGGAGCCGGTCGAGCACCTGCGCGAGGTACCAGCCCGTCCCGCCACCGACGTCGACGACCGGTCCGGGGGGCAGTTCGCCCTCCCCCAGCGCGTCCGCGACGGCCTGCGCGATCGGGACGTAGTGGCCCGCTCCCAGGAAGGCGTCGCGCGCCGCGACCATCGCGGCGGTGTCGCCGGGGTGCGCGCGGCCCCCGACGGCGAGGTGCGCGTAGCCCTGCCGGGCGACGTCGACCGCGTGCCCCGCGGGGCAGCGCAGCACCCGCTCCTCGAGCGCCAGCGGCTGCCCGCAGACGGGGCAGCGCACGTGCTCCAGCGCGCCGAGGAGCGCGCCCGGGACGTCGGGCACGGGCGCGGCTCAGCCCTGGTGGTCGGCCGCGGCGCCGAGGGGGTGCATGCCCGTGAGCGCCGCGACCCACGACGTCGGCACCGAGGCGAGGCGCTGGTCGTAGGCGCGCACGGCCGCGGCGTGGAAGGCGATGTCGCCCGCGAGGCGCCGTTCGGCGTCCTCGACGGCCCGCCCGGCGGCGGTGGCGGACTCGGCGCCGGCGGTCGCGTCGACCCGGTTCAGCGCCAGGTCGGCCAGGCGCGAGCGCCGCTGCTCGGCCAGCGCGCCCGCCTCCACGGCCAGGTCGCGCAGCCGGACGAGGGCCCCGCGGGTGCTCGCGGCCCACGCGACGGCGAGCAGCACGAGGACCACCAGGACGACGAGCAGGACGGTGCCGGCGGTGCCCACGTCAGACCCCCAGCCCGATGTCGGACAGCCCGAAGGCGGCCCGGTACGGCAGCCCGGCGGCCTCGACGCGCTCGCGAGCGCCCGTGGCCCGGTCGACGATGACGACGACGCCGACCACCTCGGCGCCCGCCTCGCGCAGGGCCTGCACGGCCGTCAGGACGGACCCGCCCGTCGTGGACGTGTCCTCGACGGCGAGCACCTTGCGGCCGGTGACGTCCGGGCCCTCGATGCGGCGCTGCAGCCCGTGGGCCTTCTCCTCCTTGCGGACCACGAAGGCGTCGAGCGGGGCGCCGTGCTCCTGCGCCCAGCCGGCCGCGTTGGCGGCGTGGACCATCGCGAGGGCGACAGGGTCCGCGCCGAGCGTCAGCCCGCCCACGGCCTGGAAGTCCCAGTCGGCGACGAGGTCGAGCAGCACCGGGCCGATGAGCGCGGCGGCCTCCCCGTCCAGGCTCGTGCGCCGCAGGTCGACGTAGTGGTCGGCCTCCTTGCCGGACGACAGGGTCACGCGGCCGCGCACGACGGCCCGGGCGGCGATGAGGGCGGCGAGGCGGTCGCGGGTCTCCGGACCGGCGGCGGGGGGAGTCACGAGGCCGAACTCTAGTTGCGCCCGCACCCTCGCGGGCCCACCGCCGCCCCGCCACCGGCAGCGGGCCCGGGTAACCTCCACGCTCGTGCGCCTGGCGACCTGGAACGTGAACTCCGTCCGTGCCCGCCTCGACCGCGTCCTGGCGTGGGTGGACCGCAGCGACGTCGACGTCGTGGCGCTGCAGGAGACCAAGTGCAAGGACGAGCAGTTCCCGACGCAGGCGTTCGAGGACATCGGCTACCGGGTCGCCCACCACGGGCTCTCGCAGTGGAACGGTGTCGCGCTGCTGTCCCGCGTCGGCCTGGAGGACGTCAGCACGGCCTTCGCCGACGACGTCCCGCCCTTCGGCGACCCGGCGGTCGCGGAGGCCCGCGCGCTCGGCGCGACGTGCGGCGGGGTCCGGGTCTGGTCGCTGTACGTGCCGAACGGCCGGACGCTGGGCGACCCGCACTACGACTACAAGCTGCTGTGGCTGGACCGGCTGCGCGCCGCCGGCGCGCGGTGGCTCGCCGACGACCCGGCCGCGCAGGTCGCGCTGGTCGGCGACTTCAACATCGCGCCGACCGACGACGACGTGTGGGACCCGGCCGTCTTCGAGGGCTCGACCCACGTCTCGGCCCCGGAGCGGGCCGCGTTCCAGGCGCTCGTGGACGCGGGCTTCGCCGACACGGTGCGCCCGCACACCCCGGGCCCGGGCGTCTTCACGTACTGGGACTACACGCAGCTGCGCTTCCCCAAGCGGCAGGGCATGCGGATCGACTTCGTGCTGGGCAGCCCGGCCCTGGCGGCCCGCGTCACGGGCGCCACGATCGACCGCCAGGAGCGCAAGGGCAAGGGCGCCTCCGACCACGCCCCCGTCATCGTCGAGCTCGCGGACTGACGCGGGGAGCCGTCCCCGAACGGCTTGGTGATCACCGCTGCGCCGAACGGTGGACTTGTGCCCGGACGCCGCCCGCGGAGGCGACGAGGGGCTCCCGTCTCACTAGATTCGCTGAGGTGCGAGCCCCCGTCACGACCCTGGACCTCGAGCGCGTCGAGCTGAGCGCCTCCACCGACGCGCGCGGTCAGCGCGCGGTGTCCGCCCTGCTGCAGTCGTGGGCGCGGCAGGTGGTGCCCGGCGACACGGTCTCCCGCGGCCGGCTGCTCGTCGCGGCCAGCGAGCACAGCGCCTTCGCGGGCGACGCCCGTCGGGCGCTGCGCCTGGCCCAGCAGGCCCTGGCCTCGGGCGACCACGTGGCCCCCGACACCCGCTGCTACGTCGTGTCGGCGCTGCTGCTGTGCGGCCGCACCCACGAGGCGGTGCTCCTCGCGCACGACGTGCTCGACGAGCGCGGCGACGACGTCGAGGCGCACATCTTCCTGGGCGACGAGTTCGCGTGGCACCGCCACGACGACGAGGCCACGCGCATCTACACGCTGGGGCTGTTCCGCTGCGCGCACGACGACGAGGACACCGACGCGCTGCTCGGTGCCTGGCGGCGGGGACGCTCCCCGCACGGCGTCGTCGACGTCCGCCGCGGCCAGCCGGTCGCCGCGCGCGACTGACGCGGCGGCCTCAGGCGACGAGCTCCCCGGCCTCCACGGCCACGCCGACGGTGTTCCCCGGTGACGGCAGCGGGCAGGCCCACGCGGGGTCGTAGGCGCAGGAGGGCGGGTAGGCGAAGTTGAGGTCGATCACGAGGCGGCCGTCCTGCGCGCCGAGGTCCGCGCCCTTCACGGTGTCCAGGAGGTAGCGACCGCCGCCGTAGCCGCGGCCGGGGTCCTTCAGCGGCAGGAACAGCCCGCCGCCGTACTGGTCGAGCCACCAGACGTCGAGGGACCCGACGCCCGGCAGGTCGACCCGGCCGATCCGCTCGAACGCGACGGTCCCGTCGGTGCCCGTCACGGACTCCCGGCGCTCGGGCGGCGCGTCCTGCACCGCGACGGCGAAGCGCAGGGCCGGGTCGTAGGCCGCGACGGTCAGGCCCGTGAAGCCCGCGCGGTCGGCGGGCAGCAGCGGCGAGGCCGGGTGGGTCGCGAACAGCTCGTCGCGGCCGGCCCGCCACCGGGCGTGCCCCGCGGCGGGGTCGGGTGCCGCCCGCACGTCGGCGTAGAGCGCACCCACGCGGCGGCGCCAGTCGAGGACGTCCAGTCGGTTCACGTCCCCGAACCTCCCACCGTCGCCGCGCGGGTGCCCACGCGGGCCCCTCAGCCCTTGACGGAGCCCTCGGTCAGGCCGCCCCGCCAGAAGCGCTGCAGGACGATCATGAGGATGGCCAGCGGGATGATCGAGACGAGCACCCCACCCGTGGTCAGCTCGTAGAACTCGGGCAGCCGGTCCACCTGGGCGCGCCAGTTCACCAGCCCGAGCGTGATCGGGTAGAGGTTCTCGTCGGCCAGCATGATCAGCGGCAGGAAGTAGTTGTTCCAGATGCCGACGAACTGGAACAGGAACACCGTCACGAGCGCGGGCGCCATCATGCGCAGCCCGAAGGTGTGGAAGATGCGCAGCTCCCCCGCCCCGTCCAGGCGCGCGGACTCCACGAGCGACGTCGGGACGACCGAGCCCGCGTAGATGCGGCACAGGAAGAAGCCGAACGGCGACACGAACGACGGCAGCAGCACGCTCAGGTAGGTGTCGGTGAGCCCCAGCCGGCTGAACATGAGGAAGAGCGGCAGGGCGGTGGCGGTGCCGGGGACGAGGACGCCACCCAGGACGAGGCCGAAGACGGTGTTCTTGCCCTTGAAGTCGTACACCGCGAGCGCGTAGCCGCCGGCCGCCGCGAGGTAGGTCGCCACGAGTGCGCCGCCCCCGGCGTACAGGAGGCTGTTGCCGAACCAGCGGACGAAGATGCCGCCGTCGTAGGCGAACACCGAGCGGACGTTCTCCAGCAGCTGGACGTTGGCGAACCAGAAGCCGTTGGTCGTGAACAGGTCCTCGGTCGACTTCGTCGCCGCCACCACGACCCAGTAGACCGGCACGAGGAAGTAGACGGCGACGAGGACGAGGATCGCGGTGACGAGGATGCGCGTCGCCGCGGGCGGCCGGGTGACGCCGCGCTGGACGCCCGGCCGGTCGTGCTCGGGCGTGCCGGACGCGGGGCGGTCGAGGTCGGGGGGTGCGGTGCTCACGAGTCCCTCCTCGAGACGACGCGCAGGAAGACGAAGGACAGGACGAAGGCGGCTACGGCGATGAGCACGGCCTGGGCCGCCGCCACCCCGAGGTCGTTGTAGGTGAACGCGCTGGTGAAGGCCGCGAAGTTCGGCGTGTAGCTCGCGTCGATGGCCGGGGAGACCGTGCGCAGCACCTGCGGCTCGGCGAACAGCTGCAGGGTGCCGATGATGGAGAACACCGTCGCCAGCACGAGCGCCGGGCGGATCAGGGGCAGCTGCACGGACCAGGCGAGCCGGAACGGCCCGGCCCCGTCCATCTTGGCGGCCTCGTACACCTCGCCCGGGATGGACTTCAGCTGGGCGATGACGATGAGCATGTTGTACCCGGCGTAGGACCAGGTGACGATGTTGGCGATCGACCACAGGACGGTGCCCTCGCCCAGGAAGTCGACCGTGATGCCCAGCTTGCCGAGGCCCGCGACGATCGGCGAGAAGCCCGGCAGGTACAGGAAGGACCACAGGATGCTGGCGATCACGCCCGGGATCCCGTAGGGCAGGAAGTACGCGGCCCGGAAGAAGCCCGGCCACCGGGCCGAGGCGGACTCCAGCAGCAGCGCGAGCACCGTGACCAGCACGATCATCACGGGGACCTGCACGACGCCGAAGAGCAGCACCCGGCCGATCGACGCCACGAACGTCGGGTCGTCCAGCGCCCGGGCGTAGTTGTCGAACCCGGCGAACGAGGACGTGATCCCGCCCTCGCCGAACAGGCCCCGGCGGTCGACGGCCGTGAAGCTCTGCCCCACCGCGTACACGACGGGCAGCAGGAAGGTGAGCGCGAACAGCACGAGGAAGGGGCTCAGGAGGATCCAGGGTGCCCGGCGCTGCGCGCCCCTCACGACGCGCTCCGCACGCGCAGGCCCTTGTGCTGCATGATGTCGATGACCCTGTCCTGGACGTCGGCCACGGCGTCGACCAGGGGGGTCCCGCCGCTGGTCGCCCCGCGCACGGCCGTGGACAGGGCGTCGTTGAGCTCGAGGTAGATGGGCGACCAGATCCAGCCGGGGTTCTGCTCCCCGGCCGCCGGCACGAACACCTCCTCGTTGTAGTTCTGACCGCTGAAGAAGGCCGACGGCTGCTCGCGCTTGGTGCCGATGAAGTCCGGCGAGGGCGACCAGCCGATGCCCGAGTTGTCGATGAGGAGGTCGATGGCCGTGGGCGTGGTGGCCATCCAGAGGATGAAGTCCAGCGCCTCCTTGGGGTGCTTCGACGTCGACATGACCGCCGCCGTCGACCCGCCGAGGGTCGCGGAGGCGAAGCCCGTGTCGGGCCAGCGCGGCATGGGCGCCACGGCCCACTTGCCCTCGGTGCCGCCGACGCTCTCGACGAGCGCGTCGCCCCAGGAACCCGTGATGACCGAGGGGATCTGCCCCTTCGCGGTGGCCGCGTACCAGCCGGCAGTGAAGGCGCCGAGGGAGAGGTCGAACAGGTCCTCGCCGAACGCCTGGTCCATGAACTGGGCCACCATGCGCGTGGGCTCCCCCGTGAGGTCGACCAGCCACTCCTCGCCGTCGGTCTTGAACCACTCGGCGCCCGCCTGCATGCAGTACGACGTGAAGTTGCCGGGGTCGTTGACGTTGAAGCCCTCGAGGCGGCGCACCGGGTCGGACGCCTTGACGGCGCGGGCGACGTCCAGCCACTCGGCCCACGTCGCGGGCGGCGTGATCCCGATCTCCTCGAAGACGTCGCGGCGGTAGAACAGGCCCATGGGGCCCGTGTCCTGCGGCACCCCGAACACCGAGTCGCCCACCGAGACGCGGGAGATGTCCGCGGGGCGGAAGCTGTCGAGGTGGTCGCGGAAGCCGTAGCGGGACAGGTCGACCAGGCCGTTCTGCAGCAGGAAGCTGGGCAGCAGCTGGAACTCGACCTGGGCGATGTCACCGCCGCCGCCCGCGGCGAGGGCGGCGAACATCTTCGCGTAGCCGCCGCTGTTCCCGGCCCCGATCCAGATCGCCTCGACCTGGACGTCGGGGTTGTCGACGTTCCAGGCGTCGCACACGGACTGCAGGTCCTTCAGCCACGTCCAGTACGTGAGCTTGACCGGCCCGGTGGCCGCGGGGATCGTGGGTTCGGCGTTCACCGGCTGGGCGGCCGTGCCGGCCCCGCAGCCCGTCAGCGCCGTCCCGAGCCCGGCCGCGGTGGCCGCCCCCAGGACGGCTCGTCGTGACGTGGTCGTCACCGTTGCCTCCAGTCGTCAGCGAATGGTCGGGCCACCGTAGTCGACGTCGCTGGGCGTTCCGGAGGCCGCGCTGCGCCCGAGCGCATCGGTGAACGCCATCCAGGGCAGGAGGGCGCACTTCACGCGCGCCGGGTACCGCGAGACCCCCGCGAGGGCGATGCCGTCGCCGAGCACGTCCTCGTCGCCCGCGTCGGTGCCGCGGCTCGTGAGCATGGTGCGCATAGCCGCCTGCACCGCGAGCCCGGTGGGCACCTCGCGGCCCACGACGAGCCCGTGCAGCACCGACGCGGAGGCGCGGGAGATCGAGCAGCCGAGCGCGTCGTAGGAGACGTCCCGGACCGTGTCGCCGTCGAGGTCGACCCGCAGCGTCACCTCGTCCCCGCACGTGGGGTTGACGTGGTGCACCTCGGCGTCGAAGGGCTCCCGCAGGCCGGCACCCTGGGGGCGCTTGGCGTGCTCGAGGATCAGCTCCGCGTACAGGTCCACGTCAGGCGCTCCTCACGCGAAGACCGCCCGCACGCGGTGCAGCCCGGCGAGGACGGCGTCGACCTCGCCCGTGGTGTTGTACGGCCCGAAGCTGACGCGCGTGGTGGCGGCGACGCCGAAGCGGCGGTGCAGCGGCCACGCGCAGTGGTGACCGACGCGCACGGCGATGCCGTCGTCGTCGAGCACCTGCCCGACGTCGTGGGCGTGCACGTCCTCGACGACGAAGGAGACGACCGCGCCCCGCTCGGCGGTGCCCGCGGGCCCGAGGACGCGGACCCAGGGCAGCTCCGCGAGCCCGGCCAGCAGGCGCGCCACGAGGGCGCGCTCGTGCGCCTCGACCCGCGCCATGCCGGTGCCGCCCTCGCCCAGCGCGCTGAGGTGGTCCACGGCCGCGTGCAGCCCGACGGCCTGCGCGGCCATGGGCACGCCCGCCTCGAACTTCTGCGGCGCCGGCGCGTAGGTCGAGCCCTCCATGCGGACGGTCTCGATCATCGAGCCGCCCGTGAGGAACGCCGGCATGGCGTCGAGGACCTCGGCCCGCCCCCACAGCAGCCCGACGCCCGAGGGCCCGAGCATCTTGTGGCCCGAGAACGCCGCGAGGTCGACGCCCAGGCCGGGCAGGTGCACGGGCAGGTGCGGCACGGACTGGCAGGCGTCGAGCACGAGCAGGGCACCGACGCGGTGGGCGGCCGCGGCCAGCTCCGCGACCGGCGTGATCGTCCCGAGCACGTTCGAGACGTGCGTGACGGCGAGCACCCGGGTGCGGGGCGTGAGCACGCGGTCCAGGTCGGCCAGGTCGAGGTGGCCGTCGTCGGTCACCCCGAGCCAGCGCAGCGTGGCGCCCGTGCGGCGGCAGAGCTCCTGCCACGGCACGAGGTTCGCGTGGTGCTCCATCTCGGTCACCACGACCTCGTCGCCCGGGCGCAGGACGAAGCGGTCGTCGGCCTCGGCGGTGCCGAGGCGGCGGTACGCCGTCGCGGAGCTGAACGCGTGGGCCACGAGGTTGAGGCCCTCGGTGGCGTTCTTGGTGAACACGAGCTCGTCGGCGGCGGCGCCGACGAAGGCCGCGACCGCGGCCCGCGCCGCCTCGTAGGCGTCGGTCGCCTCCTCGGCCAGCTGGTGGGCGCCCCGGTGCACGGCGGCGTTGTGCCGCTCGTAGAAGGCGCGCTCGGCGTCCAGCACGGCCCGCGGCTTCTGCGAGGTGGCGCCCGAGTCGAGGTAGACCAGCGGCCGGCCGGCGCGCACGGTCCGCGCCAGGATCGGGAACTCGGCCCGGACCGCGGCGACCTCGGCGTCGGTGAACGGCTGCGCGCCGCCCGCCGGCAGGGCCGGGGCCGACGTGCTGCTGAGGGTCATGCCTGCACGGTAGCCGCGCACCGGCCCCGTCCCCCAACCCCGCGGTCGTGCGGGCGGACCGCGTGATCATCGCGGGACCGCGGGCGGCGGGTTAGCGTGACGCCGTGGCTCGCGACGTGGACATCGTGCTGTTCGGCGCCTCCGGCTTCGTGGGGCGGCTGGTGGCGGGGCACCTGGCGCGCAGCGCCCCCGCCGGCACGCGCATCGCCCTGGCCGGGCGCTCGCGCGAGCGGCTGGAGGCCGTGGCGCGGGACCTGGGGCCCGTGACCGCGGACTGGCCCGTCGTCGTGGCCGACGCCTCCGACCCCGCGTCGCTGCAGAGCCTCGCCGAGTCGGCCCAGGTCGTCGTCTCGACCGTGGGGCCGTACCTGCGCCACGGCCTGCCGCTCGTCGAGGCCTGCGCCCGGGCCGGGACCCACTACGCGGACCTCACGGGCGAGGTGCTCTTCGTCCGGCGCAGCATCGACACGGCGCACGCGCTCGCCGAGGCGAGCGGTGCCCGGATCGTGCACTCCTGCGGCTTCGACTCGGTGCCCTCCGACCTCGCGGTGCTGCTGGCCCACGAGTGGGCGACGCAGACGGGGGCGGGACCCCTCGCCAGCGCGACGCTCGAGCTGCTCTCCGCCCGGGGCGGCTTCAGCGGCGGCACCGTGGACTCGCTGCGCCTGCAGCTGGACACCGCGCGCGACGACCCGCAGGCGCAGCGGCTCCTGGCCGACCCGTACTCGCTGAGCCCCGACCCCTCCGCCGAACCCGACCTGGGCCGGCAGTCCGACGTCTTCCGCCCGCACCGGCGCAGCGCGACGGGCGACTGGGTCGCGCCGTTCGTCATGGCCTCGCACAACACGCGGATCGTGCGGCGCAGCAACGCGGTGCTCGGCCACGCCTACGGGCCGCGGCTGCGCTACGCGGAGGTCGTCGCGTTCCGCGGCCGCACCGCCGGGCTGCAGGCCGCGGCGGTCACGGGTGGGCTCGCGGCGCTCACGGGCCTGCTGTCCGTCCGCCCGGTGCGCCCGCTCGTCGACCGCGTCCTGCCCTCCCCCGGCTCGGGCCCGAGCGAGCGCACCCGCAGCACCGGCCACTTCCGGCTGCGGCTGGACGCGCGCACGGAGTCGGGGCGCCGCTGCGAGGTGCTCCTCGCCGCGCAGGGCGACCCGGGCTACGCCGCCACCGCGGTGATGATCGGCGAGAGCGCCCTGGCGCTCGCGCTCGACGGGGACCGGCTGCCGGACCGCGCGGGCGTCCTGACCCCCGCGACGGCGATCGGGTCGCCCCTCGTGGACCGGTTGCGCGCCAACGGGTTCGTGGTCGACCTCACCGCCTGACCCCTCGCCGCGTCGCCGGGGCACGTCCGGGTGGGCTGCGGCCTCTGGCGCGGACGGACCCGCGCACGCCAGGATCGGGCCGCGAGCACCGCGGCACCGGCGTCGAGGCGAGGAGCACCGCACATGGGCGTAGAGACCGACTCCACCCACCAGGAGCACGGCCCGGTCTGGGCCGACCTCGCCGAGGACCACCTGCCCCGCACGGTCCCCGTCGACGTCGTCATCGGGCGCTCGGAGGCGGTGGTCGTCTTCCTCAGCGGGTTCCGCGTCGTCCCCACGGGCGTCTCCCTGCGCCTGAGCGTGCGCCTGCGCGACGGGCAGGACGCCGAGGCGCAGCAGCAGGTGGTGCGGGACGTGTTCGACGACGCCTGGACGCGGACCACCCCCGCGGGCACCGCGACGTCACGCCTGACGTGGTGGCTGGAGTTCTCCGACGGGCGCACGGCGTCCGGCGTGGACGCCGCGCTGCGGGAGGAGCTGCACGCCGTCGCCGCCCGGACGGGCGCACCGCGACCGGAACCCTCCCGACCGGTGCTGGTCGGTGGCGCCGGGGCGGGCGTCGGTGGGTCGCTGAGCGTGGACCGCGACTTCTGGTTGTGGCCGCTGCCGCCCGCGGGGACCCTGCGCGTGCACTGCGCCTGGCCGGCGCTCGGGGTGGCCCCGAGCACGGTCGACCTGGACGCCGACGTCCTGCGGGAAGCCGCGTCGCACGCCCGCCGCCTCTGGTGAGGGGCCGCTCATCCGGGAGCACCGGGCGGGCAGCCCTGGGTGACGGGCACGGACTCCGGCGTCGACAGGGGGCGCTGTCGACCGCGCTCGGCCCGGCAGGCACTCACCCACTCTGAGAGGAACAGCCGCCGACCGTCGGTCAGCCGGACCTCCTCGTACGTCGCCGCCGGGTTCCGGCGGGCGAAACCCTCGACGTCCCCGGCCGACCCCTCGTGCTCGTGACGATCGCGGCCGTCGGTCCACGTGGCGCGGTAGCGACCGTCCGCCAGCTCCTCGATGGCCAGGACCCCCGTCGGCTCGGTGAGGACGGACCTCGCTGTCCGCGTCGAGCGTCCGGGTCGTGGCTCGCCGTCCGGCGCGGGAGGAGGCGAGGCGTCACCCTCGTCGTCTCCCATCCGCTCAGGGTGTCAGTGGACGGGCCTCGACCGCGACACCGCGGCCCGACCGCGACTGCCGGGCTCCCGGCTCAGCCGTCACGCACCGCGGTCACGCTCAGCAGGTCACCCGGCTGGCAGTCCAGCGCGTCGCACACCGCGGTCAAGGTCGAGAAGCGCACGGCCCGCGCGCGGTCGTTCTTCAGCACCGGGAGGTTCACGACGGTCACGCCGGCGCGTTCGGCGAGCTGGGTCAGCGTCATGCCGCGCTGGGCCAGCAGGTCGTCCAGGTGGCACGTCACGCGGTGCGGCCGTTCGGCCTCGTCCACCGCGCCGGGTCGCGACGCTACCGTCACACCAGCCCGTCCAGGTCGCGGTGCTGGCGCTCCCCGTGGCGGAAGGCCTCGGCCAGCACGAGGAGGACGAGGGCGACGAGGTCGAGGGAACCCGGCGCCAGCCAGGGCGCGACGCTCAGCGGGCTGTCGGCGCCGCCCAGCCCGACGCGTTCGAGCACCTGACCCGCGGCCGTCGCGGGCAGCAGCGGCGCCAGGTGCGCGCACAGCAGCGTGACGACGGCCGACTGCGCCAGGCGGCGCGCGTTGGCCGCCTGGAAGGGCCGCGCCGCCGCGATGGAGAGCAGCACAGGGCGCAGCAGCAGCGCGGCCAGACCGATCCCGAGGCCCGCCACGGCGACGTGACCGCGGGAGAGGAACTGCTCCGTGCGCGTGGAACCCCACGCGGACAGCTCCACCGGGTAGCCGCGGCCCGCCTGGGGAGTGACCAGGTCCACCGCGGTGAGCCGGACGTCGCCGGGCACCGGTGCGCCGTCCGTGGTGGCCGGCGCAGCGAGCCCGCGGACCTGGTGCAGCTGCCGGCCCTGCGGCGACGCGGAGTCGACCTGCACCTGCACGCGGACGGCCGCCGGGGCCTGGGTGGCCGCGTTGACCGCGTACGCCGGACCCGCGACCAGGGCCAGCACGCCGACGACGGCGAGGACCTGAGCGAGCAGGTGCACGACGCCTGGTCGGACGTAGCTCGTCGTTCGCGTCACGGTACCTTTCCCCCATCGATGATCGATGGGTCGAGTGTGGGGCACCACGGTCCCGGTGTCCACGGAACGGTCCGTCGGCCTCGGCCCGGATCGCTCGTGAGTGTGTTTCAGGAACCGCCGAGCAACCCCTCGAGGATCCGACGGTCGCCCGCGCTCGGTCCCCCCTGCTCCAGGTCCCCGGCGCAGGTCGCGAGGGTCTTCCAGAGAGCCCACCCCCGTCCCCGCGCCCACTCGGCCTCGCCGACGGGCAGCCGGTCCCGGAACGCCTCGCGGCCCGCGTCGCCGAGCAGCGTCCAGGCGGCCGCCAGGTCGCAGGCCGGATCGCCGACACCGCAGGTGCCGAAGTCGATGACGGCCGCCAGATCACCGTTGCGCAGCAACAGGTTGCCCGCGGCGACGTCACCGTGGAACCACGTGGGGACGCCGTCCCACCGGGCCGCGAGCGCCGTCCCCCAGACCGCACGCGCCCGCTCGACGTCGACGACGTCGCGCAGTGCGTCGAGCGCCGACGCGGTGGTGTCGTCGAAGGTGTGCAGCGTTCCCCCGCGGAACCAGTTGTGGGTTCCTGGAGGCGGCCCGCCGGTGGGGTCCACTCGTCGGAGGGCGGCCAGGAAGTCGGCGAGGGCGAACGCGAACTCCGTCGGATCGGCGATGCGGTCGGGCGTCACCGGGTCCCCGTCGAGCCACCCGTACACCGACCACGCGAAGGGGTAACCCCTGCCCGGCCTGCCCTGCGCGAGGGGCGTCGGGACGGGCAGCGGGAGCTGCGGGGCGAGCCGCGGCAGCCACCGCTGCTCCTTGTCCACGGCGAGCGCGTACTCGGCCGCGCTCGGCAGCCGGACGGACAGGTCCGGCCCGAGGTGGAACGTCCGGTTGTCCCAGCCGCCGGCGGCCACCGGCCGCACGGGGAGGTCGCCCCACTCCGGGAACTGGTCCCGGACGAGCTGCTGCACCAGGTCGGCGGTGACGTCGATGCGCGCGGGAACCGGCCCCAGGTCGGACGTCACGCGCGGCCGGTCCGGTCGACCACGGTCAGGTGGATGAGCCCGGCCTCGGTGCGGGCGAAACCACAGGCGTCGAGGTAGAAGGGGGCCAGCTCGGCGCGGAAGTCCACGAACAGCCACTCGCACCCGGCCGCGGCGGCGTAGGCCGCCGCCACCCGGACCAGCTCGCTGCCGATGCCACGGTGCTGGTGACTGCCCCTCGTCTTGGTGTCGAGGAGGAAGGCGTGGTCCCCGCCGTCCCAGGCGACGTTGACGAAACCGACGAGCAAGCCGTCGTGGTCGCGGGCGCCTACCCAGCCGAGGCTGTGCTCGCGGACCCGTGGCCACCACCCGCTGCTCGGGTGACCGCCGTGGGAGAGCACGAGGTCGAGCATCTCCTCGTCGGCGATGGGGTCTCGCCAGCGGTGGTCAGTCGAAGTCGGCACGAACCCAATCTCGACCTCTGCGAACGCGACGGCCACTGCTTTCCGGGTCGATGCGGCCACAGGGCTGAGCGCCGGGACCTCTCGGTGACGCCCGCGCCGCTCCATCCGCGTGCCGTCGACGGGGACGACGAGGAACCACCGGGGACGCGACAGGTGGACTCGCCCACACTACTGTGTGACGCATGACAGCGCAGGACGCCGGTCACGGCAGCGAGCGGAGAGCGCAGCTCTTGCGAGGTTCTCTGGACCTGTGCGTCCTGGCTGCGGTGGACCAGCGCCCCGGCCACGCCTACGAGTTGGCCTCCCGCCTGGCCGACGCCGGACTCGGGGACGTCAGCTACGGCACCGTCTACCCGTTGATCACGCGGTTGCGGCGGGCCGGTCTCCTGCTCGAGCAGCAGGAACCGAGTCCGGTGGGACCGCCGCGCAAGGTGTTCTCCCTGACCGACGCGGGGCGGGCAGCGTTGAGGGACTGGCTCGCGCAGTGGCGACGCAGCACCAGCGACGTCGAGTCGGTGCTGCGCGCGACGGGCGTGTGGGCGGCACGAACGCCGTGACCACCCCGTCTCGGGGTCGACAGGACGACGTGCCGGCGTCGGTGCGCTCGGTGGTCCGTGACCTGGACCGGCACTGGCGGCGGCAGGGCGTCCCCCGCGTCCTGCGGTCGTCGGTGGCCGACGACGTCACCGCTGACCTCGTCGCCGCTCAGCGGAGCGGGCGGAGCGTGGAGGTGGCGCTGGGCATGGACGTGCTGCAGTTCGCTGAGCAGGTCGCCCGGGCGAACGGGTGGTCGGTGCCGTGGCCCCTGTACGGGCGCATGCTGGCCAGCGCCGCCGTGGGGGCGGCGGCCGCGATCGTGGTCGGCTTCGCACTCGTCCTCCCGTCGACCGTGCTGGCCCTGGACGGGGTCGGGTACGTGCTCCGGGCGCTCGGGGTCGAGTTCGGCCCGGCCGGTCCCGGCGCCTGGTACGCCCCGCTCGTCTACGCGGTGTACGTGCTCTTCGGCGTCGCCTTCGTGGTCGCCGTGCTGGGCGCGGTCCGGCGCGGCCTCCGGTACGGGCGGCGGGTGCGGGAGACGCTGCGGGCCGGGACGGTGCTCCTCCCGCTGTCTGCGGCGCTCTCCGTGCCTGCGGCGGTGGCGGTCGCTCACCTCAACCACTTCAGCGGTGCACCCCTGGTCGTGGCGAGCGAGTTCGGCCTGGTGCTCGGTGCGGCCGCCGCCGCCCTCGTCGCTGCGCGCTCGTGGGCGCTGCGTCAGCCTGCAGAGGGTTGAGCGACGAGCGACCTCCCCGCTCGCGCCACCGCCCGCGTCGGGCTCCGACCACGACTCACCAGCGCAGGGAGAGGTACTCCTCGCCGCGGGCACGCACGAGGGCGGTGGTGACCCCGTCCTCGCCGGGCGGGCGCATCGCCGATTCCCAGCGGGCGTTGAAGGCCAGGATCCACGCCGCGGCGGCGGCCGCGGCCCGCTGCTCGGCCGCGTCGAAGGAACTCCCGCGGGCGTGTTCGTAGTCCTGCAGGAAGGCGCGCGCCTCCTCGGGCGTGGACAGCCCGGCCCCGCTCGTGGAGCTGGCGGCGAAGGCGGCGGCGGAGAACCCGGCGATGACCGCCTCGGTGTCGGCGACGAGTTCCCAGTCGAACGTGCCGACCAGCCGCCCGTCGGCGACCGCGACGTTCCCGGCGTACCAGTCGGCGTGGCCCACGACGACGTCGTCGCCGCGGTTGCCGGCGATCTGCTCGACGGCCCGCCGCGCGTACGCGTCGAGCCAGGCGCCGTCCTCGGGAGTGGTGGTGAAGTCCACGATCGGGTCGTGCGGGGTCGGCCAGGGCCCCTGCTGGTATCGGCACCACGACGGTCCGCGTCCCGCCCGCGCGGGCAGGGACTCGTCCTGGCGCAGCACGTCGACGTGCCGGGCCAGTCCCTCGGCGAGCAGCCGCCGAACGGAGGGGTCGCGGCCGTCGGGGGCGCTCCCACCGCTCAGCAGCACCTCCAGGACGAGGACGTGGCCCGCCACCTCGTCGGGGCCCGACAGGGGCTGCGGGCAGGGGTGACCGGCCGCGACCAGCAGGGCCTGGGCCCGGGTCGCGGCGGCCACGGCCTCGAGGTCGACGGGCCGGCGGTGCGCCTTCACGACGACCGCGCGCCCGTCGTCGAGCTCGACCCCCCAGACCGCGTCGATGCGACCGGCCCGGAACCGCACGGAGGCGATCGCGGACCCGAGGCGGTCGTGGGTGTAGCGGCTGAGCAGCGCGAGCACCTGCGCGGCCGGGACGTCTCCGAGGACGGCGCGCTCGGTGCCCGAAAGCCGCGCCCCCGTGCCGTTCAGGACGGTCGCGGACGTGCGGTCGTCGGGTTCCGTCACGAGCGTGGAGCCTGCCACGAGCCCCCGACCCCGGGAAGACCGTGCCGCACCGGACCGCGGCGCGGTTCACCGCCCGTCCCCGTCGTCCCCCGGGGGAGCCTCCCGCAGCAGGGTGGCCGTGTCGGCGTCGAGTTCCGCGACGGCGCGATCGAACGCCTCGGCCACGCCCTCGGCGACCAGCGCGACCGCCGGTGCGTACCCGTCGG
>NZ_JAAALN010000050.1 GCF_009906795.1 Kineococcus siccus
GCCCTGACCGTCCTGCTCGCCGGGTGCGCCGGCGGCGGCGGCCGCGCCGTCCAGCCCGCCGCCGACGCGCAGCCGGTGACCGGCGGGACCATCGTCTACGGCCACCAGCAGGAACCCGCCTGCGTCTTCGGCGGGTGGATCGAGCAGGCCTACCTGTCCACGCAGGTCCTCGACGACCTCACGTCGCTCGACACCGACGGCCGCGCCGTCCCGTGGCTGGCGCAGTCCTGGCAGACCTCCGCCGACGGCCTGACCTGGACGTTCGACCTCAAGCGCGGAGTGGAGTTCACCGACGGCACGCCGCTGACGGCCGCGGCGGTCGCCTACAACGTCGACTACTGGATGGACGGCGGCAACAGCACCGCCCAGGTCTGGCTCGGCGGGTACTACGAGTCCGCGACGGCCCTCGACGACCACACGCTGCAGCTGCACCTGTCGCGGCCCTACCCGCGCCTGGACGTCACGCTGGCGCAGGGCTACTTCGGCATCCAGTCCCAGCACGCGCTCCAGACCCGCAGCGCTCAGGAGAACTGCGAGGCGCCCATCGGCAGCGGCGCGTTCACGGTGGACCACTGGGACCGCGGGCAGGAGATCGTGCTCCTGAGGAACCCGGACTACACGTCGTGGCCGGCGAACTCCCAGCACGCGGGCCCCGCCTACGTCGACCGGATCGACTGGCGGTTCGTCTCCAACCCCACGACCCGCGTCGCGTCGCTGCGCGCCGGCGAGACCGACGCCATCTACGACGTCCCCGCCGTCGACTACGCCGCGGTCGGGGCCGACGGGTTCCAGGAGCTGAAGCACGTCACCAAGGGCCGTCCGCAGCAGCTGTCGTTCAACACCGTCGCGGGCCCGTTCACCGACGAGTCCGTCCGCAAGGCGTTCGCCTACAGCCTGGACCGCCGCAAGCTGGTCGAGACGATCGGCCAGGGGGTCATCCCCTACGAGGGCAACGGCGCGGTCAGCCGGAGCACCCCCGGGTACAGCCAGGCGGCCGCCGACACCTACGACCACGACCTGCCGAAGGCGATCAGCCTGCTGGAGGCCGCGGGCTGGGACGCGGTGGACGAGGAGGGGTACCGCACGAAGGACGGGAAGCGCCTCACGGTCCGGCTGCCCTACAACTCCGGCACGATCATCGACGCCGACGGCGCCGCCATCCTCCAGGGCGTGCAGCAGGAGGCCCGGGCCGCGGGTTTCGAGGTGGACCTCATCCCGGTCCCGCCGAGCGGGTTCTTCGGCGGGGCGTACAGCAAGCCGGCGGAGCGCGACATCGCCGCCGGGTACTGGACCTCGGTCACCGCGGGGATCCTCTACGTCAACTGGCGGCAGAACCTCGAGGCCACCCCGAACTACAGCAACGCGGCGTTCTACAACGACCCGGTCCTCGAGGACCTCATCCTGCAGGCGAACTCGACCGCGGACGTGGAGGCGCAGAACGCGCTCTACAGGCAGGCGCAGCAGTACATCGCCGACCACGCACTGTCCATCGGCCTGTTCGACCGGCTGAGCACGCTCGCCGTGTCCCCGCGTCTGAAGGGCGTGTGGCAGGAGAACGCCCAGGGAGGGCCGGTCTTCCATGACGCTCACTTCGTCGACTGACCCCGCGCTCGACGCGGGCCTGACCCAGGCCCCGCCGTCGCGGTCCGCGGGCCGCACCGCCCGCCGCGTCCTCGCGCGCGTGGCCGGGGCCGTGGTCGTCCTGTGGGGCGCGGCGACCGTCGCGTTCCTCGCCCAGGTCGCCCTGCCCGGCGACCGCGCGACGATCATCTTCAACACCCGTGCGGGGCAGCCCATCGAGCGGACCGCGGAGGAGCTCGCCGCCGTCAACGCGCAGTACGGGCTGCAGCACCCCGTGCTCGTGCAGTACCTCGACCACCTGCGCGGCCTGCTGCACGGCGACCTCGGCCGCTCCTACCAGCAGTACCGCCCGGTGACGCAGATCCTCGGCGAGCAGGTCGGTTCCACGATCGTCCTGACGCTGGCAGCCATCGCCCTCGCGTGGGTCGTCATGGTGGTGTGGGTGACCCTGACCGCCGGCCGCGGACCCCGCACGTCCGGGCTCGGCGCGGCGCTCGACACGGTCACCGCGGCCCTGCCGCACTACTGGCTCGGCATCCTGCTGCTGCTGCTGTTCGCCCAGCGGCTCGGGTGGTTCCCCGTCATCAGCGACGGCGGGCCCGTCGGGCTCGTGCTGCCCGCGCTGACCCTGGCCGTCCCGCTGGCCGGTTTCATGGGGCAGGCCACCCGCACGGAGTTCGAGCGGGCCCTGGAGCAGCCGTTCGTCGTCTCGGCCCGCATGCGCGGCCAGGGCGACCTCGGCGTCCGGCTGCGCCACGTCCTGCGCCACTCGGCCCTGCCGGCCGTGACGCTGTCCGGCTGGGCGCTCGGCGCGACCATCTCCGGTGCCGTCGTCGTGGAGTCGGTGTTCACCCGGCGGGGGATCGGCTCCGTCCTCGTGACGGCCGTGAACTCCCAGGACCTGCCCATCGTCACCGGGGTGGTCGTGCTCGTCGCCGCCCTCTACGTCGTCGCGAACCTCGTCGTCGACCTCGTCCACCACCTCCTCGACCCCCGGCTGAAGGCGTCATGACGACCACGACCTCCGCCCCCGCCCTGCCGCGGACCCGCACCCGCGCGGCCCGCCCCTGGGGCCTGTACGTCGCCCTGCTCCTCACCGCGTGGTTCGCGGTGTCGGCGCTCTGGCCGGGGCTCCTCGCGCCGGGCGACCCGCTGGAGCTGCACCTGGACTCCGCGCTCGCCGCGCCCGGTCCGCACCACCTGCTCGGCACCGACGAGGCCGGGCGCGACCTCTACAGCCGGATCGTGCACGGCACCGCGCCGGCGCTGGCGATCGGCTTCGGGGCCAGCCTCGTGAGCCTCGCCCTGGCCCTCGTGCTCGGCGGGCTCGCGGCGCTGGCCGCGCGCCCCGTCGCGAGCGTCGTCGACCGGGTCGTGGAGGTGCTGTTCTCCTTCCCCAGCCTGCTGCTCGCGCTGCTGCTGGTCGCCCTGCTGGGGCAGTCGGCGCTGACCGAGGCCGTCGCCGTGGGCGTCGGCACCGCCCCCGGCTACGCCCGGATGATCCGCGGGCAGATCCTCGCGACGAAGAGCTCGCCCTACGTCGAGGCGGCCGTGACCCTCGGGCACTCCCGCACCCGGATCCTGCGCCAGCACGTCCTGCCGAACGCCGTGCGGCCGCTCGTCGCGGTGTTCGCGCTCTCGGTCGGGCAGTCCATCGTCTGGGCCTCCAGCCTCTCCTTCCTCGGCCTGGGCGTCGCCCCGCCGTCGTCGGAGTGGGGCGCCCTGCTCGACGCGGGACGGCTCTACCTGACCCACGCCTGGTGGCTGACGATCGTCCCGGGCCTGGTGATCGTGGTCCTCGCGCTGACCGCGACCACCCTCGGCAAGCACCTGCAGGCCTCCCTGGAGAGGAACGACCGATGAGCCGCACCGAGGACGTCCTCGCGGACGCCGGACCGACCACCACCACCCGCCCGGGACGGGAGGCGTCTCCGGCGGGCACCCTCGCCGTCGAGAGGGCACGACCGCGGTTCAGCGTCAGGGGCCTCGACGTCGGGTTCACCCGCGCGGGCACGCACCGCCGGGTCGTCTCCGGGCTGAGCTTCGACCTGTTCCCCGGCCAGTGCGTCGCGATCGTCGGGGAGTCCGGTTCCGGCAAGAGCGTCACGGCGCGGACCCTGGTCGGCCTGACCGGGGCCGGTTCCACCGTCACGGCGGAGCGGCTGCAGTTCGAGGGCCGCGACGTCGCGGAGTTCAGCGAGCGGGAGTGGCGGCGCGTCCGCGGCGCCGGCATCGGGTTCGTCCTGCAGGACGCGCTGGTCTCCCTCGACCCGCTGCGGCCCGTCGGCGCGGAGATCGACGAGGCGCTGCGCCTGCACGGCTGGGGTTCGCGGCGCTCCCGCGCCCGCAAGGTCGTGGACCTGCTCACCTCCGTGGGCGTCCCGTCGCCGCAGCTGCGCGCGGGACAGCGCTCCGGGGAGCTCTCCGGGGGGCTGCGGCAGCGCGCCCTCATCGCCTCCGCGCTGGCCCTGGACCCGGACGTGGTCATCGCCGACGAACCCACGACGGCGCTGGACGTCACGGTGCAGGCGCAGGTCCTCGACCTGCTGGCGCAGACCAAGGACCGCGGGGTCTCGATCCTGCTCATCAGCCACGACCTGTCCGTGGTCGCCCGCCTGGCCGACCTCGTCCTCGTGATGCGCGGCGGCGAGGTGGTCGAGCGCGGCACCGCGCAGCAGGTCCTCACCGACCCGCAGCACGAGTACACGAAGGCGCTCATCGCGGCCGTCCCCGGCGAGCACACGAAGGGGACGCGGCTGGTGCCGCCCGCCGCGGGCGCGGACGTCGCGCCGGTCCCCGCGCCGCGCCGGCACGAACCGGCCCCGGAACCCCTGCTGGAGGCCCGCGGTCTCGTCAAGCGGTTCGCGACCGCGGGCGGGCTGCGCCGCACGGCCGTCGACGGGGTCTCGTTCACCCTGCACCGCGGGCGGACAGTGGGGATCGTGGGGGAGTCCGGGTCGGGCAAGAGCACCACGGCACGCCTCGCCCTCGCCCTCACGACCCCCGACGAGGGCGACGTGACGCTGCTCGGCGAGGCGTGGTCCACGGTGCCCGAGACGCGCCGCCGCGCCCGGCGGTCCTCGATCGCCGTGGTGCAGCAGGACCCGCTGAGCTCCTTCGACCCCCGCTGGGACGTCGAGCGGATCCTGCTCGACAGCCTGCCCGCCGGGCACACCGGCCGCACGGCCCGCGGGGCCCGCGTCCGGGAGCTGCTCGAGCAGGTCGGTCTCGGCGAGGAGGTGCTGCCGCGCTCGCCGCTGCGGCTGTCGGGCGGGCAGCGCCAGCGCGTCGCCATCGCCCGGGCGCTGGGGTCCGAACCCAGCATCCTCGTGCTCGACGAGGCGGTCTCGGCGCTCGACGTGTCCGTGCAGGCGCAAGTGCTCGACCTCCTGGCCGACCTGCAGGAGCGCCTGGGCCTCAGCTACCTGTTCATCTCCCACGACCTCGGCGTGATCCACCACGTCAGCGACGAGGTCCTCGTCATGAAGGACGGCCGCGTCGTCGAGCGGGGCACCGCGGACGACGTGTTCCGGCGCCCGCAGGAGGCGTACACGCAGGAGCTCGTGGGCTCGCTGCCCCGCCTCGCCGACGCCCGCCCCACCACCGCCGGCACCAGCACCACGGGGGAGACCCGATGACCCGCCCGCTGCACTTCAACGCGTTCGTCATGAACACCACCTCCCACATCCAGCACGGGCAGTGGCGGCGGCCGGACGCGCACCAGACCGAGTTCACCGACGTCTCGACGTGGGTCGACCTCGCGAAGCTGCTGGAGGCCGCGAAGTTCGACGCGATGTTCTTCGCCGACGTCAGCGGCCTCTACGGCGACGCGGACGCCGACTTCGACGTCTACCTGCGCGAGGGCCTGCAGATCCCCAGCAACGACCCGACGGTGCTGCTGAGCGCCCTGGCCGTCAGCACCGAGAACCTCGGGCTGGCGACGACGTCGAACATCGTGCAGGCGCACCCGTTCACGTTCGCGCGGCAGATCTCCACCCTCGACCACATCTCCCGCGGCCGCGTCGCCTGGAACGTCGTGACGGGCATGCAGGACAACGGCGCCCGCAACTTCGGGCTGCCCGGCCTGACCGACCACGCCGAGCGCTACCGGTGGGCGGAGGAGTACGTCGACGTCGCCTACAAGCTGTGGGAGGGCTCGTGGGACGAGGGCGCCGTCCTCAAGGACCGCGCCGGCAGCCGCTACTCCGACCCCGCCAAGGTCCACAAGATCAACCACGTCGGGGAGCGCTACCGCGTCGAGGGCCCGCACCTGCCCTCGCCCTCGCCGCAGCGCACGCCGCTGCTGTTCCAGGCCGGGTCCTCGGTGTCGGGGCGGACGTTCGCCGCCCGCCACGCCGAGGCGGTGTTCATCGTCTCGCCGTCGCCGAAGCTCGCGGGCGAGCAGATCGCGGAGACCCGGGCGCTGGCGCGGAACTTCGGCCGCCACGACGACGACCTCAAGTTCTTCCAGGGCCTCAGCTTCGTCATCGGCTCGACCGAGGCGGAGGCGCAGGCGAAGGCCGCGGAGCACGACGAGTGGATCAGCGTCGACGGCTACCTGGCGCACTCCGCCGTCGTCGACCGCACCGGCCGGGTCTACCCGCCGGAGACGCTGCTGCGCGACGTGGACGCCAACAACGCCAAGGGCTTCACGGAGTGGATGCGCAAGCACATCACCGACCGCGAACCCCGCGTCGCCGACCTGGCGCGCCAGCGCGCCACGAGCAGCCGGATCGTCGGGACGCCCGAGCAGATCGCCGACCGCCTCGAGGAGTGGCAGGCCGCGGGCGTCGACGGCGTCAACGTCGTGAACTGGGTCATCCCCGGTTCCTTCGCCGAGTTCGCCGACCACGTGCTGCCCGTCCTGCGCGACCGCGGGCTCGCCCAGCGCGAGTACGCCGAGGGCCCGCTGCGGCAGAAGCTGTTCGGCGCGGCGCGGATCAACGAGCGGCACCCCGCCGCCCGCTACCGCGGCGCGTTCTCCGACGACGCGGCCGTGCCCGCACCGGCCCCGGCGACCGCCTGAGCTCCACCTCCGCTCAGACGCCGGCGCGGTGCGTGAACGCGCCGCCCACCAGCGTCGCCAGGACCTCGCTGCGGCGCAGCGCGTCCGGGCCCCCGTCGGCGAGCACCGCGGCGGGATCCCGGGCGAGCAGGACGAGGTCGGCGACCTCGCCGACCCGCACCCCGCGCCGTCCGCCGGACGCCGCGGCCAGCGCGTCGTCGAGGGACAGGTGCTGCTCGGGGTGCCAGGCGGGGCGGGCGTCGAGGGAGCGGTGCACGGCGCTCGCCACGGCGTCCCAGGGGTCCAGCGGGGCGACGGGCGCGTCGGAACCCAGGACGACCTCGGCGCCCGCGGCGAGCAGCGCGGCGTAGGGGAACGCGCGGTCCACGCCCGCGGCCCAGTGCACGTCGCACGCGTCGCGGTCGTCGACCGCGTGGCGGGGCTGGACGCTCGCGACGACGCCCAGCGCGGCGAAGCGCGGCACGTCGGCCGGGCCCACCTGCTGGGCGTGCTCGATCCGCCCGCCCACCCCCTCGGCCTCGAAGGCGTCCAGCGCCACCGTCACCGCGGCGTCGCCGATGGCGTGGACCGCGAGGTGCAGGCCCGCGTCGTGCGCGCGCCTCAGCTGCTGCCGGAGCTCCTGCGGACTGAGGCGCAGCAGGCCGTGCCGCGGCGCCGCACCCGCTGCCGCTGATCCCTCGACGTCCGGGTAGGGGTCGTGGCAGAACGCCGTGCGGGTCCCGAGGGAGCCGTCGACGAAGAGCTTCAGCGGCCCCGTGCGCAGCCGGTCGCGCGTCAGCGGGTCGAGGAGCCCGGGCAGCGGGTCGCCGCTGCGCAGGCCCGCCTCGACGACGCCCGGCAGGAACTCCGGCCAGATCCCGACCCGGACCCGCACCCCGGGCGGGCGGGTCGCCGTGCGGCGCACCCAGTCGCCGGGCGGGGCGTACTCGAAGTCGACGACGCCCGTGACGCCGCGGGCCGCGGCGGCGTCGGTCGCGGCCAGGACCCAGCCGTCGAGCACGTCGGCCTCCACGTCGCCTGCGGCGGCGATGAGGTCCATCGCGGGGCCCTCGACCAGGACCCCGCTCGGCTCGGTGACCCCGAAGCGCTGCGCCGCAGCGGAGTTGACCCACACCGTGTGCAGGTCCTGGCTGACGACGACGACGGGACGGCCGGGCAGCGCCGCGTCGAGGAGGTCGCGGTGCGGCGGCTCGGCCCACAGGGCGTCGCGGAACCCGTGGCCGACCAGCAGCCCGTCCACGGCGGGCGCCGCCTGCGCGAGGAGCTCCGCGACGTGCCGCGCGGAAACCGCCGCGCTGACGTCGACCCGGCGCCGCGCCGTGGCCCACTGCGTCAGGTGCACGTGCTCGTCGCGCAGCCCCGGCCGCAGCACCGCGCCCCCGGCGTCGACCACCACGCCCCCGGCGACGGCGCCCGCGGACAGCCGGTCGCCGACGGCCGCGACCCGGCCGCCGGACAGCAGGACGTCGCGGTGCGCGCCGTCCAGGACGACGTCGCGCAGCAGGACGTCGGGCGGGCCGTCGGGTGTGCTGTCGGTCACCGCGGGCCCTGCAGGCCGGTCGCGGCGGCGACGTCGGCGCGCAGCGCGTCCAGCCGGGCCGACGCCTCCGCGCGCGCGGACGTGAGGCCAGGCCCGTCGACGTCCGCCGCGACGGGCACGACCACCTCGCAGTAGCACTTGAGCTTCGGCTCGGTCCCGCTGGGCCGCACCACGACCCGCGCGCCGTCCGCCGTGCGGAAGCGCAGCCCGTCGGTGGGCGGCAGGCCGTCACCGCCGTCGGCGAGGTCGTCGACGCCGGTCACGGCCGACCCGCCGAGGGTCCGCGGGGGATCCGCCCGCAGGCGCCCCATCGCCGCGGGGATGAGGGCGAGGTCGGCCACGCGCAGCGAGACGGGGCCCGTCGCGTGCACACCGTGGCGGCGGGCCAGGTCGTCGAGCAGGTCCAGCAGCGTCCGGCCGGTGCGCAGCCCGTCGCGGACGATCCCGGCCACGAGCACGGACGCGGAGACGCCGTCCTTGTCGCGCACGACGTCCGGGGCGACGCAGTAGCCGAGCGCCTCCTCGTAGCCGAACGTCAGGCCCGGGACGCGGGCGATCCACTTGAACCCCGTCAGGGCGGGGGAGAACCGCGCCCCGCGGGCCCGCGCGACGGCGGCGAGGAGCTGCGAGCTGACGATCGAGCAGGCCAGGACGGCGCCGTCCCGCGCCAGCCGGTCGCCCAGCACCGCGCCGAGCTCGTCGCCCGTCAGGACGCGCCAGCCCTCGGAGCCGGGCACCGCGGCGCAGCAGCGGTCCGCGTCGGGGTCGACGGCCAGGACGAGGTCGGCCCCGACGTCGGCGGCCAGGGCCAGCGCCCGGTCCAGCGCGCCGGGCTCCTCGGGGTTCGGGAACGCCACGGTCGGGAACTCCGGGTCGGGTTCGAACTGCTCGGCCACGACGTGCACGTCCTCGAACCCGCTGCGGCGCAGCGCCTCGACGAGGACGGGGCCGCCGACGCCGTGCAGGGCGGTCACGACCACGCGCGGGCCGCGGCCGGCGGTCGCGGCTCCACCACCGTCGCCACCGGGAGCGGCCGCGACCGCGGCCGTGACGGCGGTCAGGTAGTCGGCCACGACGTCCTCGCCGAGCACGCGCCAGCCGCCGTCGGCGCGCGGCAGGTCCCGCAGCGCCCCCACCGCGGCGATCTCCGCGGCGATCTCCGCGTCCACCGGCGGGACGATCTGCACGCCGCGGCCGTCGTCGCCGCTCGCCCGGCCGCCGAGGTAGACCTTGTACCCGTTGTCCTGCTTGGGGTTGTGGCTCGCCGTGACCATGACGCCCGCGTCGGCGCCCAGGTGGCGCACCGCGAACGCCAGCACCGGCGTGGGCAGCGGGCCGGGCAGCAGCAGGACCTCGCACCCCGCGGCCGTCAGCACCGCGGCCGAGTCGTCGGCGAACTCCCGGGAGCGGTGCCGCGCGTCGAGCCCGACGACGACGCGGGGCCGGTCCAGGCGGGACGTGAGCCAGGCCCCGAGCCCCGCCGCCGCGCGCTGCACGACCGCGCGGTTCATCCGGTGCTCACCCGCCCCGACGGCGCCGCGCAGCCCCGCGGTGCCGAACTCCAGGGCGCCGGAGAACCGGTCGGCGAGGTCGGCGGCGGCCGCGGCGTCCCCGGCGACCGCGGTCCCCAGCAGGGCCGACAGCTCGGCGCGGTCGGTGTCGTCCGGATCGTCGGTCAGCCAGGCCTCCGCCCGGCGCCGCAGGTCCTCGGTCAGGGCGGGCGTGCTCACCGCGCGAGCCTAGGGCGGCCGGCCCCCGCGCGGGGTCGCCGCCCCGCCGCGGGGGACCCTGGGCCGTGGGGGACCCTGGGCGGGTGCTGCGCGGGCAGCGGGGGAGGAGCGGTCGTGGTCGCGCAGGTGCCGGTGGTCGTGCTCGCGGGGTTCCTCGGCGCGGGCAAGACGACCGTGCTGAACCAGCTGCTGCGCGCGGCCACCGACGTGCGGCTCGGCGTGGTCGTCAACGACTTCGGGGCCGTCGGCATCGACGCGCTCCTCGTCGCGGGTTGGGCGGACAGCACCGTCTCGCTCGAGAACGGCTGCCTGTGCTGCACGACCGCGGACGGCAGCGTCGACGAGCTGCTGACCACGCTCACCCGGCGCCCCGGCCCGCCGCTGGACGCCGTCGTCATCGAGGCCAGCGGTGTCGCCGAACCCTCGGCGATGGTGCGCCGGGTGCTCGCCTCCGCGGTGCCCGGGGTGAGCTACGGCGGGCTCGTCGTGGCGGTCGACGCGGTGGAGTTCGACGCCACCCGCGGGCGCCACCCCGTCGTCGCCGACCACGTCCGCACGGCCGACGTGGTGCTGCTCACGAAGACCGACCTCGTCGGCCCGGCGGCCGTCGAGGCCGTCGCCACGACCTGCCGCGCGCTGAACCCGTGGGCGCCGGTCGTGCCCGCGGCGCGGGGCGCGGTCGATCCCCGGCTGCTGTTCGACTCCCCGCCCCCGCGGCAGCGGCAGCTCGCGCTGGGCGAGGTGGTGGCCGACGATGCCGGCGGTCCGGGCCGGGACCACGCGGGCCACCTGCACGCGTTCTACGACGCCGTCGAGTTCACGGCCGACGACCCGCTGGACCCGCGCGCCTTCGTGGCGTTCCTGGACGCCCGGCCCTCGGGCGTCTTCCGCATCAAGGGCTTCGTGCACTTCGCGGTGCGCGGCCACGAGCAGCGCCACGTCCTGCACGCGGTGGGGGCGGCGGTGCGGTTCACCGTGGGCGCCTGGCCGCGGGGGCGGCCCCGGCGCACCGAGATCGTCTGCATCGGAGCCGGTCTGGACGCCGAGGAGCTGCTCGCGGGGCTGCGCGCCTGCGTCCGGACGGGGGACCTGCTCGACGACGAGATGGCCATGATGGGGGTGCTCCGCACGACCGAGGCCGGGTGAGGCGTCGCACCGGACGCCGCGTGTCGGAGGGCTGCGGCACCCTCGGGGGATGGACGACGGGGACCTGACCGGTCGGGTGGCGCTGGTGACCGGGGCGAGCCGGGGCGTCGGCAAGGGCATCGCGCTGGGGCTCCTCGAGGCGGGGGCGACCGTCTACGTCACGGCGCGGACCCTCGAGCCGGCGGCAGCGCACCCGCTGGGCGGCAGCCTGCGGCAGACGGTGGCGGAGGCGGAGCGCCTGGGAGCGGCGGGGGGCCGCGCGATCGCGGTCCGCTGCGACAGCCGCGACGACGACGACACCCGGGCCCTGCTGGCGCGCATCGAGGCCGACGCGGGCCGGCTCGACGTCCTCGTCACCTCCGCGTGGGCCGGCTACGAGCACTTCTCCGACGGCACCGACCACCTCGCCGAGCGGAACTTCTGGACGGTGCCGCTGTCCCGCTGGTCGGCGGTCGTGGACGGCGGGGCCCGGGCGCAGTACGCGACGACCGTGCTCGCCGCCCCCCTCCTGCTGCGGGCCGCGGGCGCCCTCGTCGTGCACGTGTCCTCCGACGCCTCGACGCGCGACGACCTCGGCGCCGCCTACTCCGTGGCCAAGGCCGCGAGCGACCGGATGGCGGCCTGCATGGCGCACGACCTGCGCCCGCACGGCGCCGCGGCCGTGTCCCTGTGGCCGGGGCTGGTGAGCACCGAGGCGGTGCTCCGCGCGGCGGAGCACTTCGACATGACCGGCTCCGAGTCGCCCCGCGCCGTGGGCCGCTGCGTGGCGGCGCTGGCGGCCGACCCGCGCCGCCTGGAGCTGTCGGGCCAGGTCGTCACGACCGCGGCGCTGCGGGCGCGCTACGCCGTCGTCGACCCCGAGCCGTGGCCGTCCCGGCGGGCCCCGGGTGCGGACGACCGATGACTTCGGCGACGCCCGGCGGTCCACCCGGTGACGGACGGCGAAAGAAGGAGGCGACGTGTCGGTGGCTCCACCTACTGTCGGGACCATGGCAGACGCTGTGGTGGCACGAGGGCTGGTCAAGCGCTACGGCGACGTGACCGCGGTCGCGGGTGTGGACCTGGAGGTCCCGCAGGGGACGGTCCTGGCGCTGCTCGGGCCGAACGGGGCGGGGAAGACGACGACGGTGCGGATGCTGACCACCCTGCTCGTGCCGGACAGCGGCACGGCCACGGTGGCCGGCGTCGACGTCGTGGCCGACCCGCGCGAGGTCCGGCGGCGCATCGGGCTGTCGGGGCAGTACGCGGCGGTCGACGAGAACCTCACGGGGTTCGAGAACCTCGACATGGTGGGGCGGCTGTACCACCTGGGCCGGCGCCGCTCGCGCGAGCGGGCGCACGAGCTGCTCGAGCAGTTCCGGCTGACGGACGCGGCGAACCGCGTCGCGAAGACCTACTCGGGCGGCATGCGCCGCCGCCTCGACCTCGCGGGGGCCCTGGTCGCGAACCCCCCGGTGCTGTTCCTGGACGAGCCGACCACGGGCCTGGACCCGCGCAGCCGCAACGACATGTGGGAGCTGCTGTCGTCGATGGTCGGCCAGGGCACGACGCTGCTGCTCACCACGCAGTACCTGGAGGAGGCCGAGCGCCTGGCCGACGACATCATCGTCATCGACCACGGGCGGGTCATCGCCCGCGGGACGGCGGACGAGCTGAAGACCCAGGTCGGGGGCCAGCGCGTCGAGGTCGTCCTGGCGAGCGACCGCGAGGTCCGCGAGACCGAGCGGGTCCTGCGCGAGCAGTTCCGGGGCGACGTCGTCGTGCAGCAGCGGGCCCGGCGCGTCACGGCATCGGTCAGCGGCGGCACCACCGACCTCGTCGAGGCGCTGTCGCGGCTGTCGGCCGCGGGCATCGTCCCCCTCGACGCGGGTCTGCGCCGGCCGACCATGGACGACGTGTTCCTCACCCTCACGGGCCGCCCGGCCGAGGAGGTCGTCGGGGAGACCGGCGACGACAAGGACGACGCGACGACGAAGCGGGAGGCTCACGCGTGAGCTCGATCGGGATGGTGCTGGCCGACAGCTCGGTCATCGCCAAGCGGAACATCATCAAGATCAGGAGGATCCCCGACCTGCTCGTCGGCACCCTGATCTCGCCCATCATGTTCATCCTGCTGTTCGCCTACGTGTTCGGCGGGTCGATCTCCGTCCCCGGGGTGGACTACAAGGAGTTCCTGGTCCCGGGCATCTTCGCCCAGACGGTCATCTTCGGGGCCACGATCACGGGGTCCGGTCTGGCGGACGACATGCAGAAGGGCATCATCGACCGGTTCCGGTCCCTGCCCATGGCGCAGTCGGCGGTCCTCGTGGGCAGGACGGCGTCCGACGTGATCACGAACATCCTCGTGGTCATCATCATGGCGTCGACCGGTCTGGTCGTCGGGTGGCGCATCCGCTCGTCCTTCCTCGACGCGGTGGTCGGCTTCGTGCTCCTGCTGCTGTTCGCCTACGCCGTGTCCTGGATCATGGCGCTGCTGGGACTGCTCGTCCGCACGCCCGAGGCGTTCAACAACCTCACCTTCATCACGATCTTCCCGATCACCTTCGTGGCCGACACGTTCGCGCCCACGCAGAACTTCCCCGCCGTCCTGCGGACCGTGGCCGAGTGGAACCCCGTGTCCTCCCTCGTGCGGGCGGCGCGGGAGCAGTTCGGCAACGTCCCGCCCGGCTACCCGGCCGGGAGCTGGCCCCTGCAGAACCCCGTGCTGTACACGTTCATCTGGATCGCCGCGATCCTGCTGGTGTTCGTCCCGCTGGCGACCCGGCAGTACAAGCGGGCGGCGGCGCGCTGACCCACGGGCCTAGGGTCGGCGGCGTGACCCTCGACCTGTCCGTCATCGTCCTGCCCGACGTGGCCCCCGCGGAGTTCGTCGCGCAGGTGCGCGACGCCGAGGACGCCGGGGTCCGGACCGCCTGGACCTACGACCACCTGTCGTGGCGGGACATGCGGGACGGCCCCTGGTTCGGGGCCGTGCCGCTGCTCGCGGCCGCCGGCGCCCGGACGTCGACGATCCGGCTCGGCACGCAGGTGGCGTCGCCGAACTTCCGGCACCCCGTGCCGTTCGCCAAGGAGGTCATGACCCTCGACCACGTGTGCGGGGGACGCTTCGAGCTCGGCGTCGGCGCGGGGACCTCTGCGGCGGACGCGTCCGTGCTGGGGGAACCCGCGCTGACCGCCCGCCGCCGCAGCGAGCGGTTCGTGGAGTGGACGACGCTGCTGGCGCGCTTGCTGGAGCAGCCGGTCACCGACCACCGGGGCGAGCACTACGCCGCGGTGGACGCGCGCACCATCCCGGGCTGCGTGCAGCGCCCGCGCGTCCCCCTCACGGTCGCGGCGGCCGGTCCGCGGGCGATGCGCCTCGCGGCCCGGCTCGGGCAGGGGTGGGTCACCTACGCCGACTACGCCGAGCTGTCGCGGGCCCTCGACGCGGTCCTCGCCGAGCACGCCCCCGGGAAGGTGCTGCGGCGCACGGCCCAGGTCGGCCTGGACGACCACGAGCCGTTCCGGGACGCGGACGCCTACGCCGAGTTCACCGCGGGGCTCGCGGCGGCGGGCTACGACGAGGTGTCCGTGCACTGGCCGCGCGGCGACGGGCGCGGGGTCCCGGCCGCGGCGCTGGACCGGGTGCTCGCCGCCCACCGCTGAGGAGCCCGGGACGGCCGGGGGTGCCGTCCGGCCCGTCAGAGCAGGGGGACGATCCCCGCGAGGAGACGCGCGCAGCGGGGCGCGGCCTCGCGGCCGGCCTCGAGGACCTCGGCGTGCGACAGCGGCTCCTCGGACACGCCGGCGGCGAGGTTGGTGACGAGCGAGAGCCCCAGCACCTCGAGGCCGACGTGGCGGGCGGCGACCGCCTCCAGCGCCGTCGACATGCCCACCAGGTCGCCGCCGAGCACGCCCGCCATGCGCACCTCGGCGGGCGTCTCGTACTGCGGTCCCCGGAACTGGCAGTAGACGCCCTCGGGCAGGTCCGGGTCGATGCCACGCGCGAGGCCCCGCAGCCGGGAGGAGTAGAGGTCGGTCATGTCGACGAAGGTCGCGCCCTCGAGCGGGGACAGGCCCGTGAGGTTCAGGTGGTCGGCGATGAGCACGGGAGAGCCCGGCGGGATGACCGGGTCCAGGCCACCGCAGCCGTTGGTGAGGACCACGGTGCGGCAGCCCGCGGCCGCGGCCGTGCGGACGCCGTGCGCGACGGCCCGCACACCCCGCCCCTCGTAGACGTGGGTGCGGGGCAGGACCAGCGCGTGCAGCGGGTCGGTGCCCGGGCGCTCGACGCGCAGCGACGTGATGGTCCCCGCGTGGCCGACGACGGCGGGGGCGGAGAAGCCCGGGACCTCGGTCGCCACCACCTCGGCGACGACCCGGCCGATCTCCGCGCCGGCCCCGGCCCAGCCGGAGCCCAGGACGAGGGCGACGTCGTGGCGCTCGACCCCGGTGAGCTCGGCGATCCGCGCGGCGGCCGTGGCGGCCAGCGCGAAGGGGTCCGGGGAGGGGGCGGGCGCCTGCGCCGCGTCGTCGGTCACGATCGTCACTGTAGGACGGGGCCCGGCGCCCCGGCCCGCGGCCTCGCGCCCGGCGCTCAGGCGTCGTTGGAGCGGCAGGGGCGCGCGCGCAGGGCCAGCACGTAGTCGTGCGGCGCCCCGCCGGCCTCCGCGGCGTCGGCGAGCCCTCCGAGGTAGCGGGCCGTGGGCAGCCCGCCCTCGTAGTCGTCGAGCGCGTAGGTCCACGCGACGACGTCGCCGTCGAGCGTCTGCACGCGCACGCGGATCTTGCGGAACAGCCCCATCTCCATGCCCTCGGCGCCGTCGAGGCGCTCCTCGTCGGCCTCGGTGAGGTCGTAGAGGGCGACGTAGACCTGCTCGCCGGGAGCCTCCACCACCGTCGCGATGGGGCCCTGGAAGCTGCGGTCCTCGCCACCGAACGTCAGGCGCCAGTCCGTCAGCCACCCCGTCGAGCGCAGGGGCGAGTGGGGAGCCTTCTGCGCCATCTTGTCGGGGTCGAGGTTGGTCGCGTACGCGGCGTAAGCGGGCACGGGGCATGAGCGTAGGCCCTGCGCCCGCCGGGGGTGACCAGCGCACGGCCCTGCGCGACGATGGAGGGGTGAGCCCCTTCTCCTCGTCCTCGCTCGGCAACCAGCAGCGCGTCGCGATCCTCGGCGGCGGCCCCGGCGGGTACGAAGCCGCCCTCGTCGCCGCGCAGCTCGGCGCCGCCGTCACCGTGGTGGAGACCCACGGCCTCGGCGGGTCGACCGTCCTGACCGACGTCGTCCCCTCCAAGACCCTCATCGCGACCGCCGAGATCATGGCGACGGTCGCGGGGTCGACCGAGCTGGGCGTCCGCTTCCCCGGCGGGGGGACCAGCGACCGGCAGGCCGCGGGGTCCGTCACGGTCGACATCGGCCGGGTGAACCAGCGCGTCAAGGCGCTCGCGTTCGCGCAGTCGCAGGACATCCTCGCCCGCCTGGAGAAGGAGGGCGTCCGGGTCCTCTCCGGCCGGGGCCGGCTCGCGGGGACCGAGGCCATCGAGGTCGTCGAGGGCGAGGACGCGGGTGAGCGCGTCGCCGCGGACGTCCTGCTGGTCAGCGTCGGCGCCCGCCCCCGGACGCTGCCCGACGCCCAGCCCGACGGCGAGCGCATCCTCACCTGGAAGCAGGTCTACGACCTCGAGGAGCTGCCCGAGCACCTCGTGGTCGTCGGCTCCGGCGTCACCGGGGCCGAGTTCGCCAACGCCTACGACGCGCTCGGCGCCCACGTCACGCTCGTCTCCTCGCGCGACCGGGTGCTGCCGGGCGAGGACGCCGACGCGGCCGAGGTGCTCGAGGAGGTCTTCCGCCGCCGCGGCATGACGGTGATGTCCCGCTCGCGCGCCGAGTCCGTCGTCCGCCACGGCGACTCGGTCACGGTGACCCTGGCCGACGGCCGCACCGTCGAGGGGTCGCACTGCCTCGTCGCGGTCGGGGCCCTCCCGAACACCGAGGACCTGGGGCTCGCCGAGGCCGGGGTCCTGACCACCGACTCGGGGCACCTGGAGGTCGACAAGATGTCGCGCACCTCCGCCCGGGGCGTCTACGCCGCGGGCGACTGCACGGGCGTCTTCCCGCTCGCCTCGGTCGCCGCCATGCAGGGCCGCATCGCCATGTGGCACGCGCTCGGCGAGGCCGTGCGCCCCCTGGCCCTGCGCTCGGTCAGCTCGACGGTGTTCACCTCGCCGGAGATCGCGACGGTCGGCTGGACGCAGGCGCAGATCGACTCGGGCGAGGCGCAGGGCGACATCGTCAAGCTGCCGCTGGCGACCAACGCGCGCGCCAAGATGCTCGGCATCCACGACGGGTTCGTCAAGCTGTTCTGCCGCAGCGGCTCCGGCACCGTCATCGGGGGCGTGGTGGTCGCCCCGCGGGCGAGCGAGCTGATCCACCCCGTCACCCTCGCGGTGGAGAAGCGCCTCAACGTCGACGACGTCGCGCACGCCTTCACGGTGTACCCGTCCCTGTCCGGGTCGGTCGCGGAGGCCGCGCGGCAGCTGCACGTCATGTCCGACTGAGCCCGGCCCCCGCCCGGCACGGGTGCGGACACCGCCCGGCCGGGGTCGCGGGCGGGGCCCCGCGGCCTGGCAGGCTGGCCGGGTGGACCTCCTCGCCGTGCTGCTCGTGCTCGAACTCGTCGGGGTCTTCGCCTTCGCCCTCGACGGCGCGCTGACGGCCATGCGCTCGGCGCACCTGGACCTGTTCGGCGTGGTCACCCTCGGCATCGTCACGGCCATCGGCGGGGGGCTGCTGCGCGACGTGCTGCTGGGGGAGCTGCCGCCCGCGTCGCTGCGGACCTGGTACTACCTGGCGACGGCGACGGCCGGGGCGCTGGCGGCGTTCTGGGGTCACGCGCTGCTGAGTCGGCTCTCGCGGCCCATCCTGCTGTTCGACACGGCCGGGCTGTCGCTGTTCTGCATCACGGGCGCCCAGGCCGCGCTGGAGTCGGGACTCGGTGCGGGGCAGGCGGTCCTGCTCGGCGGCCTGACCGCCGTCGGCGGCGGGACCCTGCGCGACGTGCTGGTGCGCCGGGTCCCGACGATCCTCACGGGCGGCCTGTACGCCGTCCCCGCGCTCGTGGGGGCGGCGATCGCCGTGCTGGGCAGCACCTTCGGCGGTGACACGCTCGCCTGGTCGCTGCTCGGGGCCGCGTGCTGCGCCGCCCTGCGCATCGGCGGGATCCTCCGCGGCTGGCACGCCCCCCGGGCGACGCTGCGCTCACCCGACGCGCTGGACGAGTGAGCGCCCGGCGGGGACGGTTCAGTCGACGATCTCGCAGAGGACGCTGCCGGTGGTCGTCGTGTCGCCCTGCTGGGCGGTCAGCCCCGAGACGGTGCCGGCCCGGTGGGCCGTCAGCGGCTGCTCCATCTTCATGGCCTCGAGCACGGCGACGAGGTCGCCCTCCTCCACGTGGTCGCCCTCGGCGACCTCGATCTTGACGATCGTCCCCTGCATGGGCGTCAGCAGGGCGTTCGGGTTCGCGCTCGGACCGACGGCCTTGGCCTTGCCGCGGCCGCCGCGGCCCCCGCGGTGGGTGGTGCTGCGGTAGGCGCGCGCGACCGCGGCACCCGTCGCGACGCCGGCGCGGGAGATCTCGTGCCCGACGCGGGTCAGCTGCGCGTTCAGCGTCTCGACCGGCAGCGACACCTCCACGCGCTTGCCGGCGACCTCCACGACGATCGTCTCGCGGTGCGCCGCAGGCCCTTCGGCGGCGTCGAGGGGGCCGGTGGCCGGCAGCCCGGTCGCGTCGAAGTCCGCCTCGATCCAGCGGGTGTGGACGCCGAAGCCCGTCGCGGCGTCCCCGGCCGGAGGCGCGAAGTCGGGGTGGCGCACCACGGCGCGGTGGAAGTCGAGGACCGTCGGCAGCCCCTCGACCTGGAACTCCCCGAGCGCGCGGGCGGCGCGGCGCAGGGCGTGCTCGCGGTTGCGGCCGGTGACGATGAGCTTGGCGAGCAGGGAGTCGAAGTTCTGCGAGATCTCGACGCCGTCACCCGCCGCGGCCCGCGGGTCGATGCCGGTGTCCACCCGCACGCCCGGGCCCGACGGCAGGGAGAACCGGGTGAGGCGGCCGGCGCGGGGCAGGAAGCCCGCGCGCGGGTCCTCGCCGTTGATGCGGAACTCGATGGCGTGCCCGCGGGTCGTCACGTGGTCGTAGCCCAGCGGCTCACCGCGCGCGATGCGGAACTGCTCGGCGACGAGGTCGAGGCCGCTGATCTCCTCGGTCACCGGGTGCTCGACCTGCAGCCGCGTGTTGACCTCGAGGAAGGCCAGCGTGCCGTCGGTGGCGATGAGGAACTCCACCGTCCCGGCGCCGACGTAGCCGGCCTCCGCGACGATGGCCAGCGAGGCGCGGCGCAGCTCGGCGTCCTGCTCCGGGGTGAGGAACGGCGCGGGCGCCTCCTCGACGAGCTTCTGGTGGCGCCGCTGCAGCGAGCAGTCGCGCGTGGAGACGACGACGGCACCGCCGTGGGCGTCGGCCAGGACCTGCGTCTCGACGTGGCGCGGCTTGTCGAGGTAGCGCTCGACGAAGCACTCGCCGCGGCCGAAGGCGGCCTCGGCCTCGCGGACCGCGGAGGCGAACAGCTCGGGGATCTCCTCGCGGCGGCGGGCCACCTTGAGCCCGCGGCCACCCCCGCCGAACGCCGCCTTGATGGCGATGGGCAGGCCGTGCTCGTCGGCGAAGGCCACGACCGCGTCCGCGTCGGCCACGGGGTCGGCCGTCCCGGCCACGAGCGGGGCGCCCGCGCGCGCGGCCAGGTGACGGGCGGAGACCTTGTCGCCGAGGGACTCGATCGCCGCGGGCGGCGGCCCGACCCACGTCAGGCCGGCGGCGATCACGGCGCGCGCGAAGCCCGCGTTCTCCGACAGGAACCCGTACCCCGGGTGCACCGCGTCGGCCCCGGCGCGCACCGCGACGTCGATGACCTTCTGCGCGTCGAGGTAGGTCTCCCTGGCGCTCTCGCCGCCCAGCGCGAAGGCCTCGTCGGCCATCCGCACGTGCAGCGCGTCGCGGTCGGAGTCGGAGTAGACGGCCACCGAGGCGATGCCCGAGTCCCGGGCCGCCCGCACGATGCGCACCGCGATCTCCCCGCGGTTGGCCACCAGGACCTTGGTGACCGGTCCCGTGACGGGCGCGTCGGCCGCGCCGTCCTCGAGCCGGTCGGAGGTCCCGGGGAGCATCGGGTCGGGGGAGGACATGCGGCGGCTCCGGGGTCGACGATCGGGTTCGCGCCGTCCGGGGGCTGAGGCGCGACGGCTGACCTTACTGCCCGTTCGCGGACTCCACCGACTCCGCCGGTGCGGGCGGCACGACCCCGGGGCGTGCGGGCCAGACGTCCGTCCACGCCACGCCCGCCTCGCCGAGCAGGTCGCGCAGCAGGGGCAGGGAGACGCCGACGACGGCGTGCGGGTCCCCCTCGACCCCGCGCACGAAGGCGCCGCCGAGACCGTCGAGGGTGAAGGCGCCCGCGACGCGCAGGGGTTCCCCGGTCGCGACGTAGGCGTCCACCTCGGCGTCGGTGACGTCGGCGAAGTGCACGGTCACCGAGGCGACGCCGCCCAGGGTGGCGCCGGAGCCGGACTCGCGCGCGTCGACCAGCCAGTGCCCCGTGTGCAGCACCCCGCTGCGGCCCCGCATGGCCCGCCAGCGCGCGACGGCCTCGGCCGCGTCGGCCGGCTTGCCGTGCACCTGCCGGCCGTCGGGGCCCTCGACCTCGAGCACCGAGTCGCAGCCCAGCACGAGCGCGTCGTCGCCGATCTCGTCGCGGGCCGCGACGTCCTCGGCCTTGGCGCGGGCGAGGACCAGGGCGACGTCCTCGCCGTCGGTCACGCCGTAGCGCGCGACGACGGCGGGCTCGTCGACGGCGGAGACGACCACCTCGGGGGCCAGGCCGACCGCGCGGAGGGTGGCGAGGCGGGCGTGGCGTGGACGGACGTCTGGCC
>NZ_JAAALN010000051.1 GCF_009906795.1 Kineococcus siccus
GGGTGGGGGGTCTCTCGGGCACGGCACGGCCTGTGCTCCGGGCCACCGACGGTGCCACGCGCACGGCTGCGGAGTTCTGCTCCGTGGCCGGGGTTGCGCCGTCCGGGGCCCCCGCGTCACCCGACGGGCCCAGTCGGGTGCGCGACCGTGCACGGGTCCGGGGACGACGAAGGCCCCCGACCGAGGTGGTCGGGGGCCTGCGCCAAGCGCGGGAGGAGTTCTCAGCCGGCGCGCGCGGACGAGCGGCGCTCGAGCGCGGTGAGGTCGATCACCCTGTCCTGCAGACCGTCGAGGGCTGCGCCGACGATCTCCGCGATGGGCGGGACGAAGAGGTCGCGCAGGATCGAGGTGTGCTCGCCGGGAACCCGGTGGAGGCTCCACTCGCCCGTGAGGTGGGCCTCCCACGCGGCGCGGGACTCGCTGTCCGGGTCGTCGTCGGCGACGACGACGACGGTCCGGCCCGCGTAGGGGGTGGTGCGGTAGTGCCGCTGCACCCACACGCCCTGCCGGTGGAACCGGTGGTAGTGCCCGAGACCCGTCGCGTCGAACAGGCCGGTGCTCAGCAGGCCGCCGATGCCGAGGACCGTCTTGACGAACCCCGGGCCCAGCGGCGGGGGCGTGAGCCCCGGGTCGGGCGGGAACGAGTCGAGGACGACGAGGAGCTCGACCTCCTGACCGGCGCGCTGCAGCTGCTGGGCCATCTCCAGCGCGATGATGCCGCCGAGGGAGTGCCCGCCGAGGCGGTAGGGCCCCTCGGGACGGACCCCGCGCATCGTCGCGATGTTGCGGCGGGCCATCCGGCGCACCGACCAGTCCGGCAGCGCACGGTTCTCCAACCCGTTGGCCTGCAACCCCCACACGGGCACGCCCTCGGGCAGCCGGCTCGCGAGCGGCCGGAACCCGGCCGCCACGCCGCCGGCCCCCGCGACCAGGAACAGGGGGTTCCCGGAACCCTCGCGCCGCAGGGCCACGAGCGTCTTGATCGAGCGTCCCCGCTCCTCGCGGATGGCCCGCGCGAACGCCTCGGGGGTGGGGTTCTCGGCCAGCATCGCGGTGGACAGCCGGGACGCGGGGACGTCGAGCTCGTCCGCGACCGTCGCGACGATCGACTCCGCGACGAGGGAGTCGCCCCCCATGGCGAAGAAGTCGGCGTCGATCCCGATCTCGGGCAGGTCCAGCGCGCGCTGGAAGATGCCGACGACCACGCGCTCGAAGTCCGTGCGGGGGCCCTTGGACCCCGTGGTGTCCGCGGGGGCGGGCAGGCCCGAGCGGTCGAGCTTGCCGCGGTCGGTGCGGGGCAGGGCGTCGAGGAAGACGACCTCCTCGGGGACCATGTGCGCGGGCAGGTTCTCCCGGACGACGGCCCGCACCGTCGCCGCGGTGAGCCGCGGCACCGCCGGGACCACGTAGGCCACGAGGCGGTGGCGTCCCGTGCGGGCCGAGACGACGCCGGTCACGAGCGCCTCGCGGACCTCCGGGCGCGCGAACAGGACGGCGTCGACCTCACCGGGCTCGACGAGGAGGCCGCGGATCTTGACGCTGTGGTCGGTGCGCCCGAGCAGGCGCAGGCACCCGTCGGCGGCCAGCGAGCCGACGTCGCTCGTGCGGAAGCTGCGGGTGCCGTCCTCGTGCTCGACGTAGGACTCCGCGGTGCGCAGCGGGTCGCCCCAGTAGCTGCCGCCGATCCATCGGCCGGTGACGACGACGCGGCCCGTCCCGCTGTCGTGCAGCGCACCGGCCTCGTCCTCGACCTGCAGGCGCGCCCCCGGCACGGCCCAGCCGACGGGCGTCGCGCCCTCGGGCGAGGGGTCGTCCGCGCCGAGCACGTACTCCGCCATCAGCCAGGTCTCGGTGCTGCCGTAGCGGTTGCGCAGCGAGCACTCGCGGCCCACGGCCCGGCGGACGGCCGCGAGCTCGGAGCCGTGCACCGTCTCCCCCGCCATGGTCAGCGACTTCAGGCCCTCGAGGCGGCCACCCGGGCCGAGCGCGGCGAGCGCGCCCCGCAGGATGGCCGGCGAGGCCAGGAGGACGTTCGCGCCGACCTCCCGCATCCACGCCGGCAGCGAGGCGACGGAACGGCTGCGGGGGTCGAAGAGCTCCTGACGGGCACCCGAGAGCAGGCAGGCGAGGGTGACGCCGATGCCGGCGCTGAAGGCCAGCGGCAGGACGTGCACGACCACGTCGCCCTCGCCGTAGCAGCCGGTCCCGACGGAGTTCGTCCACGCGTCGTGGAGGATCGAGCGGTGGTCGCAGGCCACGCCCTTGGGGGCGCCCGTCGACCCCGACGTGTAGACGATGAGCGCCGTGTCGCCGGGCCGCGCGGGCGAACCCAGGAGGGCCTCGGCGGCGGCGGGCAGCTCGGGGGCCGTCCCGGTCGTCTCGGGGTGCAGGACCGTGGCGGCGACCTCGGCCGCCGTGGCCGCGTGCGCCGCGTCGCTCACGCAGACCGTGGCGCCGGCCGACTCCAGGTAGTGCCGCAGCCGGGGCGCCGGGGTGGTCGGGTCGAGGACGACGAGCGGGGAACCCGACGCGAGGACGCCGACGACGGCGGCCACCGCGCCGACCCCGTGCGAGCGCAGGACGGCGACGGGCCGACCCTGGGGGTTCGCCGCCAGCACGGCGGAGCGGACGGTCGCGGCCCGGCGGAGCAGCTCCGCCCCGGTCAGCCGCTCCTCGGCGTCGGCGGCGACGACCTCGTCACCCAGCGCGAGCGCGACCTCGACGATCCGCGGCACCAGGTTCCCCTGCGCCATCTCCTCGGTCAGCGGCGCGAACCTGCTGCCGCGCGTGTTCCCGACCCCCACGGTCAGCCCCCCTCAGTCGTCAGAGGTGGACTCTAACCGCCGGTCGGGCCGCCGCGGCGGCCTGCACCTCGCAGAGGAGGGCCGAACGACCGACCGGCCCAGGAGTTGTGACTCAGAGTCGCGACAAGTGACTCATCCGCACGGCCGCAACGCTTTCGGGGCCTCGCGTGCGGATGGCGTCAGGCCGCGTCACCGCGTGCGACGAGTTCCCGCGCGAGCTGCCGGTAGGCCTCGGCCCCGGGGTGCGTCGAGGCGTAGGACGTGATGGGTTCCGCCGCCACGGTCGCGTCGGGGAACTTCACGGTGCGACCGATCACTGTGTGGAACACGTCGTCACCGAACGCTTCGACGACCCGGGACACGACCTCGCGGCTGTGCAGCGTCCGGCCGTCGTACATCGTCGCGAGGATGCCGTCGACCTCGAGCGCCGGGTTCAGGCGTTCCCGCACCTTCTCGATGGTCTCCACCAGCAGCGCCACGCCGCGCAGCGCGAAGAACTCGCACTCCAGCGGGATCAGGACGCCGTGCGACGCGGTCAGCGCGTTGACGGTCAGCAGTCCCAGCGACGGCTGGCAGTCGATGAGCACCACGTCGTAGTCGTCCAGCGCGGGCCGCAGCGCCCGGGCGAGCACGCTCTCACGGGCGACCTCGCCCACCAGCTGGACCTCCGCGGCCGACAGGTCGATGTTCGCGGGCAGGAGGTCGAGCCCGGCGACCGCCGTGTCGCGGATGACGGAGCGCACGTCCGTGCCCCGCTCCATCAGCACCTGGTAGACGGTCGCGTCGAGCTCGTGCGGGTTGACGCCCAGGCCCACCGACAGCGCCCCCTGGGGGTCGAAGTCGACCAGCAGCACCCGGCGGCCGTACTCGGCCAGCGCGGCCCCGAGGTTGATGGTCGTCGTGGTCTTGCCGACCCCGCCCTTCTGGTTGCACATGGCGATCACGCGCGCCGGCCCGTGCTGCGTGAGCGGCGGGGGCACGGGGAACGTGGGCAGCGGGCGGTTCGTCGGCCCGGCCTGCGGCCCGATCTCGAACTGCGACTGCTCGCCCGGGCCGGGCGAGGTGCCGGGCAGCACGCCCTGGTCCGCTGGCCCGTCCACCGCAGCGGGCCCGTCCACCGCAGCCGGCCCGTCCACCGCAGCAGGCCCGTCCACCGCAGCGGGAGCCTGCGCCACCGGGGCCCGGTCCCCCTCGGCGTCGGTGCCGACGTCGTCGACCGGCGCGGGGGGCGGCGTGGACCGGGCGTCGTCCAGGTCCACCGGCAGCGGCGGCTGCGACGCGGCACCGGCCGGGCTCGCCGGCTCGCTGCCCGGCGTCGGCGACGGGCTCGGCTGGGACTCGCTGGTCACGGGGTGGCACCTCGGCTGGTCTGGGTCGCTGGTCGGGTCAGTGCTCGTCGTCGCGGGCGGGACGCACCGGGCGGCACGCGGGCCCGCACCGCGGGTCGACCTTAGTCCGCGCGTGACGGGGTGGTCACACCGCTCGCGGCCGCGGGGAAGCGCGCCCGGGGGTGCGTCACGCTGTGCACCTCGCGCAGCGAGTCGGCCGTCACGAGCGTGTAGACCTGCGTCGTGGCCACGGACGCGTGCCCGAGCAGCTCCTGCACGACCCGGACGTCGGCGCCGCCCTGCAGCAGGTGCGTCGCGAAGGAGTGCCGCAGCGTGTGCGGGGAGACGGCGCGGACGATGCCGGCCCGCCCGGCCGCGGCCTGCAGGGTGGCCCACGCGCTCTGCCGGGACAGCCGCGCGCCCCGCGTGTTGAGGAACACGGCCGGGCTGCCGCGGCCCGAGGCCGTCAGCTGCGGGCGCGCCCGGACCAGGTAGGCCTCCAGCGCGGCGCGCGCGAACGACCCCATCGGGACGATGCGCTCCTTGGACCCCTTGCCGCGCAACCGGACCACGCCGTCCTCACCCAGCGCCGCCGGGGACACGTCGTCGAGGTCGAGGCCGACGGCCTCGGAGATCCGCGCGCCGCAGCCGTACAGCAGCTCCAGCAGGGCCCGGTCGCGCAGCGCCGCCGGACCCTCGCCCAGGCCCGCGACCTGGAGCAGGCCCGCGACCTCGTCCACCGCGAGCGCCTTCGGCAGCCGGCGCGGCGGCGCGGGCGGGCGGACCTCGGCGCTGGGGTCGTCGCCGGCGCGTCCCTCGGCGAGCAGGAACCGGTGCCACCCCCGCACCGCCGAGGCCGTGCGCGCCGCGGAGCTCGCGGTCAGCGCCGACGCGCCGTCGCCGCCGTCGCGCAGCGCCGCGACGAAGGCGCTGACGTGCTCCTCGCGCACGGCGTCGACCTCGCGGACCCCCGCGCCCGCCAGGAAGCGGACGTAGCGCGCGAGGTCGCGGCGGTAGGCCGCCAGCGTGTTGGCCGACAGGCCGCGCTCGACCTGCAGGTGGCCCAGGTACTCCCGCACGGCACGCTCCAGCCGCACGGCGTCCGCGGCGGCCGCGGCGTCCGCGGGGCCGGCCCCGGCCGGCGTCGACGGGGAGGAGACGGGCACCCGGACGACACTAGCCAGGCCCGGCGGCCCTCCCCGGCGCACGACACGGTGTCCCGAGGAGCCGGGCCGCGCGTCCGGCGGGGCAGCGGAGGCGGGCGCGCGTCCCGCTGGGCGGTGCGGGACCCCGGCGGCTCAGCCGAGGTCGGTCGGCCAGGGGGCCTCGGCGGGCCGCAGCGTGGCCCAGCCCGCGGCGCGGGCCGCGGACGTCGCCAGGACCCCGATCACCGCGCCGGGGTTGCCGAGGCGCCCGGCCAGCACCGCCTCGACGGCCTCGGCGAGCGGCACGCGCACCGGTACGAGGTCGCGCTCCTCGTCCTCGCGGGCGTGGCGCTCGGCCGCCGGCACCGCGGACAGGCCGCGGGCCAGGTAGATCCGGTTCGCCTCGCTCGACCCGCCCGGGGAGTTGAACCAGTCGACGACGACGTCCCAGCGCTCGGCGCGCAGGTCGGCCTCCTCGGCCAGCTCGCGCTGGGCGGCGGGCAGCGGCGCCTCGCCCGCGACGTCCAGCAGGCCCGCGGGCAGTTCCCAGAGCTCCCGGCGCACCGGGTGGCGGTACTGCCGCAGGAAGAGGACGTGCTCGTCGTCGTCCAGCGCCAGGACCGTCACGGCGCCGGGGTGGCGCTGCAGGTCGCGCGTCACCGACGTCGGGCCGTCCTCGCCGGGCAGCTCGACGACCTCGCGGACGACGTCCCAGACGCGGCCCTCGAAGACCGTCTCGGTCGACGTCACGGTGCGGCGCACGACGGCGTCGCGCAGCTCGGCGCCCGCCACCACGGGCACGCCCAGCTCGTCGGGGAAGCCGCTCACGCGCCGACCTCCGCGGCGAGGACGCCGTCGTCGGACGGTTCCGGCTCGACGTCGAGGAGCTGCTCGTCGCGCTGACGCTGCAGGGCCGCGGCGACCAGGCCGGAGAACAGCGGGTGCGCCCGCGTCGGGCGCGACTTGAACTCCGGGTGCGCCTGCGTGCCGACGTAGTAGGGGTGGACGTCGGCGGGCAGCTCCACGAACTCGACCAGGCCCCGGTCGGGCGAGAGCCCCGAGAAGGACAGCCCCGCCTCGCTGAGCTGGTCGCGGTAGGAGTTGTTGACCTCGTAGCGGTGGCGGTGGCGCTCGGAGATCCGCTCGCTGCCGTAGGTCCCCGCGACCACGGACCCGGGGGCCAGCACGGCCTCCCACGAGCCCAGCCGCATGGTCCCGCCCATGTCACCCTCGCCCGCGACGATCTCCTGCTGCTCCTGCATCGTCGCGATGACGGGGTTCGCCGACGCCGGGTCGAACTCCGTCGAGCTCGCGTCGGCGAGGCCCGCGACGTTGCGCGCGTACTCGATCACCATGCACTGCAGGCCGAGGCACAGCCCCAGCGTCGGGACCCCGTTCTCCCGGGCCCACCTCAGCGCACCGAGCTTGCCCTCGATGCCCCGCACGCCGAAACCCCCGGGGACGCAGATCGCGTCGACGTCCTTGAGGTGCCGGCGGGCTCCGGCCGGCGTCGCGCACTCGTCGGCGGCGACCCAGCGGATGTCGACCTTGGCGTCCTCGGCGAAACCCCCGGCGCGCAGGGCCTCGGTCACCGACAGGTAGGCGTCGGGCAGGTCGATGTACTTGCCGACCAGGGCGATCTCGACGCGGCGGCGCGGGGAGTGCACGCGGCGCAGCAGGTCGTCCCACGTGGTCCAGTCGACGTCGCGGAAGGACAGGTTCAGCTTGCGCACGACGTAGGCGTCGAGGCCCTCGCGGTGCAGGACCTTGGGGATGTCGTAGATGGACGGCGCGTCGACGCACGCGACCACGGCCTCCTCGTCGACGTCGCACATCGAGGCGATCTTCCGCTTCACCCCGTCGGGGATGTCGCGGTCGGAGCGGCAGACGATCGCGTCGGGCTGGATGCCGATGCTGCGCAGCGCCGCCACGGAGTGCTGGGTCGGCTTGGTCTTCAGCTCACCGCTGGGGCCGATGTAGGGCACGAGCGAGACGTGGACGAAGAACACGTTGTCGCGGCCGAGGCGCTGGCGCACCTGGCGGGCGGCCTCGAGGAACGGCAGGGACTCGATGTCGCCCACCGTGCCGCCGACCTCGGTGATGATGACGTCGATGTCGGGGCGCGCCTGGGCCCGCATCCGGTCGACGATCTCGTTGGTGATGTGCGGGATGACCTGGACCGTGTCCCCGAGGTACTCCCCGCGGCGCTCCTTGGCGATCACCGCCGAGTACACCTGGCCCGTCGTGACGTTGGCGGAGGCGTCGAAGCGGACGTCGAGGAACCGCTCGTAGTGGCCGATGTCCAGGTCGGTCTCGGCGCCGTCGTCGGTGACGAACACCTCGCCGTGCTGGAACGGGTTCATCGTCCCGGGGTCGACGTTGAGGTAGGGGTCGAGCTTCTGCATCGCCACGCGGAGGCCGCGGGCCCGGAGCAGGCGACCGAGGCTGGAGGCCGTGAGCCCCTTGCCGAGGGAGGACGCGACCCCCCCGGTCACGAAGACGTGCTGGGTCTGGACCTCGGGAGTGCTGCGGTTCGCCACGGACTTCGAGGTTACCCGACGCGGGGCGCGTGCGGGCCCTCGGTGCCGCGGACCGCGTCGTGCACGCGCAGCACCTGGGCCAGCGCGTCGGCGTCCGACGGCAGCTGCGCGGCCCGGCGCCGCGCGTCGGCGGCGCGGCGCTGCCGGCGCCCCGGGTCGGTGAGCAGGGCGAGCACGGCGGCCGCCAGCCCGTCGACGTCGTGCACGGCGACGAGGTCGGCGGCCTCGCCCGTGACCTCCCGGGTGCCCCCCGCGTCCGTGGCGACGAGCGGGCGCCCCGCCCGCAGCGCCTCCTGCACGAAGACGGGCTGGCCCTCCCACACGCTGGTCGCGACCACGACGTCGCACGCCGCGAGCAGGTCGGGGACGTCGCGGCGGGCCCCCAGCAGGCGGACGGGCAGCCGCTCGGCGAGGACCCGGTCGGCGAGCTCCGCCCGCAGCGGGCCCCCGCCCGCGAGCAGCAGGACGACCTCGCGGTCCCGGCCGTCGGCCTCGACGCGCCGGGGCAGGGCCGCGACGACGTCCAGCAGGTCACCGAGGCCCTTCTGGGGCGCCAGCCGCGCGACGGCCAGCAGCACGAACGCGTCCCCGAGCCCCTCGGCCGCCCGGACCTCCTCGCGGCTGCGCCCGGGCGGCGCCGGGGCGGGAGCGGGCGCGGGGACCAGCGCCCGCTCGACGCGGCGCGCGCCGGCCACCCGGGCCGCGGCCACGAGGTCGCCCGAGACGCCCAGCACGGCGTCGGCCCCCCGGCACACCGCCGCCTGGACGGCGCGGCCGAGCCGCGCACGCGCCCCCGTCCCCAGCACGGCGTTGTGCAGCGTGACGACCAGCGGCGGACGCGGCCGCAGGCTCCGGACGGCCAGGAGCGCCACGAGCCCGGCCCGCACCCCGTGGGCGTGGACGACGGGCCGCTCACCGGCGCGGACGAGGCGGCGCAGACCGGCGGCGGCCCGCAGGTCGCGCGGCGGGTCCAGCGCCGCGCCGATCTCCAGGGGCCGGGCCGCGATGCTCCCCGGTCCCGCGGCCGTCCCCGACCACCCGTCGGCGAAGCGCCGCAGCGTCTGCGCCGGCGCGGCCACCTCCACGGCGGCACCGGCCGCCGCCAGTCCCCCGGCGAGCGACGTGACGTGCCGCCCGACCCCGCCCGCGCTGCTGCCCAGCACGAGCACCACCCGCCCGCTCACGGCGCCTCCCCCTCCGGACCGCTCCGTCACGACCGGCCCCCGCGCACGACGGCGCGCGCGCTGCCCGTCAGCACGCCCAGGTCCCGGGCGTCGAGGAGCCGGACCACGACGAGCCAGACCACGGCGGCCACCCCCGCGGCCAGGACGCCGACCCCGACGGCCGCGACGACCGAGCCGGTCGGCACGACCCGCGCCACCGCCGTGCCCGCCAGCGCCCCGGCGACGGCCGCGGCCACCCCGGCGAGCACGGCCCGCGGCACCCCGGCCGTGGCCGCCGGACCCGCCTGCCCGCGCAGGGACCGCGCGAGCAGCACCGCGCCCAGGGTCAGGCCCAGGCTGTGCGCGGCGGCGACGGCCGTCACGACGGCGGCGTCCGGCAGCAGGGCCGCCAGGCCGACCGCGGCGACGAGCACGAGGCCCCAGCCGGCCACCGTCCCCGTGGCGGCCGCGCGGCCCCGCCCGGCGCTGTAGAGGGCGCGGGTGAGCAGCGTCAGCAGGCCGTAGCCGAGGAGTCCCGGGGCGAACACGACGAGCGCGGTGCTGAGGTCCCCCGTGCGCCCGGACCCGACGCGACTGCTGACGAAGACGACCGCGACGGGACCGGCGACGGCGGCCAGCACGGCGGCGCCGAGCGTGCAGACCAGGACGACCGTGCGGGCGGCCCGGGCGACGAGGTCGGCGAACTCGGCGCCCGCGGCGCGGGACAGGCGCGGGAAGACCGCGGTCGCCACGGGCACCGCCAGCACCGCGTAGGGCAGCAGGAACAGGGCCCAGGCGTAGCTCCAGCGGTTCACCGCGCCTGGGTCGCCGGCGTCGTTGGTCAGCCGGGTCACGGCCACCGCGACGACCTGCTGGGCCAGCACGACGGTCAGGCCGGACAGGGCCAGCGACCGCAGCCGCGCCCCGTCCCCCGGGGCGGGGCGCCACGTGGGCCGCCACCGCACGCCCGAGCGGAGCGCGGGTGCGTGCGTCGCGGCCAGGGCCAGCACGCCGAGGGTCGTGCCGCCGGCCAGGACGGCGAGCGCCGCACCGGGCACGGCGTCCAGGTCGCCCCTGGCGACCACGGCCGCCGGCACGAGCCCACCCACGACGACGTAGGCGGCCCCGACGACGAGGCTCGAGACCAGCGGGGCCGCGGCCGGCGCCGTGAACCGCTGCTGCGCCTGCAGGACGCCCGCGAAGACGATCGCGACGGCGTACAGGGGCACCTGCGGGAGGAAGACGTGCAGCATCACCACCGAGGTCCGCAGCAGGTCGGGACCGCAGTCCGTGCCCGCGTCGCCGAGCAGCAGCCGCAGCACGGGCCGGGCCAGCACGGCCGTGAGGGCGGCCACGACCACGAGCGCCGTGACGCTCCACGTGAGGGCGGCGGAGGCGGTGCGCGAGGCCGCGGCCCGCTCGGCGGGGTCGGCCGAGGCCAGCCGCGCCGAGAGCAGCGGGACCAGCACGCCCGCCAGGGCACCGCCGGCGACGACCTCGAACAGGACGTTCGGCACCTGGTTGGCGGTCTGGTAAGCCGTGCCCAGGCACGTGTCGCCGACCGTCTGGGAGAAGGCGAACAGGCGGCCGAAGCCCACCACGCGGGCCAGCACGGTCAGCAGCGCGACGGACGCGGCCGCCGACGCGATCGAGCGGACCCTCACCGCCGGCCGCGCCGTCGCGGCCCCGGCCCCGCCGTCGTCCTCGCCGTCGTCCCCGTCGTCGTCCTCGTCGACGTCCCCGTCCTCACGGCCGTCCCAGCCGGTCCAGCCCGCGCAGCCCCGGCGTGGCCTCGATGACGGCGGTGAAGCTCACGCGCTCGCTCAGTCCCGTGAGCGCGAGGACCGCGGTGAGCGCGAGCAGCCGCCCCCGCCGGCCGCAGCGCGCCAAGACCGCGACGCCGAGCAGGGCGCCCAGGGCGTTGGCGCCCGTGTCGCCGAGCATGCTGCGCCCGGCGAGGTCGTCGTCCAGGGCGGCCACCGCGGCGCCCGCCGCGGCCGCGGTCAGCGGCCGCACCGCCGCGGGGACGTCCCCGGCGGTGAGCGCGGCCGCGACCAGCAGCGCGGCCTTCAGGGCCCGCCCCGGGCGCAGGTCGAGGAGGTTCAGCAGGTTGGCGCCCCCGGCGACGAGGGCGGCCGCCGTCGCGAGGTCGGCGAGCTCCCCCGGCCGCCGGGACGCCGGCCGCAGCGTCCAGGCGGCCGCGACGCCCGTGGCGCCGATGCCGAGCACCTTCCACGCCCCCGTGGTGATCCGTCCGCGTCGTGCGGCGGCGAGGTGCCCGCGCAGGCCGCGGGCGCCGGCCGCGCGGTCGCCCTCGGCCTCCGCCAGGTCGTCCAGCGCCCCGAAGGCCCCGGCGCCCAGCACCGCCAGCAGGGCCGCCCGGCGCCACGGCGCGGGAGCGAGCAGCGCCCCGGCGGCCGCGGCGAGCGTCGTGACCGGCCCCTCCAGCAGGGTGACCGGCGCACCGCGGTGGTTGCGCCGCTCGAAGCGCTGCGCCCCGCCCGGCACGTGCGCGGCGAGGACGGGCCGCAGCCGGCGGCCCGCGAGGGTCGCCGCGACGAGCGCCGCGGCGCCGCGGCCGCTCACGGCGCCGGCGCCGGCAGCGCCGGGCTGATCGCGCCGGCCCCGGCTGCGGTGCCGTACTGCCCGGAGGTCCCCGACAGCTGCTCGCGCAGGGCCAGGACCACCGTGAGCTGCCCGGTGACCGAGTCGAGGTCGTCGACCGTGCTCACGTCGTCGGAGACGCCCGAGCTGCCGCGCACGGCCGCGACCGGTCCGCCATCGGCGGCCGCGGGGGGCCCGGCGACGACCGCCCCCGCGGAGCGCTGGTCGAGCTCCCTGGCCAGGGCGAGCCAGCCCGCCGTCGCGGCGCGCGTCTCGTCCTCGGTGGCGTTGTCGTCGGGCGCCCCGCCCACGAGGACGGCGAGCGTGCCGCGCTGCGCCAGGTCGCCGTCGACCGCGACGAGCCCCGCGTCGGTGAGGGCCGTGGCGATGGCGGCCGCGGTCGGGTCGGCGTCCGTCCCGGCTCCCACCGGGTCGGCCGTGACCAGCACCCGGGCCAGCGCCGCGGCGAGCTGCGTGTCCGTGTCCGCCCCGGCCGCGGGCGGGTCGGTCAGCTCCGGCAGCAGCTGCACCGCGAGCTGGTTGCGGAAGGCCGCCTGCTGGGGGTCGAACCACTTCTCCTGCAGCGTGACCCGCGCGGACACGGTGGCCCCGGCGGCCTGCAGCTGCGTCACGGTCGCGTCGGCCTGGCTGCCGTCGGCGCCCGGGAGCTCGACGACGGCGACGGAGCGGCCCGTCAGCTGGCGGGCGACGAGCGCGGGCCCGACGGCCGTGGCCCAGTCGTCCTTGGCGTCGGAGGCCTCGAGCGCCTGGTCCCGCTCCGTGCGCAGCTGGTTCTTCTCGGCCGTCAGCTGGTTGACCTGCTCGGTGATGCCGACGGAGATGCCCTCGTTGAGGGGGCCGGCGCCCAGCACGATGCCCACGGCGAGGGCGATGAAGACCGAGACCAGCGAGACGACGTGGTAGCGGAAGTCGATCACTGCGGGTCCTGTCGTTCGGGAGCGTGCGGAGCGGCGGGGTGCGGTGCGCCCACCGGGCGGCCGGGCCGGCGCCCCGGCCGGGGGCGGGACCAGGTCACGGCCCGACCCCCGGGAGGATCCCCAGGACGAGCGCCCACAGGTCCTCCAGCCGGGCCGCGGTGACGGCCAGGATGGCCTGGCCGGTGGGGGTCACGGCCAGGGCCGCGACGAGCGCGAGCACGCCCGCCGCGAGCAGCAGGAGCACCTGGCGGTTGGAGATGCGGGAGCGGTAGAGGCGCGAGACGCCCTTGGCGTCGACCAGCTTGCCGCCCACCCGCAGCCGGGTGAGGAACGTGCTGGCCATGCCGGAGCGGCCCTTGTCGAGGAACTCCACGAGCGTCACGTGGGTCCCGACCGCGGCGATCAGGGTGGCGCCCTTGTCGTCGGCCAGGAGCATGGCGACGTCCTCGCTGGTGCCCGTGGCGGGGAAGACGACCGCGTCGATGCCCAGCTGCCGCACGCGCTCCAGGCCCGGTGCGCGGCCGTCGCGGTAGGCGTGCACGACGATCTCGGCCCCGCTGCGCAGGGCCGCGTCGGACACGGAGTCCATGTCGCCGACGATGAGGTCGGGCTTCCAGCCGGCCTCGAGGATGGCGTCCGCACCGCCGTCGACCCCGATCAGCACGGGCCGGTACTCGCGCACGTAGGAGCGCAGCGTGACGAGGTCGTCCTTGTAGTGGTAGCCGCGGACGACGACGAGCGCGTGCCGCCCCTCGAGCACCGTGCGGATGTCGGGAACCCCGACGCCGTCGAGCAGGAGGTCGCGCTCGCGCCGCAGGAACTCCATGGTGTTCGCCGCGAAGGCCTCCAGCTGCAGGGAGAGCCCGGCGCGCGCGGCCTCCATGTCGGCGGCCACGGCCTCGGCGGTCAGCCGGCGCCCGGTCGCGAGCGGCACGCCGTCGAGCAGCAGCCGGTCGTCGGCCACCGAGACGCGCGCGCCCTCGCGGACCGCGGTCATCACGTCCTCGCCCACGGCGTCGAGGACGGGGATGCCGGCCTCCACGAGGATCTCGGGGCCGAGGTTGGGGTAGCGGCCCGAGGTGCTGGCCGAGGCGTTGACGACCGCGGCGGGGGCGCAGGCCACGAGTGCCTCGGCGGAGACCCGGTCCAGGTCGAGGTGGTCGATGACCGCGACCTCACCGGCCTTGAGCCGCTTGGTGAGCCGCTTGGTGCGCCGGTCGACCCGGGCGGTGCCGCCCACCACGTCGGGCACGAGGTCGGTCGCCGCGGTCTCCCCGCGCGTCCGCCGACGCCTGAGCACGCTGGAACTCCTCACCCCCCGCGGGCCGGTCCTCCGGCACGACGCGGTGTCGTCATCCTCGCGGGGGCCCGCTGCGCCGCCCGTCCGCCCTGCCGCCGTGCCGGCAGGTCACGGCGACGATCGTCGCACGCGGGCGGCACCCGGACGTGTCGCACGCGCCGCGGGGACGCGCTCCGCCGCGCCGCCGGTGGGCGTGCGCTCCGGGGTCGCCGCCGTGGCGGGGACCCGCCCGGGCGCCGCGGAGGCGCGGCGGCCGCCACGCGCGGGGGTCCGCGGGCGCGCCTCGACGTCCTCGCCCGCGTCCCGCGAGGAGCGGAGCAGCTCCTCGGCGTGGGCCCGCGCGGTGCCCGTGCCGCTGCCCGAGAGCATCCGCGCGAGCTCGGTGATGCGGCCCTCGTCGTCCAGGTGCACGACCCCGGACTCGGTGACCGACCCGTCGTCGGTCTTGACGACGGTCAGGTGGTGGTCGGCGAACGCCGCGACCTGCGGGAGGTGGGTGACGACCAGGACCTGCGTCGAGCGCGCGAGCCGGGCGAGGCGCCGGCCGATCTCGACGGCCGCGCGCCCGCCGACCCCGGCGTCCACCTCGTCGAAGACCATGGTCGGCACCGGGTCGGCCCCCGCGAGCACCACCTCCAGGGCCAGCATCACGCGGGACAGCTCGCCGCCGGAGGCGCCCCGCGCGAGCGGTCGCGGCGCGGTGCCGGAGTGCGCGGCCAGCAGCAGCTCGACGGTGTCGGCACCGGAGGGACCCAGGTCACCGGACGTCGTCACCGCGACCTCGAGGCGGGCGCTGGGCATCGCCAGGGCGGCGAGCTCGTCGGCGACGCGCGTCTGCAGCTCCGCCGCGGCCTGCGTGCGGGCCGCGGTCAGCCGGGCCGCCAGGCCGCGCAGCTGCTGCTCGGCGGCGTCGCGCTGCGCCGCGAGGGCCTCGAGGCGGCCGTCGTCGTCGAGGTCCAGCAGGCGCCGCGCCGCACGCTGCGACCACGCCAGGACGGCGTCGACCCCCGAGGCGCCGTCGGGCGCCGCCGCACTGCCGCAGCGGCGCACGAGCCCGGACAGCGCGGCGCGGCGGTCCTCCACCGCGGCCAGGCGCACGGGGTCGGCCTCCAGCCCCGCGCCGTAGTCGGCGACCTCGGCGGCCAGGTCGGTGAGCAGGTAGGCGATCTCGGCGGCGCGCGCGGCCAGGGCGGCCAGCGCCGGGTCGTGCTCGCCCCCCGCGGCCAGCGCCCGGCGGGCGGCCTCCACCCGGGCGTCGGCGCCGCCCTCGCCGGTGCCGTCGGTGCCGGCCGACTCGCCCGTGAGCGCCGCGTGGGCGTCGTCGGCGGCGACCCGCAGCTGCTCGACGTTGAGCAGCCGCTCGGACTCCTCCCGCAGGGCGAGGTCCTCCCCCGGCTGGGGGTCGACGCGCTCGACGTCCTCGAGCCCCAGGCGGAGCAGCTCTGCCTCCCGGGCGCGCTCCTGCCCGTGCGCCAGGACGTCGTCGTGCTCGGCGCTCAGGCGGCGCCACCGCTCGTGCTGCTCGCGGTAGCGCCCCAGGTCGGCGGCGAGCGCGGCACCGGCGAAGGCGTCGAGCACCCGCAGCTGCTGGGCCCCCGAGCGCAACCGCAGCTGATCGGTCTGGCCGTGCACGGCCACGAGGTGCTCGGCGAGGTCCGCGAGGACGCCGACGGGCGCGCCGCGCCCCCCGACGTGCGCCCGGCTGCGGCCGGAGGACGCCAGCGTCCGGACGAGGAGGAGGGCCCCGTCGTCCAGCTCGCCGCCGGCCTCCACGGCCCGGGCGGCCGCGGGGCCGTCGGCGTCGACGACGAGGCGACCCTCGACGATCGCGGAGTCCGCGCCGGTCCGGACCGCGGCGGCGTCGGCGCGCTCACCCATGAGGAGCCCGAGGCCCGTCACGACCATCGTCTTGCCCGCGCCGGTCTCACCGGTGATCACGGTGAAGCCCGGGGACAGCGGGAGCCGGGCGTCGCGGATGACCCCGAGCTGGCGGATGCGGATCTCCTCGATCACAGCGTCACCCCCAGCCCCTCGTGCCGCGGCCCGCGCCAGCCGTGCACGGGCAGCCCGAACTTCGCGACGAGCCGGTCGGTGAACACGCCCGTGCTCAGCCGCGCGAGGCGGATGCTCGACGGCGAGCGGCGGACCTCCACGCGCGCCCCGACGGGCGCCGGGAAGCGGCGGCGGCCGTCGCACCAGAGCACGCCCCCGTCGTCCATGCTCGGCAGCACCTCGACGCCCACGACGGACGTGGGCGCGATCACGAGGGGCCGGGCGAAGAGCGCGTGGGCGCTGATGGGCACGACGAGCAGCGCCTCGACCTCCGGCCACACGACGGGCCCGCCCGCCGAGAACGCGTAGGCCGTCGAGCCGGTCGGGGTGGCGGCGATGACCCCGTCGCCTCCGAAGGTGCTCAGCGGGCGGCCGTCGACGTCCACGACCAGCTCGAGCATCCGCTCGCGGTTGCCCTTCTCGACCGAGACCTCGTTGACGGCCCACGACTCGGCCGTCACGACGCCGTCGACGACGACCCGCACGTCGAGCGTCATGCGCTCCTCGACCCGGTAGTCGCCCTCCACCACCCGCGCGACGGTGCCCTCGAGCTCCTCGCGCTCGGCCTCGGCGAGGAAGCCGACGTGACCCAGGTTGACGCCCAGCAGGACGGTGTCGGCGCCGCGCACGAGCTCGGCCGCGCGCAGGATCGTGCCGTCGCCCCCGAGGACGATGACCATCTCGGCTCCCGCGACGGCGCCCTCGAGCTCGCACTGCTCGACGAGGCCCCGGGTGGCGTCGTCCAGGGCCGCGGCCTCGTCGTGCGTCATCATCGTGTTCACGCCCGCGGCGTGCAGGCGGTGCACGACCTCGGTGAGCGCGACCACGGCCTCGCGCCGCCCGGTGTGGGCGAGGACGAGGACGTGCCGCCCGGTCCGGCTCACGCCAGGCCGTCCTGCGGACCGTCGGCGACCGCGCGCAGCAGGTCGTCCTCGGCGAGGCCGGGCGCCCCCGCGGCGAGGTGCAGGAAGTACTCGACGTTGCCGCTCGGCCCCGGCAGGGGGCTCGCCGCGACACCGCGCACGCCGAGGCCCACGGCCCCGGCGGCGGCGGCCACGTCGCGCACGGCGGACGCCCGCAGGTCCGCGCTGCGCACGACCCCGCCCGCGCCCAGCGCCTCGCGGCCGACCTCGAACTGGGGCTTCACCATGAGCACGTGCTCCGCATCGGGTGCTGCGCAGCGCGCGAGCGCGGCCAGCACCAGGGTCAGGGAGATGAACGACAGGTCGGCGACGACCAGCGAGGGCGCCGGCGACACCTGGGCGGGGTCGAGGGTGCGGACGTTGGTCCGCTCGAGCACGGTGACCCGCGGGTCCTGGCGCAGGGGCCAGGCGATCTGGCCGTAGCCGACGTCGACCGCCACGACGTGCCGGGCACCGCGGCGCAGCAGCACGTCGGTGAACCCGCCGGTGCTCGCGCCCGCGTCGAGGCAGCGGCGACCGGCCGGGTCGACGGCGAAGGCGTCGAGCGCCCCGACGAGCTTGTGCGCCCCCCGGCTGACGTAGCCGTCGTCGGCCTCGTCGCCGGCCACGACGATGGGCGCGGCCAGGTCGACCTGCGTGGCGACCTTGGCCGCGGCCGTGCCCGCGACGAGCACCCGGCCGGCGCTCACGAGCTCCCCCGCGTGCTGGCGGGAGCGGGCGAGCCCGCGGCGGACCAGCTCGGCGTCGAGCCGTTGCCTGCGCGTCATGTCAGGCGTCCGCGGCGGCCAAGCGCTCACGCAGGGCGTGGTCGACCGCGGCGTAGACCTCGACGTGCTCGTGCACGCCCAGGGCGTCGAGGGACTCCAGCCGCGCGAGAGCCCCGGCGAGCGCGTCGTCGCCGGCGACGTCCGCGCGCGCCGCCGAGGGAGGTGGCTGGGGCAGTGGGGTCACGCGGTCACGCTACCCGCGGGCGCCGACATCACCAGCTCTGTCCCCAGGCGCGGCGGCGAGCAGACCGGCGGTCACCTCGGCGGCGAACGGGGCGACGTCGAGCACGCCGCCGCCGTCGAGGATGTGCCAGACGGCCTCCGCGGCGGCGCGCAGCACGTCGAGCCCGTCCGGACCGCCGTCGCCGCCGTCGACCGTCGCCGCCCCGGCCGCGACGCGCACCACCGCGGCCCGGCAGCGCGCCACGAGGGAGCCGTCCGCGGCGGGCTCCACGGTCACCGCGGGGTGCGCGTCGGCCGTGCCCCGCAGGTCGTGCGCGACGAAGACGGGCCGTTCCCCGGGCCGGGCGGCGAGGAGGGCCGTGACGTCGGTGACGCCGGTCAGCACCAGCAGGCCCGGCAGCTCCGCGGTCGCGGCCCCCTGCAGGTCGGTGTCCAGGCGGTCCCCGACGACGAGCGCCGAGCGGGCGCCCAGCCGCTGGACCGCGACGTCGAAGAGGGCCCGCTCCGGCTTGCCGCACACGGCGTCGGGCCGCCGACCGGAGGCGACGGCGACGACGTGCACGAGCAGCCCGTTGCCGGGCGCCGGTCCTCCCGGGGTCGGCACGGTGGCGTCCAGGTTGGTGGCCGTCCAGGGCAGTCCCGACCGCACGGCGTGGGTGGCCTCGGACAGCTGCACCCACCCGAGGTGGGGGGAGAAGCCCTGGACGACGGCCACGGGCGCCTCGGCCAGCGACGTGACGGGACGCAGCCCGACGGCCTCGAGCGCCTCCTGCAGCCCGGCGCCGCCCACGAGCAGGACGGGCGAGCCGGCCGGCAGCGTCGCGGCGAGGTGGGTGGCCGCCGCCTGCGCCGAGTTGACGACGTCGTCCGCCGTGGCCGGCACGCCGAGGTCGCTCAGGTGCTGCGCGACGACCGCGGGCGGCCGCGAGGCGTTGTTCGTCACGTAGGCCAGGCGCAGCCCCGCGGCCCGCGCGGCGTCGAGCGCCGCCGCGGCGTGCGGGACGGCGGCGGCGCCGATGTAGACGACGCCGTCCAGGTCGAGCAGGAGCGCGTCGTGGTCGTCGAGCAGCGTGCCGCTGCTCGCGCGGAGGGTGGTGGTGCTGGTGGTCACGGGCTCCCCGGGGTCTGCCGCGCCGCCAGGGTGGCGCGGACCTGTCGCAGTCGGTCGGCGTACTCCGGGCGGTCGGGGCGCATGGCGCACGCGAGTGCGAGGTGCTCCGCCGCCGGACCGAAGTCGCCGAGACGGCTGAGGGAGAGCCCCAGCCCGAAGTGAGCGTAGTCAGCGTCGGGCCGCTCCTGGACGAGTCGCCGGAAGGACGTGACCGCAGCCGCCACGTCACCGGAGTCGTACTGGGCACGGGCGAGCGCCTCGAGCAGGCCGGTCGACGCGGGTTCCTCGCCGTAGGCGCGCACGAGCAGGGTCGCCGCCTGGGCGGCGTCGCCCGCGGCCAGCAGCGCGAGACCGCGCTGCATCCACTCGTAGGGGCCGCCGCTGGGGCGGCCCACGCCGGAGTCCTCCTCGGCGGGGTCGGCGGCGGGGCGGTCGTCGGGCACGGGGGCACCTCCGGGGAGATCGAGGCTGACGTGGTGACACCCCCCGAGGCCACGGGGTGCACGCTCCACGACCGTAGGATGCGCCGAGTGGGGGGTCGTCGCACGGGGACGCGCGCCGTGCCGACTCCTCCCGGGGGCTCGCACGGCCCGCTCCTGCTGCCGTTCGCCGGTCTCCGCTACGAGGAGTCGGTCGCGGGCCCGCTGGGGTCGCTGGTCGCCCCGCCCCACACGGAGCTCGGCCCGTCGCTGCGCTCGGCCCGCCTGGCATCCTCGCCCTACACGGTCACGCACCTCGAGCGGCCGGAGTACTCCCCCGGTGACGGCCCGGCCGTCCGGCGCTGGCTCGCCGAGGGCGCCCTCGTGGAGGACGAGCCGGGCTACTACGTCGTGCGCCAGCGCCGCGAGGACGGCCGCGAGCACCGCTTCCTCCTGGCGGCCCTCCTCGTGGGCCCCGAGACCGACGGCCGCGTGCACCCCCACGAGTCGACGATCCCGGAGGCCGTCGTCTCCCGCGTGGAGCGCCTGCGCGCGACCGGCGTGGACTCCGAGCCGGTGCTGCTGGTCGACGACGCCGGCGGGCACACCGCGCGGCTCGTGGCGTCGGCGGAGGAGCTGGGCGCCCACGTGGCCACGGGCCGCACCACGGCCGCCGCGCCACTGTCGCTGGACGTGTGGCACCTGCGCGATCCCGCCGTGGTGGAGAGCATCACGGTGGACATGAGCCGGCACGACCTGCTCATCGCCGACGGTCACCACCGCTTCGCCGCGGTGCGCGAGATGGCGCGGGCATCCGGTGCGACGCAACGCCTCCTGGTCGCCGTGGGCGACCAGCGCTCGTGGCCGCTGGACCTCGTGAGCCTGCACCGGGTGGCGCCGATCGGGGCGTGGGACGCGCTGCTGGCGGCCGCGTGCGAGGTCGAGGAGGTCGACGCCGAACCGGCGGCCGTGCTGACGGTGCTCCGGGGCCTCAGCGACCCCTGGGTGGTCCTCGCAGGTGCCGATCGCGCCCTGTGCCTGCGCACGGATCCGACGCTGGCAGCGGGGGCGGGCGCCGGAGCCTGGGTGGACACCGTCCTGGCCGGCAGCGGCCTCGAGGACCGCACGGTGCGCTACGAGCCGGACGCGGGTGCGGCGCTCCACCGTCGGCCCGCCGACTCGCTCGGGGTGCTCATCCCCCGGCCGACGCTGGCGGGGGTGCGTGCGGTCGTGGACCGCGGCGGGCACATGGGGCGGAAGACGACGTCCTTCCGGCCCAAGCCGCTGGCCGGGACCGTGCTGCGCCTGCGCTAGCGAGCGGTGCCGGCGTCGTGGGGGACTCGTCCACACCCCCAACCCGCGGACCCCGGGTCGGGCACGAAAATGGGGTGCGGGGTGGGTGACCCGTCACGGGTCACCCACCCCACACCCCACACGTTGAGCGGTCCGGCGGTGTCCTACTCTCCCACTCAGTCTCCCGAGCAGTACCATCGGCGCTGGCAGGCTTAGCTTCCGGGTT
>NZ_JAAALN010000052.1 GCF_009906795.1 Kineococcus siccus
CCTGCTGGGCGTCGAGGGGCTCGCGCTCCTGCGCGGGTGGGCGGGGGACGCCGACCGCGCGTTCACGCACGACCGGCTGGCCGAGGTGCGCCGGCTGCTCGACGACCCGCTGCTCGCCGACCACCCCGGCGTGGACGTGGCCCGCGGGACGGCCACCGGCGGGTACCGCGACTGGGCGCCCACCTACGACGGGCCGAACCGGTTGTTCGAGCTCGACGAGCCGTTCGTCGACGCGGTCCTCGCCGGACTGGCGCCCGGCGCCGCCCTCGACGCGGCCTGCGGGACGGGCCGCCTCGCGGAGCGGCTCGTGCGGGCCGGCCACGACGTGGTCGGCGTCGACGCCTCACCGGAGATGCTCGCCGTGGCCCGCCGTCGGGTGCCGCAGGCCCGGTTCGTGGCCGGTGCCCTCGAGCGGCTCCCCGTGGCCGACGCCTCGGTCGACGTCGTCGTCTGCGCGCTCGCGCTGTCGCACCTGCCGTCCCTCGGGCCCGCGGTGCAGGAGTTCGCGCGCGTGCTGCGCCCCGGCGGCCACCTCGTCGTCTCCGACGTCCACCACGAACTGATCTTCCGCGGATCGGTCGTGGCGGCCCCGGGCCCCGGGGGTGGGCCGGGCCTCGTACCGACCTACCGGCACTCCCTCGGCGAGTTCCTCCGGGCGTTCCTGTCCCACGGGTTCGCGGTGCGGGCGTGCGAGGAACCCGGTGGTCCCGCCGCGGAGGAGCCCCCGCCGGGCCCGGCTCCGGCCCCCTCCACGACGGGCGCCGACCTCGGGCCGTGGTCGCTGTGGCCGTGGACGCTGATGGAACTCCTGCCGGCCGCGACCCGCGCCGCGTGGGACGTGCCCCTCGTCGTGACCTGGCACGCGCAGCGGGAGGGCGGGGACGGCCGAGCCTGAAACCCCGCGCGTCAGCCCTCCTCGAGGGGCAGGTGGCAGACCGCCTCGAGGTTGATGCCGTGCGGGTCGTCGACGAAACCGCCGTAGTAGTCGTCGTGGTACTCGGGCCACACGGCGGGGGCGTCGCGGCTCGTGGCCCCCGCGGCGAGCGCGGCCGCGTAGAACGTCCGCACGTCCTCCCGCGTGTCCACGGTGAACGCGAGGTGCATGTTGGTCCCGACGGTGCCGTGGTCGACCAGCCAGAAGAACGGCTTCACGCGGGGCCAGCCGAAACCCGTCATCGCCGCCCGCGGCGGTTCGGGCACCTCGGGGATCTCGAGCATCTTGACGATCCCGATGGACGCCAGGACGGGTTCGTAGAACGCGACGGCAGCCGCGAGGTCGGGGACGGCGACGTTCAGGTGGTCGATGCGGGAGCCGGAACGGTCGATCACGGGGGTTCCTCCTGGTGCCGGTGAGCGGGTGGCGAGCCTCGCACCGGTCGCGGACACGGGATGTCCGCCTCTGCCGCGAGGATGGCCGGCATGGCCGCCACGTCGACCCGCACGCTCACGCTGCTGTCCCTGCTGCAGGCGGGACGCACGTGGTCCGGCGCCGACCTCGCGGCCCGGCTGGAGGTGAGCACGCGGACCGTGCGCCGCGACGTCGAGACGCTGCGGGGCCTCGGCTACCCCGTGTCCGCGAGCCGGGGGCCGTCGGGCACCTACCGCTGGGGGGCGGGCGGCACGCTCCCGCCGCTCGTGCTCGACGAGGAGCAGGCGGTGGCCGTGGCCCTCGCCCTCCAGACCGCCCCCGTCCCCGTCGCCGGGCTGGGCGACGCCGCCCCGCGGGCGCTCGCGACCCTGCGGCAGGTCATGTCCCCGGGCCTGCGGGCGCGCGTCGACGCCGTGCGGGTCACGGCGGTGCCGCACGCGTGGGACTTCGCCGCCCCGCCCCTGGACCCGGACGTCCTCGCGGCCGTCGGGGCGGCCGTCAGCCGGGGTCACGTCCTGCGCGTCGACGCCGTCGCCGCCGACGGCGCGCGTCCCGTGCCGGGGGAGGTCGGGTTCCGCCCGCCGCGGCGGCTGGAACCCCACGACCTCGTCGTGTGGGCGGGCCGCTGGTACCTCGTGGCGTTCGACCTCGACGCGGGCGACTGGGCCGTGCTGCGGGTGGACCGGCTGCACCCCCTCGCCGCCACGGGCACGCCCTTCGCCCGCCGCGAGGTGCCCGGGGGCAGCGCCGAGGCGTTCGTCACGACGCGCCCCGACCGCGGCGACACCCCCGCCGGCTGGCCCTGCCTCGGTTCCGTCGTGCTCCACCTGCCGGCCCCGGTCGTGGCCCGCTGGGCGCCCGGCGGGTCGGTCGTCGAGGACGCGGGCCCCGGCCGCTGCCGGTTCACGCTGGGCGCGTGGTCCTGGGCGGGGGTCGCCGGGATCCTCGCGACCTTCGACGCGCCCGTCAGCGAGGTCGAACCCGCCGGGCTGCGCGAGGCGCTGCGCACGCTCTCCGCCCGGTTCGCCGCGATCTCCTGAGCATGGCCCCGGGCGGCCGGGGTAGGGGGTCGGGGTCGGCGCACCGGGCGCCGGCGACGACGAGGAGGTCCCCGTGGCGGAGAAGGTCAGCCCGATCGACATCCAGAAGCACCTCTCCGGGGTGGAGTACCCCGCGAGCAAGGACGCGCTGGTGGACCACGCGAAGGGGTCTGGTGCGCCGCAGGAGGTCGTCGACGCCCTCGAAGCGCTGGGCGACGGCGAGTACGACGCCCCGACGGCCGTCACGCACGCCGTCTTCAACTAGTTCCTCGCGCACCGCTCAGGCGCGACCCCACAGCGCGGTGGGGTCGTCGCCCGGGCGGAACCCGACGGCGGCGACGGCCCCGGCCACGGCGCGGAAACCCCGGGCCAGCTCGTCCGGGCTGTGCGCGTCGCTGCCGAACGCGACCGCGTCCCCGCCGGCCTCGTGCCACCACCGCACCAGCCGCACGTCCATCGGCAGCGACGTGTTCACCTCCAGCGCCCGCCCCGAGGCGGCGAGGACCCCGAGCGTGTCGCGGACGTCCGGCTCCAGGTCGTCCCACGGCACGGGCCCTGCCCCGGTCGGCCAGTACCGCAGCGGGTAGTCCAGGTGGCCGAGGACGTCGAAGGGCGTGCTCGCACGCGCCATCGCGGAGACCTCCGCGAGGTAGGCCCGGACCGCGTCCAGCGGCGAGCGCTGTTCAAGGGTGTGCCCGAACTCCCGATGCGCCCCCGCTGCGGCGAGGTCCGCGAGGGAGTGCACGGAGCCGACGACCCGGTCGAAGCCCCGGCGGAGCAGGTCCGCCGCGGCGTCGGGGTGCCAGTGGCCCTCGGAGAGCTCGATGCCGCTGCGGATCCGCAGGCCGGGGAACAGCCCGCGGCACCGTTCCAGCTCGGCGAGGTAGGCGTCGACCTCGAGCGGGTCGGCGAGGAACCGGCCGTGGTCGTCGACACGCCCGCGCACGTCCGCGGTCCAGTCCCAGCCGCCCGCCGGCGGTGTCCACGCCGTGAGGTCGACGTGCTCGGTGAACGAGACGGCCGGCAGGCCGAGCGCCACCGCGCGGGCGCACGTCCCCGCCAGGTCGCCTGCGCTCGCGTCCCACGAGAACTGCGAGTGGACGTGGTCGTCCGCGGGGAGGGCCGTGGGAGGACGGGGCCGCGACGGGGGCTGCTCACCGCTCACCCCGCGACCGTAGCCCCGTCACCCGGCGCCCCCCGGGCCCACAGGTGGTGCTGCGCCGTCAGTGCTCAGGCAGGATGACCGCGACCGCGAGGGGCACCGCCAGCAGGAGGGCCACCGTGGGTGACCGCCTCGGCTCCTCCTCCGCGCGGGACGGCCGCGCCGTCGTCCCGCGCCACACCAGGCGGGCCGCGACGCAGAGCACCGCACCGACGGTGAAGAGCGCGCCCTCCAGGTGGAGGTCGGCGACGTGCGTCACCTCCGTGAGGCCGGTGCCCGCCAGGCTCAGGAGGGCCAGCGCTCCCGTCCACGCCGCCTGGCAGAGCTGCACCGGGACGCGTCGGGTGGCGAGGTGGCGGTCGGTCGCCCACAACGCCCACCGCGAGCGGCGGGGACGCCCGGCTCCGCGGCCGCTCAGGGCGGCCGACACGTGCCCTGCGGTCAGTCCGAGCAGCAACCCGGGTGTCGCCGCGTCCAGCACGGTCCGCACGGCCAGGCCCTCCCACGCTGCGCCCAGGGCCAGCACCGAGACCGCCACGACGACCAGCACGAGGTGGGGGAAGAGGCCGCGGCACTGCCGCGAGAGCCGCCGCAGCACCGCCGAGACCGCGGCCGCGGTCACCACCCCGGCTCCCAGGCCGATCACGGCGGAGGCGGCGACCTCCGCGGCGGGCAGACCCCACCGGGCGGCCACCTGCGACGTCATCCACACCGCCATCCACGCGCCGAGCACGAGGACGGCCAGCGACGCGAGGCCGTGGACCCCCGGCAGGTGCCAGTGCGGGGCGAGCCGGCGCACAGCCTCCCGGTAGGCGGTGAGCAGTGCCCCGACGCCCCGTGCGGCCGCCGCACCGCCCTCGCCCCCCGGGTCACGGTGCGCCCGCGGCGCAGGCAGCGAGGCGGTGGTCACCCAGCCCGTCCACGGCAGACCGGCGCCGTCCGGCGGCGGTGCCGCCTCGTGGCCGGCGTGGTCGGTGCACCGTGACGCGGTCACCCGCCACGACCCGGGCGGGAGGTCCTCGACGATCACGCTGACGCACGCGGCGTCGTGGTCCGGGACGTCCGGCAGGCGCACCAGACGGTCGAAGCGGGTCGGCCCGACCGCGTCCTCACCGGGGTCGCGCTCACCGCGCACGTGGAGGACGCAGTGGCCGCGGTCGGAGGCGCCACCGTCCCCGCCGGTGCCGTGCGCGACGTACCAGAGGCTCACCACGAGGGTGTCCGCGGCGACGGGGCGGACCTGGAGGGCGGTGACGGTGCAGGGGTGCATGCGGTCCTCGGGAGAGGTGGTCGAGCGGAGACGGGCCGGGCGGTCCTGGGGTCGGACGCCACCTCCTGTCCGCCGGCGGCGCGCTCGGCTGGGGCAGCACGGTAGCGGCGGCGGCGTCGACCGGCAGGCGTGCGAGCCCCACGTCACCGGATCGGCGCAAGCGCCCGGGCGGCCCGCCGCGACGGCGGCGCCGCCGGGGGTGCGGGGCGCGGGCTTCTCCGCGGCCGCGACGGTCCCTACCGTCGGCGTGTGCTCCCCGACCTCCTCGCCGCCGCCGCCGGGCTCGGCCTCGGGCTGTCCCTCATCGTGGCGATCGGGTCGCAGAACGCGTTCGTCCTGCGACAGGGGCTGCGACGTCAGCGGGTCGGCGCGGTCGTGGTGGTGTGCGTGCTGTCCGACGTCGCCCTCATCGCGGCGGGGGTGGCGGGTGCGGGCGCGGTCGTCCGCGAGCACCCCGCGGTCCTCCTCGCCGTGCGCGTCGCGGGTGCCGCGTTCCTCGTCGTCTACGGCGTCCTCGCCGCCCGCCGGGCGCTGGCGCCGCACGCGCTCGAGGAGGGTGGCGATCCCGGGCCGGCCTCGCTGGGCGCCGCGGTGGCGACCGCGCTCGCGCTCACGTGGCTCAACCCGCACGTCTACCTCGACACGGTCGTGCTGCTGGGCTCCATCGCGCAGAGCCACCCCGGCCGGCAGTGGTGGTTCGCCGCGGGTGCCGCCGTCGCGAGCACCGTGTGGTTCACGGCCCTCGGCTACGGCGCCGCCCTCCTGCGTCCCCTGTTCGCCCGCCCCGGCGCCTGGCGCGTCCTCGACGTCGGCATCGCGCTCGTGATGTTCGCCCTCGCCGCGTCGCTGCTCCTCGCCGCCGGGTGAGGGCGCGGGTCAGGACGACGTCCGGGGTCGGCGTTCCGCGCGCCCGACGAGGCGGCCGGTGATCCGCAGGCCGGGCAGGGCCAGCAGGTTCGCGGCGGCGAGGACGAGGAACGGCAGGGCCGCGCCGCGGTCGAACAGGCCCGCGAACAGGAGCGGCCCGAGCAGTTCCGCGGCGACGAAGGAGTACTGGAAGACCGCGAGGTAGCGGCCGCGCGCGTCGGGCCCGGCCAGGGCGGTGACGAGCGCGGCCGACGCCGGGGCGTGCAGCACCTCCGCGGCGCTGAGGACGAGCACGGACGCCGCCAGGAACAGGACCGCGGTGGGCAGGGTCCCCGCCGCCCCGAGCGCCAGCGCGGTGAACGCCGCGGCCCACAGCGCGGCCGCCCACCGCAGCGGCACCAGCGGTCCCCGGCGCGCGGCGACCCGCCCCCCGCGCGGCCCGAGGACCGCGACCAGCAGGGCGTTGACCACGAGCAGCGCGGCGGTCAGCCACCCCGGCCCCTGCAGGCCGGACCGGACCACGGTGGGCAGCGCCAGGCCGACGAACAGGGTCGACGTCGCGAAGACGCTGTTGGTCACGAGCAGCGCGAGGAAACCCCGGTCCCGCAGCAGCCGCCCGTACCCCGCGGGTCCCCGGGCCCGCTCCGGTGGCCGGGCGGCACCGCCTCGGCCGCGCCCCGGGCGCCCGACGGCGACCAGGAGGCTCGCGACGGCGCAGCACACGGCGGCCGCCCCGGCCACGGCCACGTACGCGCCGACGGCGCCCAGCGAGACGACGACGCCGGTGACGAGGCCGCCGACGACGATGCCCGCGGTGCGGACGACGTTGAGCGTGGCGAACCACGACTCGACCGGCCGGACGGGGTGCGCCTCGGCGTGCTCGGCGACGAGCGCGAACACGCTCGACCAGAACAGCCGTCCCCCGACCGCCGCGACGGCGGAGGCGGTGAACACGCCGAGCGGTCCGCGGACCACGACGTACCCCGCGCAGGCGACGGCCTGCAGCGCCAGGGCGGTGACGACGAGGGGCCGCGGCCCCCAGCGGTCGACGAGCCGGCCGGCGAGCACGGGCAGGGGCAGGGCGACGAGACCCGCGGCGGCGACGAGCGCCCCCAGCTGCGGCAGCGGGACGTCGGTCAGGACGGTGAAGTAGACCAGCGACAGGGGCAGGAGCAGCCCGCCGGCGACGGACGCCGACGACAGCGCGAGGACCAGCGCACGACCCCCGTGGTCACCGCGTCCGACGTCCACCACACGCGACGGTAGCGTCCCGGGCGGGAGGGCACATGAGGACGAGGAACAGCGTGCGGGGCAAGGTCGCCGTGGTCACCGGCGCGGGTTCCGGCATCGGCCGCCAGCTCGCGCTGGAGCTCGCGCGGCGCGGCGCGCGGCTCGCGCTGTGCGACGTCGACCAGGCGGGGCTGGCCGCCACCGCCGGCCTGGTGCGCGCCGCGGTCCCCGCGGTGGGCGTGCACACCGCCCGGCTGGACGTGAGCGACCGGCTCGCGGTCGAGGCCTACGCCGCCGACGTGGTCGCGCACCACGGTGTGGTGCACCAGGTCTACAACAACGCCGGGGTCAGCGGCGGCGGGCAGAGCGTGCTGGACAGCGACTGGCGGGTGGTCGAGCGCACGCTCGCCGTGAACCTCTACGGCGTCCTGCACGGCACCAGGGCGTTCCTGCCCCACCTCGTCGCCTCGGGCGACGGGCACGTCGTGAACGTCTCCAGCCTCAACGGGTTCTTCGCCCAGGCGAAGTCCGGCGACTACTGCGCCAGCAAGTTCGCGGTCCGGGGTCTCACCGAGTCGCTGCGCGCCGAGGTGCTCGCCGACCGCCTCCCCGTGCGCGTCACCGTGGTCCACCCCGGCGGGGTGCGGACGCGGATCGCGTCGGCCGGGATCGAGGAGGCCCGGCGCAGCGGTGTCGAGCTGACGCCGGACCAGCTGCACCGCGCCCGGACCTACGAGGAGAAGCTGCTGCGGATGCCCGCCGACCGCGCCGCCCGGACCGTCCTCGACGGCGTCGAGGCGGGGAGGTCGCGCATCCTGGTCGGCGGCGACGCCAAGGCGGTCGACCTGCTCGTCCGGTTGTTCCCCGCGTCGGCCCCGGTGATCGCCAACGCCATCGACCGGCGGGTGTTCGGCGCCGGGTGAGCCGGCCTCAGACGAGCGCGATGCTCGCGGGCTGCAGCCGCGGCAGGCGCCCGACGTCCTCCCACGCGTCGGCGAGGACGTCGACCACGCGGCGCATCCGCCCGGGCGGCAGCGTGAACGACACCCGCAGGTGGCGTTCGTAGGCCCCGTCGACCCCGAACCGCGGGCCGGGGCTGAGCAGCAGCCCGCGCGAGCGCGCGGCGAGCACCAGGCTGCTGCTCACCGGTTCCCCGAGGTTCACCCAGGTGCTGAAACCCCCGTCGACGCGGGGCGCGTCCCACTGCGGCAGGCGGTCGGCGAGCGCGGCGTGCAGGGCGTCGTGGGCGGCGCGCAGGGTTCCGCGCCGGCGGTCGGTGTACCCGTCGAGCGCGGGGAGGAGCTCGGCGCCCACGAGCTGGTCGAGGACGGGAGTTCCCAGGTCCGTCGGCGAGCGCCGGTGCAGCAGTTCCCGGATCGTCGCGGCGTCGGCGCGGATCCAGCCGAGCCGCAGGCCGCCCCAGACCGACTTCGCGAGCGAGCCGACGTGCACGACGTCGCCGGGGAAGGGGACCCACGGCGCGGCGGACTCGGCGAAACTCAGGTCGGCCATCGACTCGTCGACGACCACGCGGGTCCCGTGCCGCGCGCCGAGCTCCTCGACCCTGCGGCGCTGCGCCGCGGGCATCACCGCGCCCGTGGGGTTGTGGAAGTCGGGGACGAGGTAGGCCAGGCGGGGCCGGGCGCGGGCGAAGGCGTCGTGCAGCGCGTCGTCGTCCCAGCCCTCGCGCCCGACCGGCACCTGCACGGGCCGCCCGCCGGCCGCGGTCAGCGCCTGGACCGCCGTCGGGTACGTGGGCGACTCCACGAGGACGCGGTCGCCCGGGGTGAGGAACGTCCGCGCCAGCAGGGCGATCGCGTGCTGCGCACCGATCGTCACGAGGACCTCGTCCGGCCGGGTCCGCAGCCCGCGCGCGGTGTAGCGCGCCGCGACCGCCTCGCGGAGCTCGGGCACGCCCTGCATCTCGTACCCGTGGCCGGCGAGGTGGGGCGGCAGTCGCAGCAGCGCCCGCTCGACCGCGGCCTGGAAACCCTCCACGGCCGGCATGGCGGCGTTCGTCAGGTCGAGCACGTCGGCGTCCGGGTGCGCCGGGCGGACGGTGAGGGTGGCGGTGGCGGCCCGGTCCAGCGGCTGGACCACGGTGCCGGAACCGCGGACGCTGACGACGTGGCCGGTGTCGCGCAGGGCGGCGTAGGCGGCGCTCACGGTCGCCCGGCTCACGCCGAGCGTGGTGGCCAGGTCCCGCTCGGCCGCGAGCCGCGTCCCCACGGCCAGCCGGCCGTCGAGCACCAGCAGCCGGACGCGGTCGGCCAGGGCGGCGTAGGCGGGGGAGCGGTCGCGCCACGGCCCCAGCAGCGTCGCGAGGGCGCCTGCGCCGATCGTCTGCACCAGGCCACCGTAGCTCGATTGGCACTGGTTCGGCAGGGCCGGAAGCGGTCCAATGGAGCGTGTGAGCAGTCCACTCGCCGCCCCGCACCGCGTCCGGATCCCCCGGCTCCTCATCGGTCTCGTCCTGTTCGGCATCGCCGACGGCGCGATGGTGCAGGCCGCCGTCGGGGTCGACCCGTGGACCGTGTTCGCCCAGGGGCTCTCGCGCCAGAGCGGCGTGGGTGTCGGCTGGGTCACCAACGTCGTCGGGCTCCTGGTGCTGCTGCTGTGGATCCCGCTGCGGCAGCGGCCGGGTGCGGGCACCGTGCTGAACATCCTCGTGGTCGGGACCGTGCTGCAGGCCACGGTCGCGGTGCTGCCCGCCCCGGCCGGCCTGGGCCTGCGGGTGCTGCTGTTCTCGGCCGGTCTGCTCCTGCTGGCCGTGGCGAGCGGCCTCTACATCGGCGCCCACTACGGCCCGGGCCCGCGCGACGGGCTCATGACCGGCCTGCGGGCGCGGACCGGGCGGCCCGTGTGGCAGGTCCGCACGGCGGTGGAGGTGTCGGTGCTCGCCGTCGGCTGGGTGCTCGGCGGCAACGTCGGCCCGGGGACCGTCGCGTTCGCCGTCCTCATCGGGCCCCTCGTGGGCTGGACGCTGCCGGCGCTCGACGTGCGACGCCGGGCCGCGCCGGCCTGACGCGACCCGGCGGACGCCGCCGCGCGCCGCCGGCGACCCTCGCCTACGGTCGTCCCGCGTTCAACCGGTGCCCGGTCCCCGAGGCACCGCGTCCCCACCGGGGAGGCGCTCCACCGCGAGCCCAGGGAGAACCATGACCGAGGTGACGGCCCACCACGGGCTGTTCAGGAACACCGACCTGCACGTCGACGACACGGGCGGCAGCGGCCGTCCGGTCGTGCTGATCCACGGCTGGCCCCTCTCGGGCGCCTCGTGGTCGGAGCAGGTGCCGCCGCTGGAGCGGGCCGGCTTCCGCGCGGTGACCTACGACCGCCGCGGGTTCGGGCGCAGCGACAAGCCCCGCAGCGGCTACGACTACGACACGCTGACCGAGGACCTGCACACCCTGCTCGAGGCCCTCGACCTCCACGACGTCACCCTCGTCGGCTTCTCCATGGGCGGCGGGGAGGTCGCGCGGTACTTCAGCCGGTACGGGGGCGAGCGCGTGCGCAGCGCGGTCTTCGCGGCCGCCGTCCCGCCGTACCTGATGCAGGGCGACGACAACCCCGAGGGGCCGCTGACGAAGGAGGCCGCCGCCGGGATGACGGCCGCGCTCACGGCCGACGAGGACTCCTTCTACGAGGAGTTCGTCACGCAGTTCTTCTCGGTCGACGGGGTGCTGCGGGTGAGCGAGGTCCAGCGTCAGGAGGCGCTGGCGCTGGCGCGGCAGGCCGACAAGAGGGCCGCGCTGGCGTGCATGGAGGCGTTCGCGACCACCGACTTCCGGGCGGACCTGCCGAAGGTCCAGGTGCCCACGCTCGTCGTGCACGGTGACGGGGACGCGACCGTGCCCCTCGAGGGTTCCGGGGGCCGCACCCACGCGGCGGTCGCCGGCAGCCGGCTGCACGTCATCGCCGGCGCCCCGCACGGCTGCAACGTCAGCCACGCCGACGAGTTCAACCGGGTCCTGCTGGAGTTCCTCGCCGACTGATCCCTGTCGACCGACCCCTGCCGACCGACCCTGTCGACCGGTCCTCCGTGGTCGTGCCGGTGCTCCCGCGCACGATCACGGTGGGGGTCCGGTGAGCCCGTCGAGGTGGTGGCGAGCCCGCTGCAGGGCGGCGTCGGCCCCCCGCGCGGCGCGGGCGGCGGCGTCGCGGTCCCCGGTCGCCTCGCGCCGTCCGGCCGCCGCGGTGTCCCGCGCCCGGCGGGCCTCCTCGAGCAGGCGTTCGAGGTCGCGCACGCTCTCCGTGCCCGCCTCCTCCGCGGCCGCGGCCTGCGCGGCCCGGGACTCCGCGGCCCGGAGGGCGTCCGCGGCCCGGGTCACCTCCTGCTCCGCCCGCTCGACGTCGGCGCGCGCCGCGCGCCGCTGCTCCTCGCGCTCCCGGGCCGCCCGCTCGTCCGCCTGCTTGCGCTCCGCGTCCCTCGCCGGCGCGTCCTCCCGCGTCGCCGGTGACGACGGGGCCGCCCGGGGCAGGGCGACGGCCCCGTCGAGGTCGACCGGACCGAACCCGGTGTGCTCCAGGTGGGTGGTCAGGCGACCGGACCGGACCGCCGCGGTGGCGTCCTCGTCGGCCAGGGCGGCGCGCAGCGTCTGGACCACCTGCTCGCCCACGGCGGGGCTCAGGGCCACGCCCTCGTCGGCGGCGTCCTGCTCGGCCAGCCCGCGGACCGCGGCCGTGAGCTGCTGCTGCTCGCCCGACAGCGCCCGCAGCTGCGCACCCGCGAGGGACCGCTGCGCGTTGCGCAGGGCGGAACCCAGCTGCGCCAGCTGGTCCACCACGTCGGGGTGGCGCCGCACCAGCTGGTTGACGGCCCACGCCGCCACCGAGGGCCGGCGCAGCGCGCGGACGGCGGTGGCGAGGTCGCGGTCGCCGGCGGAGCGGGCCTCCTTCGCCCGGCGGTCGCGTTCGCCGGTGAACTCCCCGGGCGGCAGGCCGTACAGCGCGTCGGCGACCTCGTCGAGACTCCCTCCGCCACTCTCGCCTCTCGGACCCACGTCCCCAGGATGCACGCCCCGGAACGCGCGCGTCCGCGGCCGACGGCCTCCCCCGTCGGCCCGGGGCCCACCCGGTAGGTTCCTGCGGACCGCACGAGTCGTGCTGCGGGGCGCGGGAACCGGCCGGCGGTGGGCTCGCCGGGGTGACGGGAGGACGCACGTGGACGACACCGTGGACCAGCCGTACCTCGACGCGGTGCGGGTGGCGCTGGACGCGTTCCTCGCGGGAGTCCGGGCGGAGGCGGACGGGGACGCGTGGGCGCACCTGGAGCACCGGGCGCTGGCCCACCGGGTCCTCGGTCTCGTCGCGGGCGCCTGCGCCCCCACCACCGACCCCGCCGTCCTGCTGCGGCCGGCCGAGCGGCTCGTCGCGCACCTGCGCGCGCTGCAGGGGCCGAGCGGTCTGTTCACCGGTGGCGACAACGTGGACTCCCCGCCCGACTCCGCGTTCAGCGTCAACGACCTCGCGGACGCGGCCGCGCTCCTGCGGTCGCCGTCGGCCCCCGGCGCCCCGGCGCTCGCCGCAGCGCTCGACGAGGTCCTCGCGGCGGCCACCCCGGCCCTGCTGCGCGGCGGCGTGCACACGCCGAACCACCGGTGGGAGCTCTCCGCCGCCCTGGCCCGCCTGCACCGCGTGCGCCCCGACCCGGCCCTCGTCGCCCGGGTGGAGCAGTGGCTCGCCGAGGGCGTGGACATCGACGGCGACGGCCTGTTCTCCGAGCGCAGCGCGAACTACGCCGCCCACGTCTCGAACCCCTCGCTGCTCGCGATCGCGGACGTCCTCGGGCGCGACGACCTCGTGGACGCGGTGGAGCGCAACCTCACCGCCACGCTGGACCTGCTGCTGCCGGACGGGACGGTCGAGACCGTGCACTCCCGTCGCCAGGACCAGCGGGGGACCATCCGCCTCGGGGCGTACCTCCTGCCGCTGCGCCGGGTGGCCCGGGCGCGCGGGCGGGGCGACCTCGCCTGGGCGGCCGAGCTCGCCCTGGCGCAGGGCGTCGAGCAGCCCGCCCGCGCGGCGGCGCAGCTGGTCCTCGACCCGGACGCGGCCGCGGCGCTGCCGCCCGCCGAGGCTCCCGCGCCCCGTCGCCGTCGCGTGCTCGCCGCGGCGGGCGTCGTGCTCGACCACGGCCCCCGCGGCACGACCGTCGTGTTCGGCGGCTCCGACCACGCCCGGCACGGGCGCGTGCGCTCCGGTCTGGCGACCAACCCGACCTTCCTGCGCCTCCTCACGCCGTCCCTCGCCCTCGACGGGGTGCGGCTGAGCCGGACGTTCTTCGGCCTGGGGCCCTTCCGCGCCGACACGTCGGCGGTCCGCGAGGACGGGGTGCACCTGCACGAGGAGGTCGGCGCGGCGTACTACCAGCCGCTCGCGGCCGGCCTGCGCGACCCGGCCGGGGCCTACGCCGTCGAGGACGAGGGCCGCTTCAGCGCCGCCATGTCCTTCGGGGCGCGGGAGCGCGACGTCGTCCGGCTGACGACCGACGTCGACGTCCGCCTGGTCGACGGCGGGGCGGAGCTGACCCTCGACACGACGGGCCCCGCCGTCGACGCGGTGCTGGAGCTCGCCCTGCGCCCCGGCGGGTCGATGACCGGGGCCCGGGCCGACGGTGAGCACCGCTGGCGGCTGGACCCCGCGGCCGGACCGGGGGCCGCGGCCGCCTACCGGCAGGGGGAGCAGGTCCTGCACGTGCGCGTGCTCGCCGCCGAGGACGCCGGTGGCGGGCCGGTCGCGGCGCCGCGGCGGGCGCCCGGGTACCACCCCGGGGAGGACTACGCGTTCCTCGGCGGCACCGACGCGGCCCAGGGGGAGCTGCTGCTCGTCGCCTTCCGCACGCCCTGCCACCTGCGCGTGGGGCTGAGCGTGGAAGCGGTGCACCCTTGACGTGGTAAGCCCTTTCCACCTACGGTTCGCGGCAGGTCACCGAGCAGTGCCGCCCGGTCGCCGCAGGACCCGACGGGGCGGCGGACAGACGAAGGAGTCGATCGATGAGCGGATCCAGGACCAGTCGGCGGGCCGTGCTCGCGGGCTCCCTCGGCGTCAGCCTGACCGGCGCGCTGGCCCTCGCCGGCTGCGGTTCCGAGTCGGGTTCCGGCGGGGGGAGCGGCGGCGACGCCTCGACCATCACGCTGTGGCTGTCCGCGAGCGAGGCGCAGACCGCCGGCTACCAGGAACTCGCCACGCAGTTCAAGGCGAAGACGGGCACCACGGTCACCATCGTGAACGTGCCGTACGACGGCTTCCAGACGAAGCTGCGCCAGGCCGCGCAGGCGAACTCCCTGCCGGACGTCGCCCGCGCACCGTCGCTGGACCCGATCTGGACCAACCAGCTGCAGGACCTCAAGGCGATCGCGACCAGTGCGACGAACAAGGTCGACGCCGACCTGTTCCAGGAGGGCGAGGACGGCAAGGTCCTGACGATCCCGTCGGACATCACGGCCGCCGGCCTCTACATCAACAAGTCCCTGTTCGACCAGGCGGGCGTCACCTACCCGACCGACCCCGCCGCCACGTGGACGTGGGACGACTTCCTCGCCTCGGCCACCAAGGTGCGCGAGGCGACGGGTGCGAAGTACGACCTGGTCTACGACAACTCCCCGGCCCGGATCAAGGCGTGGATCTACACGCACGGGGCCGAGGGCTTCCAGCTCGGCGACGACGGGAAGTTCGCCTACGACGCCGCCACGATCCCGGTCCTTCAGGAGTTCGTCGACCTCAACGACGACACCGTCATGCCCAAGTCCGTCTGGACGTCGGGCGCGGACCCGAACGCGCTGTTCAAGAGCGGTCAGGTCGTCGCCTACTTCTCCGGCGTGTGGCAGGTGGCGGACTTCGCGACGGGCATCACGCAGTTCGAGTGGGTCTCGGCGCCGACGCCGGCCCAGCCGGTGCACGCGACCGACATCAACACGGGCGGCAAGATGGTCGCCTTCGACAACGGCGACACCGCGGAGGCGGCGCTGCAGTTCGTCGAGTTCATGTTCGAGCCGGCCAACTACACCCAGCTGGTGCAGAAGAACGGCTACCTGCCGGTCGAGACGGGCCTGGACCTGCAGTACCCGCTCACCCAGCAGAACGCGCTCGACGCCTTCGCGCTGTACCAGAAGGAGATCGAGTTGGCGGACCCGATCTCCTCGACGGGCAACAAGAACGGCGACCAGCTCACGCTCGACGGCAAGAGCATCAGCGACGACCCGACGAAGGACGAGATGGCCAAGGCCATCAACGGGCAGCAGACCGTCCAGCAGGCCGCCGACAACATCGTGAAGCTGATCAACCAGCAGATCGGCAGCTGACCCACCCTCCCGGGAGACGACGATGGCGAACAGCGTGCTGGACCCAGGCCCCCCGCAGGACGGCGCGGCGGCGGCCGGGGCGCCGGCGACCGCGTCCGGCCGCACCCCGGACCTGCGGCGGCAGCGGCGCCGGGCCGCCCGCTACCAGCTGGCGCCCCTGCTCTTCGTCGCCGTCAACGTCGTCCTCTTCGCCGTCTTCTTCGTCTGGCCCGCGGCGACGGGGCTCTGGTACTCCTTCACGAGCTACACGGGCGTGGGGCGGGCGCCGTTCGTCGGCCTGGAGAACTACGAGCGGCTGCTCGGCGACTCGGCGTTCTACGCGGCGCTCGTCCGGACGCTGCTGTTCACCGTGCTGACGGTGCCGCTGTCCTACCTGCTCTCGCTCGGGCTGGCCGTGCTGCTGGTCAGCCCCTACACCAAGGGCAAGCCCGTCGCCCGCGTGGTCTTCTTCGTGCCGTGGCTGATCTCCCCGATCCTCGTGGGCGTCATCTGGCGCTGGATCGTCGGGGAGAACTTCGGCCTCGTCAACTACGTCGTCACCTCGCTCGGCGGCGACGCGATCGCCTGGCAGTCCAACGCCGACCTCTCGCTCGTCGTGGTCGCCGTCGCGGCCGCGTGGTCGGGCACGGCCTTCTCGATGCTGCTGTTCATCGCGGCCATCAAGAACGTGCCGGCCTCCTACTACGAGGCGGCCGCCATCGACGGCGCGAGCCCGTGGCAGCGCTTCCGCTACATCACGCTGCCGGGCATCGCCCCGACGTCCTTCATCGTCGTGCTCCTGTCCACGCTCGGGTCGATGAAGGAGTACGCGCTGTTCGTCGCCCTCAACAACGGCGGGCCGGGCACGGAGAACAACCTCATCGTGCAGTACATCTTCACCACGGGCTTCCAGCGGGGGCAGATCGGCTACGCGAGTGCGGCGTCCTTCGTGCTGATGCTGATCCTCATGGCGATCGCCCTCGTCCAGCTCTCCGTCAACCGCCGCCGGGAGGCGTGACATGGCCGTCCCCACGCTCCGCGCCCCGGCGCTGCGCCGGCGCCCCGCGACGAAGGTGACCAGCCGCGGCGACCAGGTCCGCACCGTGTCGGCCACGACGATCATGTGGCTGCTGGTCGTGCTGTACGGCTTCCCGCTGCTGTGGTTCGTGCTGTCCTCGTTCAAGCCCGCGGGAGACCTGTTCAGCTACCCGCTGACGCTGTTCCCCCGCAACCCCACGGTCGCGGGCTACGAGCAGGCGTGGACGAGCTTCGACTTCGCCCGCTACTTCACCAACACCCTCGTCGTGGCGATCTCGACGACCGTCCTCACGGTGATCGCCAGCGCCATGTCGGGCTACGCGCTGGCGAAGTACAGCAACTGGTGGCTCAAGGCGTTCTTCGTGTGCATCCTCGCCACCACGATGCTGCCCACCGAGGTGATCCTCAGCCCGTCCTTCCTGGTGATCCGCGACCTCGGCCTGTACAACCAGCTCGCGGGCATCGTCGTGCCGTCGGTCATCACCGCGACCGGCGTCTTCATGTTCCGGCAGTTCTTCTCCACCGTCCCCGACGAGCTGCTCGAAGCGGCGCGCATCGACGGGTCCAGCGAGATCTCGACGTTCGTCCGCATCATGCTGCCGATCGCCCGGCCGATCATGCTGACCCTGGCGATCTTCTCGTTCCAGTGGCGCTGGAACGACTACATCTGGCCGCTGATCGTGCTCAACGACCCGAGCAGGTTCACGCTGCAGATCGGCATCCAGAGCATCGTCGGGGCCGAGAACGTCAACTGGTCCGTCCTGCTGGGTGCGTCCGTCATCTCCATCGTGCCGCTCGTCCTCATCTACCTGGTGTTCCAGCGCTACGTCATGAGCGCCGACATCAACGCGGGGCTGAAGGACTGACCCGGCGGCGCACCGCCCACGTCAGCGCCCCGGCGAGCAGGACCAGGCCGCCCCCCAGGACCGAGGACGCGGGCAGGCTGACGGCCACGGCGACGCAGCCGACGAGGCCGAGCACGGGGACCCACCGCGGTGGCCGGCGCTCGGCCCGCGTCAGGGTCAGGGCGCACGCGTTGGCCACGGCGTAGTAGGCGAGGACCCCGAACGAGGAGGAGCCGATCGCGCCGCGCAGGTCGAGCGTCGCGACGAGGACCACCACGACGGCGGCCACGGCGAGCTCCGCGTGGTGCGGGACGCCCGTGCGCGGGTGCACGGCGGCCAGGGTGCGGGGCAGGTGCCGGTCGCGGGCCATCGCCAGGGTGGTGCGGGAGACGCCGAGCAGCAGGGCGAGCAGCGACCCCGCCGCGGCGGCGGCCGCGCCCACCTGGACGACGGGGGCGAACGCCGCCGCCGGGCCGGCCTCGACCGCCGCGCGCAGCGGGGACGCCGTCGCCGCGGTGCCGTCCGCGCCCAGCACCAGCAGGAGCGTGACGCCCACGGCGGCGTACGCGAGCAGGACGGTGCCGAGGGCGACGGCGATCGCGCGGGGGACCGTGCGGACGGGGTCGCGGACCTCCTCGCCCAGCGTGGCGATGCGCGCGTAGCCCGCGAAGGCGAAGAAGAGGAACCCCGCCCCCTGCAGCACGCCGGCCACGCCCGTGCCGGCGGAGACGACCAGACGGTCCCCACCGCCCGTCCCCCCGGCGAGCGAGGACACCACCACGAAGGCCAGCACCGCCAGCACCAGGGCGACGACGGCCCGCGTGAAGGCCGCGGACTTCTGCACCCCCCGGTAGGTGAGCGCGGCCAGCAGCACGACCGCGGCGGCACCGGCGGCGCGCTCGTGCCCGGGGGCGGTGTACGCGCCGAGGGTCAGGGCCATGGCCGCGCAGCTGGCGGTCTTGCCCACGACGAACGCCCAGCCGGCGAGGTGGCCCCAGAAGTCCCCGAGGCGGCGGCGGCCGTAGACGTAGGTGCCGCCGGACTCCGGGTACAGCGCCGCGAGCCGCGCGGAGGAGGTGGCGTTGCAGCCCGCCACGACCGCGGCCACGACGAGCGCGAGCAGCAGCCCGGACCCCGCGGCGGCCGCGGCCGGGGCGAAGGCCGAGAACACGCCGGCTCCCAGCATGCTGCCGAGCCCGACGACGACGGCGTCGCGCGTGCCGAGCCGGCGCGTCAGCCGCCCGGTCGGGGTGCCGCCCGCCGCGCCCGTCGTGTCGTCCGCCACCCGTGCTCCCGTCCCCGTCCGGTGTCCCCCGCCGGCGTCACCGGTGGCCCGGCGCAGTCTGGCGGGCACGGGTGGACGCCGGGTGAACGACCCGGCGCTGTCGTGCGAGCGTGGTCGCGTGCCCCGCTCCTCCCGCCGCTGGACCGCCCGCGTGGTCGCGACCCGGGTCGTCGCGCTGCCGGCCGCGACTTCGCCCGGTACTTCACCAACACCCTCGGCCTCTACAACCAGCTCGCGGGCATCGTCGTGCCGTCGGTCATCACCGCGACCGGCGTCTTCATGTTCCGGCAGTTCTTCTCCACCGTCCCCGAGGAGCTGCTCGAAGCGGCGCGCATCGACGGGTCCAGCGAGATCTCGACGTTCGTCCGCATCATGCTGCCGATCGCCCGGCCGATCATGCTGACCCTGGCGATCTTCTCGTTCCAGTGGCGCTGGAACGACTACATCTGGCCGCTGATCGTGCTCAACGACCCGAGCAGGTTCACGCTGCAGATCGGCATCCAGAGCATCGTCGGGGCCGAGAACGTCAACTGGTCCGTCCTGCTGGGTGCGTCCGTCATCTCCATCGTGCCGCTCGTCCTCATCTACCTGGTGTTCCAGCGCTACGTCATGAGCGCCGACATCAACGCGGGGCTGAAGGACTGACGGTCTCGGCGAGCGGGGCGGGGTGCCACGGTGAGGACCGTGGCACCCCGCCCCGCGCGTCGCGATCGGCTCAGCCCTTGAGCGAGGGGTCCTCTTCGTAGACCTCGGCGAGCAGCGAGGGGTCGAAGAGGTCGCCGGCCTCGATGGTGATGCCGGCGGCGGCGAGGGAGCGCAGGCTCGCGGCGATGAGCTCGTCGGACATGGTGAGCAACCCGTTGGCCTTCGTCTCCTCGCTCACCATGAGCTCGGCCTGGCGGCCCATGACCGCCTGCTGCGCGTCCGCGGCGAGCCCCAGGTCCTTGCCGTACTTCGTCACGACCACCTGGGCCGCCGCGGCCTGGTCGGCGACGGCGTCGGACCAGCCGCGCGCCGTCGCCGCGAGGAACGCCTTGAGCTTGGCCCGCTCGTCGTCGATGCTCTGCTGGGCGACGACGAGCGTCTCCCCGAACAGCGGCAGCCCGTTGTCGGCGAACAGGAACTGCGTCGCCGGCGTGCCGGTGGCGCTGAGCGCCGCGGCCCCCGAGGTGCTGTAGCCGATGTAGCCGTCGACCTCACCCGTGGTGATCGCCGCGAGGTTCGACTGGAACGGCACCCGAGTGATGGACGCGGGGTCCAGGTCGTTGGCCTTCAGCAGGGCGTTCCACGCCAGGTCGTTGCTGTCCTGCACGCCGATCTTCTTGCCGACCATGTCCTTGGGCGACGGGATGGGCGCGGCCTCCAGCGACACGACGACGAAGGGGTTCTTCTGGAAGGTGGCCCCGACGATCTTCAGGGCGGCACCCTGCGTGATGGCGGGCGCGGTGATGAGGGGTGCGGACACGCCGAGGAAGGCCCGCCCGGTCGCGAGCGCCGCCTCCGCCGAGGTGCCGGCGGCCCCACCCGCCGTGAGCTCGACGGAGTCGAAGCCGGCGTCGCGGTAGTACCCGCGGTCGTCGGCGAGGAACTCACCGGCGAACTCGACGTTCTTCACCCACGACAGCTGCACGGTGACGGCGCCGAACGACGCCGCGCCGGAGCTGCCGCCGGACGCCCCGGCCGTGGGGGACTCGGTGCCCGACCCGCAGGCGGCCAGCAGGGCGGCGCCACCGGCCGCCCCACCCAGGCGGAGGAACCCGCGACGGTCGAGCGGGCGGCGGTGGAC
>NZ_JAAALN010000053.1 GCF_009906795.1 Kineococcus siccus
CTCCGCGTCCCCCTCCGACCGGCGCTCCCCGACGGCCGGCGGCGGCAGCTCCACGGCGTCGGCTGCGGGCTCGCGCTCCTCAGGCGGCACGGACGGCGCTCCCCGTCACGACGTCGACGCGGTGCGCCCCGGCCCCGCGCAGGGCGTCCGGCACGTCCTCGGGCACGGCCGCGGTGACGAGCACCTGCTCGGCGTCGGCGACGACCTCGGCCAGCCGCTCGCGGCGGCCGGCGTCGAGCTCCGCGAAGACGTCGTCGAGGACGAGCACGGGACCGCCCGGGTCCTCGGAGGCCCCGTCGGCCAGGAGCAGCCGGTAGCTGGCCAGGCGCAGCCCCAGCGCCACCGACCAGGACTCGCCGTGGCTCGCGTAGCCCTTGGCGGGCATCCCGCCCAGGGTGAGGACCAGGTCGTCGCGCTGGGGCCCGACGAGGCAGACCCCCCGGTCGAGCTCCGCCTTGCGCTGCTCGGCCGTGGCGGCCAGCAGCGCCAGGCGCAGCTCCTCGCGCGAGGGCTGCGCCCCGCCCGGCGTCGTGGCGACGCCCTCGCCGAGCAGGGGCAGGGCGCTGCGGTACGTCAGCTCGAGGTCGCCCTGCCCGCGGCTGACCGCCTGGTAGGCCCCGGCCACCGGCTCCCGCAGGTCGGCGAGCAGGGCGAGCCGGGCGGCCAGCAGCTCGGCGCCCGTCGCCGCCAGCTGCTCGTCCCACACGTCGAGGACGTGCGGGTCCCCGCGGCCGGAGCGCAGGGCGGCCCCCGCCGACTTCAGCAGCGCCGTCCGCTGCCGCAGCACGCGGTCGTAGTCGCTGCGCAGGCCCGCGACGCGCGGCCAGCGCGTCACGAGCAGGTCGTCGAGGTAGCGCCGCCGGCCGTCGGGGTCGCCCTTGACGAGCGCGAGGTCCTCCGGGGCGAACAGCACCGTGCGCAGGGTCCCCAGCACGTCGCGCGGCCGGCGCACGGGGGAGGAGTTCAGCCGTGCGCGGTTGGCGCGCCCCGGGGTGATCTCCAGCTCGACCAGGGCGCGGCGGCCGCCGCGCACCAGCTCCGCGCGCACCACGGCCCGCGCCGCGCCCTGCCGCACCAGCGGCGCGTCACCCGAGACGCGGTGGCTGGACAGGGTCGCGACGTAGCCGATCGCCTCGACGAGGTTCGTCTTGCCCTGGCCGTTGAGGCCGACGAACGTCGTCGTGCCCGGCCCGAGGTCGAGCTCCAGCTCGGCGTAGGACCGGTAGTCGACGAGGGAGAGGTGCGCGACGTGCACGCGAGCCCGGCGCCCTAGCTGACGGAACCGGTGCCGGACGACGGCCCGGCCTCGGTGACCGCGTGGCCGCCGAACTGGTTGCGCAGGGCCGCGACGGCCTTGATGGAGGGGGAGTCCTCCTGGCGGGAGGAGAACCGCGCGAAGAGCGCGGCCGCGAGCACCGGCATGGGCACGGCGTTCTCGATGGCCTGCTCCAGGGTCCAGCGGCCCTCGCCTGAGTCCTGCGCGTAGCCGCGGATGTTGTCGAGCTTGGGGTCCTCCTCCAGCGCGCGGACCATGAGGTCCAGCAGCCAGGAGCGCACGACGGTGCCGCGGGTCCACGCCTTGAAGACGGCCGGGACGTCCTTGATGATGCCCTTCGCCTCGAGGAGCTCGTAGCCCTCGGCGTAGGCGTGCATGAGGCCGTACTCGATGCCGTTGTGGACCATCTTGGAGTAGTGCCCCGCGCCGACGCCGCCGGCGTGCACGAAGCCCTCCTCGCGGGGGCCGTCGGGGCGCAGCGCGTCGAAGACGGGCATCGCCAGCTTGACGTGGGCGTCGGCGCCGCCGGCCATGAGGCCGTAGCCGTTGTCCTTGCCCCACACGCCGCCCGAGACGCCGCAGTCCATGTAGCCCGTGCCGCGCTCGCTGAGGAGCTTGGCGTTGATCTCGTCGTCGGTCCACTTCGAGTTGCCGCCGTCGATGACGAGGTCGCCGTCCTTGAGCAGCGGGGCGAGGCTCGCCACGGTGTCGCGCGTGATGCGGCCCGAGGGGACCATCACCCAGACGACGCGGGGGGAGGGCAGCGCGTCGACCAGCGCGGCGAGGCTGGGGACGTCGGTGACGTCGGGGTTCGGGTCGTAACCGGTGACCTCGACGCCCTTCTCGCGCAGGCGGGTGCGCATGTTCCCGCCCATCTTGCCCAGACCGACGAGTCCGATGTGCATGCGTTGTGTCCCCTCGTGGTGCCCGGGTTCCCGGGCGTCGCGGTCGCCGGCGTCAGCCGGCGAGTCGGACCGGCATCAGCAGGTACCGGTAGCTGTCGTCGTCCTCGCCCTCCGCGTCGGCCTGACCCGTGATGACGGCGGGCCGCGTGGCCTGGGTGAACGACAGGCGGGCGAAGGGCGCGTTGAGCGCCCCGAGCCCGTCGAGCAGGAACTGGGGGTTGAAGGCGATCGCGATCGCCTCGCCGGTCAGGGTCGCGTCGAGCGCCTCCGACGCCTGGGCGTCGTCACCCTGCCCGGCCTCCAAGGACAGCAGACCCTCTTCGAAGCGCAAGCGGACCGGGGTGTTGCGCTCCGCGACGAGGGCGACGCGCTTGACGGCCTCCGTGAGGGCCGCCGTGGACACGACCGCGTGCGTGGGGGACTCGGCCGGGAACAGCGCCCGCACCTTCGGGTACTCACCGTCCACGAGCAGCGACGTGGAGTGCCGCCCGGCGGCCTGGAAGCCGATGAGGTCGCTCTTGCCGTCGGCCAGCGCCATCGTGATCGAGCCGGTCGCCCCGATGGAGCGGGCCACGTCGGACAGCGTCCGGGCCCGCACGAGGGCGATCGCCGAGATGTCCGGCGTCGAGGGGTTCCAGCGCAGCTCGCGCACCGCGAGCCGGTAGCGGTCGGTCGCCAGCAGCGTCAGGCGGTCGCCCTCGATCTCCATCCGGACGCCCGTGAGGATGGGCAGCGTCTCGTCGCGGCTCGCCGCGACCGTCACCTGCGAGACGGCCTCGGTGAAGGTGTCGCCCGTGAGGGTCCCGGAGGAGTCGGGCAGCGCGGGCAGCGCCGGGTACTCCTCGACGGGCATCGTCAGCAGCGCGAAGCGGCTGGCCCCGCACGTGAGCGTCACCTTCGAGCCCTCGGTCACCAGCGTCACCGGCCGGCCCGGCAGGCTGCGCGAGATGTCGGCCAGCAGCCGGCCCGAGACCAGGACGCGCCCCGCGGTGCGGACCTCGGCGGGCACCTCGACGCGCGCGGAGACCTCGTAGTCGAACGTCGACAGCGTGAGGGTGCCCTCGGTGTCGGCCTCGAGCAGGACGCCCGCCAGCACCGGCACGGGCGGCCGCGTCGGCAGGGCCCGGGCAGCCCAGGCGACGGCGTCGGCCAGCACGTCGCGCTCGACCTGCAACTCCACCAGGTACCGCCCCTCCTCCACGGCCGGGGTCCCCCGGCTCGTCCTGCACGTGGTCCCCGGGACCGCCGGCCGGCCCCGGAGCGGGACGACGGGCAGCGGGATCGAGGACGGCTCCTGACAGTAGTGGAGTTCGCCCGGCACGGTGAACGTGGCCCGGACCTCCCCGTCCAGGCCCTCCCAGGCCCCGCACCCACCAGGTTGTCCACCCCTCTCGTGGGTTGACGGACTTCACCGTGGAGGAGTTCATCGTCGTCGTAGTCCTTGTGGACGCTGTGGACAACTCGACGTCATCGCAGGTCAGCGGCTCATCCGTCGTCCACAGCCCTGTGGGTGGCCTGCGGACGGGGAGGTCGCGCCGTCCACAGGCCCAGCGGGCGACCGCGGCGCGTCCACACGCGTCCACAGGGGCACGGGGTCGCGCGCACCGGCTGTCCACGACGTCGTCCACCGATCCGGGGCCGGATGTCCACACGCCTTTCCCCAGCGTGTGGACAACCCACCGCAGCCGTCGCGGACCTCCCGGTGACCCCTCGGCGACCTCCCGCGGGGCCCCCGGAGCCCCCGGACGACGAAGGCCCCCCGGCGGTGTGCCGGGGGGCCTGGGAAGGCGGGAGGGGCGTCGTGCGGGCGCCGGGTCAGCGCGGGCTCAGGCGCCGGCCTGCTTCTTGATGCGGTTGGTGAGCTCGGTGACCTGGTTGTAGGTGCTGCGACGCTCCGCCATCTGCTGCTTGATCTTGCGCTCGGCGTGCATGACGGTCGTGTGGTCGCGCCCGCCGAAGTGCTGCCCGATCTTCGGCAGCGACAGCTCCGTCAGCTCCCGGCACAGGTACATGGCGATCTGGCGGGCCGTCACGAGGGTCCGCGACCGCGACGTGCCGCACAGGTCCTCGAGCGTGACGCTGAAGTACGACGCCGTCTGGCCCATGATCGCCGACGCGGTGATCTCCGGGGTCTCGTCGTTGGGGATCAGGTCCCGCAGGACGATCTCGGCCAGCTGCATGTCCACGGGCTGGCGGTTGAGGCTCGCGAAGGCCGTGACGCGGATCAGCGCCCCCTCCAGCTCGCGGATGTTCGAGGAGATCTTCGACGCGATGTACTCCAGCACGTCGTCGGGCGCCTCGAGCCGCTCCCCCGTGGCCTTCTTGCGGAGGATGGCGATGCGGGTCTCGAGGTCGGGCGGCTGGACGTCGGTGATCAGGCCCCACTCGAAGCGGCTGCGCATGCGCTCCTCGAAGCCCGACAGCTGCTTGGGCGGCAGGTCGGAGGTGATGACGACCTGCTTGCTCGCGTTGTGCAGCGTGTTGAAGGTGTGGAAGAACTCCTCCTGCGTCTGCACCTTGTTCGACAGGAACTGGATGTCGTCGATGAGCAGGACGTCCACGTCGCGGTAGCGGCGCTGGAAGGCCTGCGCCTTGTCGTCGCGGATCGAGTTGATGAAGTCGTTGGTGAACTCCTCGGAGTTCACGTACCGCACCTGCACCCCCGGGTACAGGTTCTGCGCGTAGTGCCCGATGGCGTGCAGCAGGTGGGTCTTGCCCAGCCCCGACTCGCCGTAGATGAAGAGCGGGTTGTACGCCTTCGCGGGTGCCTCGGCCACCGCGACCGCCGCGGCGTGCGCGAAGCGGTTGCTGGCCCCGATGACGAAGGTCTCGAAGATGTACTTCGGGTTCAGCCGGGCGTTCTCGACCTTGGTGGGCGTGCGACCGCGCGGGCCCTGCCGGCCGGTGCCGGCGCCCCGGTCGACCTTGAAGCCCGTGAAGAGCAGGTCCGGGTCGGAGTCGTCGAGGGGGTTGGCGTCCTCGGCGGTGCGCCGGCCCGAACCGCGGCCGTCGTAGCGGTCGTCGTCGTGGCGCCGGTGCTCGCCGGCCCGTCCCTCACCACCCCGTCCCTCGCCGACGCGGCCGTCGTAGCCGCGCGGGCCGGCGTCCAGGTCCGGGTCGCCGCCGTTGAGCCGCTCGCGCTCCAGGTCCCCGCGGCCCGACCCCGACTCGCCGTTGAGCTCCGGGGACAGCGTGGCGCCGATCGAGGTGTCCACGGTGACGGCCAGCCGCACGCCGTGCCCGAGCTCGTCGGCCAGCGCGCGGATCAGCGGTTCGCGGACCTTCTGCTCGATGACCTCCTTGGTGAGGTCGTTCGGCACGGCCAGCAGCGCGGTGCCGTCCAGCAGGCCCAGCGGCTTGGTCAGCCGCACGAAGGCCTTCTGGTGCTGGGTGACCCCGTTGCCGTCCAGCTGCGCCACCGCGCGCTCCCAGACGTCGCGGAAGTCTCCGCCGTCGCTGTCCACCACGAGCTCTCCCGTCGTTCCACGCTGATCGACGGGCTCCGTCCACACCCCTGTCCACACTCTGTGCACGACGGCCGGGGACGACGAGGAGACCCGTCGGTGCACCAGGGATCGGCGCGGACATCGGCTTGTCGAGCCGGGACGGTAACAACGGCGGCTCCACCGTTCAAGTGCCGTCCCGCGCCCGGTCTCCCGGTGTTCGCCCGGTCGACCTGCGGGGGCCGGACGATCCCGGCACCCGGAGTGCGCTGGGACGAAGGTACCCGCCCGGCGGGACCCCGTCGTGCCGCCCACCGGGTCCGCCGGTGGGGACCCGGCCGGTCCGGTCGCGGCGCTTTGACCAGCAGGTTCCGCGCCCGTACTCTGGTCCGGATTGTGCTCTGCGTCGGCTGGCCCCACGGCTGCGGCGGGAGCCCGGACCTGGCGATCTTGGAGACCTCACGTGAGCAAGCGGACCTTCCAGCCGAACAACCGTCGGCGGGCCAAGACCCACGGCTTCCGCCTGCGGATGCGCACCCGCGCCGGCCGCGCCATCCTCTCCGCGCGCCGGGCCAAGGGCCGCGCGGAGATCTCCGCCTGACCGACCCCGCGACCTCCGCGTGCTGCCCGCGGCGCGCCGCCTGCGGCGCAAGGACGACTTCACGTCGGCCCTGCGCGGTGGCGTCCGCGCTGGCACGCGTCGCCTGGTCCTGCACTGGACCGCGACCGACGAAGCCCACCCCACGAGGGTGGGCTTCGTCGTGTCCAAGGCGGTCGGCGGCTCCGTCGTGCGGCACCGCACGCAGCGGCAGCTGAGGCACCTGGCGGCGCACCGCTGGGCCGTCCTGCCGCCGGAGGGTGGCCTCCTGGTCGTCCGGGCGCTGCCCGGTGCGGCCGGGGCCTCGTCCGCCGAGCTCGCCACCGACCTCGACAAGGGCCTGCGCCGGCTGGGGCTGACGCCTCGTGGCTGACGTGGGTGCGGGGAGGCGGACGTCGTGGAACCCGCTGCGCTGGCCGGCACTGCTGCTGGTCGGGGCGGTCCGGGTCTACCAGCTCGTCGTCTCGCCGTGGCTGGGCCCGACGTGCCGCTTCTACCCCTCCTGCTCCTCCTACGCCGTGGACGCGCTGCGCACGCACGGGGCCGTCCGCGGCACCTGGCTCGCCGCGCGGCGGTTGCTGAGGTGCCACCCGTGGAACCCTGGAGGCGTCGACCCCGTTCCGCCGAGGGGGCCGGCGCGGCAGCGGCCGTGATCCCACGACCGCACCGAGAACCTGGGGGGACGCGTGAGCGTCCACCCCGACAACGTCGAGCGGGCCCCGATCAGCAGGGCCTCGGACACGAGCCGCCGGGACACCGGCGAGTGGAGGAGAGGACTGCCGGGCGATGATCGAATTCTTCTACCAACTGCTGTACCCCATCCAGTGGGTCGTCGCGTGGATCATGGTGCGCTTCCACGACCTGTGGACGGCTGTCGGGTTCGACGCGGCGGGCGGTGCGGCGTGGTCCCTCTCGATCATCGGCCTCGTCGTCGTCGTCCGGATCATCCTCATCCCCTTGTTCGTGAAGCAGATCAAGGCGATGCGCGGGATGCAGGTCATCCAGCCGGAGATGCGCAAGATCCAGCAGAAGTACAAGGGCAAGACCGATCCTGCGAGCCGCCAGGCGCAGCAGCAGGAGATGATGGCCCTGTACCGGTCCTCGGGCACGAACCCGATGGCCTCCTGCCTGCCGATCCTGCTGCAGTCGCCCATCTTCCTGGCGCTCTTCCACACGCTGAACGGCATCGGGCAGGGCAAGACGGTCGGGGCCCTCGACCAGACGCTGGTCGACCAGGCGGACAACGCGACCATCTTCGGCGCCAAGCTGTCCGGGATCTTCCTGCGGTCCTGGGACACGGGCGACTGGAACACGATCGTCCTGACCGCGGTCATGATCGTGCTGATGTCGGCCTCGCAGTTCGTGACCCAGCGTCAGCTGATGGCCAAGAACACGTCGTCGGCGTCGATGGAGAACAACCCCTTCGCGCAGCAGCAGAAGCTGATGCTGTACATCCTGCCGATCGTCTTCGCCGTCTCCGGCGTCAACTTCCCCATCGGTGTCCTCCTCTACTGGCTCACGACCAACGTGTGGTCCATGGGCCAGCAGTTCTTCGTCATCCGCCGGCTGCCCAACCCGGGCTCGCTCGCGGAGAAGGAGCTCCTCGAGCGCAAGGCCCGTCGGGCCGCCCGCCGGGGCACCGTCCTGCCCGCCACGGACGGCGGGAGCGGCGTGCAGCTGACCAAGGACGCGGAGCACACCTCGTCGGTGGCGCCCGTGCGGCGTCAGCGGCAGCAGCCCAAGCGGGGCACGAGCCGCGACGCCCGGCGGCGGCCCGGCGCCCCGCCGAGCAGTCAGCGGCCCACGGGCCGCTGACCGCCCGACCGACCTCGCACCGTCGCCGGTGCGGACCAGCACGACGAGCCGCGGACGCGGCACCGAGGAGGACGTGTGAGCCAGAGCACGGCAGACGACACCCAGGCCCCGGAGGCGACGAGCCCCCCGGAGCCCGGCGACGCCGCGCCCACGGGGCGCGGCGCCCGCCAGCCCAAGGGCGCGGGAGCCACCCGCCTGGAGGAGGAGGGCGACGTCGCGGCCGACTACCTCGAGGAGCTGCTCGACATCGTCGACCTCGACGGTGACATCGACATCGACATCGAGAACGGGCGCGCGTCCGTCGCCATCGTCGCCGACGCCGGCGGCACTCCGGCCCTGCGCACGCTGGTGGGCGGCGACGGCGAGGTCCTCGAGGCGCTGCAGGAGCTGACGCGCCTCGCCGTCCAGGCGCAGACGGGCGACCGGACGAGGCTCCTGCTGGACGTGGCCGGCTTCCGCGCCGAGAAGCGGACGTCCCTCGTCGCGCTCGCCGGCGAGGTCGTGGCCCGGGTCCGGGCCAGCGGCACCGACGAGAAGCTCGAGCCGATGCCAGCCTTCGAGCGCAAGGTGGTGCACGACGCGGTGGCCGCCGCCGGTCTGGAGTCCGAGTCCGAGGGTGAGGAGCCGCGGCGGCGCGTCGTCGTCCTCGCCCCGGCCGCGGCCGCGCCCGACGCCTGACCGGAGGGAGACCCCCTGCCCGATAGGGTGACGGGGTGTCTGACGAAGTGCCCGAGGGCGGTGCTGTTCCACGTGGAACAGCACCGCCCTCCGTCGTTCCCCCCGCCGCGCACCAGCTGTTCGGGGCGCGGGTGGAGCTCGCGGCCGCGTACGTCGGGCAGCTGGCCGACGCCGGCGTCGAGCGCGGTCTCATCGGGCCGCGGGAGGTGCCCCGCCTCTGGACGCGGCACCTGCTGAACTGCGCCCACCTCGCAGAGCTGGTCCCCCCGGGCGCCTCGGTCATCGACGTCGGATCGGGAGCTGGACTGCCGGGCATCCCCGTCGCCCTGGCCCGTCCCGACGTGCAGGTCCGGCTCGTCGAGCCGCTTGAGCGCCGCTTCCACTTCCTCCGCGAGGTCGTCGCCGCGCTCGGGCTGCGCGACCAGGTCGCCGTCGTGCGGGGCCGGGCCGAGGACGTCGCGGGTGAGTTCTCCGCCCCCGTCGTCACCGCCCGCGCGGTCGCCCCGCTCGCGACCCTCTACGGCTGGACGATGCCGCTGGTCCAGACCGACGGCCACCTCCTCGCCATCAAGGGACGCTCGGCGCCCGAGGAGATCGAGGCCGCTGCGGAGGCGCTGCGGGCGCTGGGCGTCACCACGACCCCCGAGGTCCTGCACTGCGGGCCGGACGACGAGACGGGGACGACCGTCGTCCGCGTCGACCGCGGATCGGGGCCGTTGCGCAAGCCGCCGGTCCCCGGGGCGGCCAAGCGTCGTCCGTCGAAGACCGCGCCGGTGCGCGGCTCGCGTCAGCGGTGACTCCGCCCCGCTCCACCCCGACCACCGCCCTCCCGAAGGGAACCCGTGTGACCACTCTCGGCTGGCTCGGCCACACCACCGTCCAGGACACCCGGCCGCGAGGCCTCGGCTGGTTCACCCCCCGTGCGACACCGCCGTCCGCGTCGGCGCAGGGGGAGCCGGCGCCTCCGGCGGACGACCCTGTGGTGGGTGGTCCCTCTCCCGAGGCGGTCCCCGGGACGGGAGCCGCACCGGGCACCGTGGCGCCGGACGTCGCCGTTGTTCCACGTGAAACGGCGTCCGAGCTGGCCCCGGCCTCCGTGCGCAGCGCCGAGGCGCCGATGACGATGGCGCCGGCGCCGGCGACGAGTGATGTTCCACGTGAAACGGCGACTGACGCCGCGGCACCCGGGCCGGTGGCGGACGACGCGCCGAGTGCGGTCCACGCGCCCCTCGACCGGACCGCGGACGTGCCTCCCCGTACCCCGTCCCAGGACGGCGGTCCCGTTTCACGTGGAACCACCGCCGCAGCTCCCGAGCCGCTCGCGGACGCCGCGCTGGCAGCAACGCCGCTACCGCCGGTCAGCGGTGGCTCCCGACCGAGCACCGCGCGCTTCCCGGCCCCGGCGGAGACCCGGGTCCTCACCATCGCCAACCAGAAGGGCGGCGTCGGCAAGACGACGACCGCCGTGAACCTCGCCGCCGCCCTCTCGCTGGCGGGCCTCAAGGTCCTGGTGCTGGACCTCGACCCGCAGGGCAACGCGTCGACCGCCCTCGGCATCGACCACAGCGCCGACGTGCCCGGCGTCTACGAGGTGCTCGTGGAGGGCAAGCCGCTGGCCGACGTCGTGCAGCGGTGCGGTGAGGCGCCGGACCTGTGGTGCGCCCCCGCCACCATCGACCTGGCCGGGGCCGAGATCGAGCTGGTCAGCATGGTGGCGCGCGAATCGCGGCTGCTGCGGGCGCTGACGACGTACCTCAAGCAGGTGGAGCGCTCCGGCGCCGGCCGCATCGACTACGTGCTCATCGACTGCCCGCCGAGCCTCGGCCTGCTGACGATCAACGCCTTCGTCGCCGCACCCGAGGTGCTCATTCCGATCCAGTGCGAGTACTACGCGCTGGAGGGCCTGACGCAGCTGCTGTCGAACATCGAGCTCATCCAGCAGCACCTCAACCCGGACCTGCACGTCTCGACGATCCTGCTGACGATGTACGACGGGCGTACGCGGCTGGCGTCGCAGGTCGTGGAGGAGGTCCGGGGGCACTTCGGCGGCGAGGTCCTCCACTCGCTCGTGCCGCGCTCCGTGCGCATCTCCGAGGCCCCGAGCCACGGCAAGACCGTCATGACGTACGACCCGTCGTCCTCGGGTGCGCTCGCCTACCTCGAGGCCGCGCGCGAGATGGCGCAGCGCGGGGCGGCGGCCGACGACACACCGGTCGGGGTCACCGACGTGCGCGGTCCGGCACGAGATGCTGCCGTCGGGTCGGCGCCGCAGGTCGCCGACCCGTGGTCGAGGTGGACCTCCGGGACGATCGGTCGGCGCGGGATGGCGTCGCAGGAAGGTGGAGCGTGAGCGACAAGCGGCGAGGCCTGGGGCGCGGGCTGGGAGCCCTCATCCCCAACGGCCCGGCGGCGACGCCCCGGCCGCAGTACGCCGACGCGTTCGGCGCCGTGCCCGCACGGACGGCCGCACGCCCCGTGGACGTCTTCTTCGACCAGCGCGAGGTGCCCGCGGAGGACGTCGCGCCGGACCCGGTCGAGAGCGACGCCATCGGCACGCCGACCATGGACGACCGGCGCGACGAGCCGTCCCCGACCCGGTCGGACACCGCGCCGGAGGGGCCGGGCGCGCACGGGGACGTGCCCGTCGCGCCCGTGCTGCCCGACGGTCTCGTCGCGGTCCCCGGGGCCCGCTTCGCCGAGGTGCCCGTCACCGCGATCGTCCCCAACCCGCGGCAGCCGCGGACCGTCTTCGACGAGGACGAGCTGGCCGAGCTGGTGCACTCCGTGCAGGAGATCGGTGTCCTGCAGCCGATCGTCGTCCGGCCGGTGCCGGGCGTCGAGGGTGAGGCGGAGACCTACGAGCTCGTCATGGGCGAGCGCCGCTGGCGCGCGGCCACCGACGCCGGTCTCACCACCGTCCCGGCCATCGTGCGGGAGACCGCCGACGACGACCTGCTGCGCGACGCGCTGCTCGAGAACCTGCACCGCAGCCAGCTCAACCCCCTCGAGGAGGCGGCCGCCTACCAGCAGCTGCTGGAGGACTTCGGCTGCACGCACGAGGAGCTCGCGAGCCGGATCGGGCGCTCCCGCCCGCAGATCAGCAACACCCTGCGGCTGCTGAAGCTCCCCCCGCTCGTGCAGCGACGGGTCGCGGCCGGCGTGCTGAGCGCCGGCCACGCGCGCGCCCTGCTGTCCCTCGAGGACGGCGGGGCCATGGAGCGGCTGGCGCAGCGCATCGTGGCCGAGGGCCTGTCGGTGCGGGCCGTGGAGGAGATCATCGCGCTGGGCGACGCGGACACCGCCCCGCGCCGCCGGAACCCGCCGCAGCCGCAGCCCGAGGTGGAGCAGCGCGCGTCCGCCCTGGCGGAGCGCCTGGACACCCGGGTCCGCATCGCCGTGGGGCGCACGCGGGGCCGGCTCACGGTCGACTTCGCGGGGCTCGACGACCTCGATCGCATCCTGCGCCTGCTGGAGCAGCAGCCCACGAACGTCTGAGGTTCAGCGCACCGGGTCGATGAGCGCCTCGACCACGGCGGACAGGTCCGCGCCGGGGACGACGTCCGCCGGGTCGAGGGCGCGCCGGGTCACCGGGACGAGCGTCAGCACGACCGTGCAGGCGCTGGCCCCGGTCACGGCCAGGTCGATGCGGTCCACCAGCCCCGCGGTGGACAGCCTCACGGTGCCGCGGGCGGTACCGCGCGCGGCCTGCAGCGGGCCCAGCTCGTCGTGCCGCACGCTGCGGGCGACCGCGGGCGGGTTGGCGTCCGCAGCGGCGGCCAGGTCGACCTCCACGGCGAGCACCTCGTCGCCCGGCACCCTGTCGCCCGGTACGTCGTCGTTCAGCGCCGCGGCGCTCGTGGCCGCGCGCAGCCAGTACAGCGGCAGCAGCTCCGACGCGGCGACGCCGTGGACGTCGAGGGTGACCCAGTCCGGCACGGCGAGGTGCAGCGACGTCCCGTGCAAGAGGCCGGGGTGCGGCGGCCCCCCGACCGTCGACCACGCCGACGCCACGAGCGGGACGTCGAGGTCGCAGTACCCGCGGCTCGTGGCGGGGGCGTCCACGTCGTCCCGGACCGCGACGGCCGCCGTCACAGCGAACGTCGCGTGGGCGACCGTGCGGTCGACGGCGGCGAGCAGGTCGGCGAGGGCGTCGGTCACGCCCCAGGACTACCAGGGACGGCGCGGCCCGGCCCGGTGGGTGCCCCCGCCCGGACCCTGGACGCGAGGACGCCCCCACCCGGTGGGGCGGGGGCGTCCTCGGTGTCCGGGCGAGGTCAGCGCTCCAGGGCGCTCTGCACGATCCCGCGGTAGACGGCGTCCAGCTCGAGGCCCGCGGCGGCGACGCCCTGCGGGAGCAGCGACGTCTCGGTCATCCCCGGGGCCGCGTTGGCCTCGAGGAAGACGGGCACCCCCTCGTGGTCGACGATGAAGTCGATGCGCGAGAGGTGCCGCAGACCCAGCGCCTCGTGCGCCCCGCGCGCCGCCGCGGCGAGGCGGTCGGCGACGTCGTCGGCCAGCCGGGCCGGCGCGAAGAACTCGGTGGCCCCGGCCGTGTAGCGGGCCGTGTAGTCGTAGGACCCGCCGTCGGCCACGATCTCCACGGCCGGCAGCACGCGGAGCTCCCCGTCGACGTCGACGACGGAGACGGCGACCTCGGTGCCCCTGACGTGCTGCTGCACGACGGCCGTGTCGCCGTAGGCGAAGGAGTCGACGACGGCGCGGGCCAGGTCGCCCGGCTCGTCGACGACGGCCACCCCCAGGGCCGAGCCGCCGCGGCTGGGCTTCACGACCAGGGGGAAGCCCGCCCACGTCCCCGCGGCCGCGAGGACCGGCTGCGCCCCCAGGTCCCGGAACGTGGCGTGCGGGAGCGCGATGTGCTCGGGCACCGCGATGCCCGCCGCCCGCACGACGCTCGCAGCGATGGGCTTGTCCCACGCGAGGCGGCACGACTGGGGCCGCGAGCCCACGTAGCGCAGCCGGAGCAGCTCGAGGACGTCGCGCAGGGCCCCGTCCTCGCCGATGGCCCCGTGCAGCACGGGCCACACCACGTCGGGCCGGTCCTCCGCCAGCGTCGGCAGCAGGTGGGCGTCGGCGTCCAGCACCGTCACCTCGCAGCCCGAGGCGCGCAGCGCCTCCGCCACGCGGCGGCCGGAGCGCAGCGACACGTCCCGCTCGTGGGAGAGACCGCCGGCCAGCACGGTCACGCGGGGGTTCACGCGAGCTCCGGTCCGGGCGAGTCGACGCTGCCCGCGCGTTCGTGCGGTGAGGGGTCGACCGAGCCGAACGTCTCCAGCACCTCCAGCTCGTCCTGCACGACCCCGGCGAGGCGCCGCACGCCCTCGCGGATGCGCTCGGCGGTGGGGAAGCAGTACGACAGGCGCATCGACCGCCGGCCGGAGCCGTCGGCGTAGAAGGCCGTGCCGGGGACGAAGGCCACCCGCGAGGTGACGGCGCGGGGCAGCATGGCCTTGGCGTCCAGGCCCTCGGGCAGCGTGAGCCACACGTAGAAGCCGCCGTCGGGGTGCGTCCACGTCGCCTGGGGCAGGTGCACCGCGAGCGCGTCGAGCATGGCGTCGCGCCGCTCGCGGTACAGCTCGCGGAACACCTTGACCTGACCCAGCCAGTCGTAGGTCTGCAGGTACTCGGCGATGGCGAACTGGCCGAAGGACGTCGGGCACAGCACCGAGGACTCCGCGGCCAGGACGAGCTTCTCGCGCACGGCGTGCGGCGCGACGGCCCAGCCGATCCGGAAGCCCGGGGCGAAGGTCTTCGAGAAGGAACCGAGGTGCACGACGTTCTCCGCGTCCATCGACCGCAGGGCGGGCAGCGGGTCGCCGCCGAAGCCGAGCAGGGCGTACGGGTCGTCCTCGAGCACCAGCACGCCGTGCCGCCGGCACACCGCCAGGACGGCCGGACGGCGCTGCAGCGACAGCGTCACGCCGGCCGGGTTGTGGTGGTTGGGCACGGTGTAGAGGAACTTCACGCGCTGCCCCTGCGCGGCGAGGCGGGTCAGCGCCTCGTCGAGCGCCTCCGGCTGCAGGCCGTCGGCGTCCATGGCGACGTGGACGATGCGCGCCTGGTAGGAGCGGAAGACGTTCAGCGCCCCGACGTAGCTGGGCGCCTCGGCGACCACGACGTCCCCGGGGTCGAGGAAGACGCGCGAGACGAGGTCCAGGGCCTGCTGCGACCCGGTCGTGACGACGACGTCGTCGGGGTGGGCCTGGATGCGCTGCTGGTGCATGACCTCGACGATCTGCTCGCGCAGCACCTCCTCGCCCTGCCCCGACCCGTACTGCAGCGCGACCGCCCCCTTCTCGGCGATGAGCCGCTGCGCGATCGCCGCGATGGTGTCCAGGGGCAGCGCGGGCAGGTACGGCATGCCGCCTGCCAGCGAGACGACCTCGGGCCGGTTGGCCACGGCGAACAGCGCGCGGATCTCCGACGCCGTCATCGACGCCGTCCGCACGGCGTAGGACTCGCGCCAGCGGTCCAGGCGGTTGCCCGGCCGCACGCCGGCGGCCGCGGCCCCGGCCGCAGCGGACGCGACGGCGCCCGGCGGGCTCGAGGGCGGCGGGTGCTGGCTCATGACGGCCTCCTGGGGCACGGGGTGGACGCTCGGTGGTGAGGTGCTCCCTCCATGGTGCGCCTCGGGCCTCGTCGCGGACGGCGCGGCCTCCACCTAGGATGCCGGTCACGGCGCGTACCGCGCACGGGCCGCGGCTCGTGTCGCGCTGCGCCCGCTCGACGCGGTGGCCGGCGCGCCCGGCGCCGCCGGCACGACGGTCCGGGCCGCTGCGGCGTCGTCCGGGAGAGGGAGGCACTGCCCGATGGGTCGTCGGATGGCTCCCCTCACGCTCGACACCGTGTCCGACCTGCCGAAGTCCTCGCGACGGTGCGTGTTCTGGGAGCTGGACGCGGTGGCCGGGCAGCGGGCCGCCGAGGCCGGGTACCCGGACTTCGAGAAGGAGGCCTGGATCTCGACCGTCCTGCTGCAGTGGGGGCCGTGCGGCCGCCTCGTGTACGTCGACGACCAGCCGGTGGGTTTCGTCACCTACGCGCCCCCGGTGTACGTCCCGCGGCAGAACGGCTTCGCCACCTCGCCCGTGAGCGGCGACGCGGTGCTGCTCATGACGGGCTGGATCGACCCGGCGTTCCGCGGTCAGGGGCTCGCCCGCATGCTCGTGCAGAGCGCCGCGAAGGACCTCACGCAGCGCGGCATCAAGGCGGTCGAGGCGTTCGGCGGCGGGCCCGCGGCCACGGGGGGCGACGGCGACCACGCGGACGCGCACGACACCGCCGACCCGTGCGTCCTGCCCGCCCACACCCTGGAGTCCGTCGGGTTCACCGTCGTGCGCCCGCACCACCGCCACCCCCGGCTCCGGCTCGAGCTCAAGTCCGCGGTCAGCTGGCGCGAGGACGTCGAGCAGGCCCTGGAGCGGCTCCTCGCCGGCGTCCGCGTCACGTCCCTCACGGGGGTCTCGCGCTCCTGACCGGAGGCGCTGCGCCGCAACGCCTCTCCGTCGTGACGCGACGGAGCGCCGGGAACCCTGGGGTTCCCGGCGCTCCGAGGCTTTGCGGCGCAGCGGGTCTCGCGTCGCGGATCAGATGAAGTCGGCGAGCTCCTTGAGCAGCGCGGGCTTCGGCCGCGCGCCGACGATGGTCTTGACGACCTCGCCGCCGGAGTAGACGTTCAGCGTCGGGATCGACGTGACGCCGTACTTCGCGGCGATCCGCGGGTTCTCGTCCGTGTTGATCTTGACGACCTGGATCTTCTCGCCGTGCTCGTCGGCGATCTCCTCGAGGATCGGGGCGACCTGACGGCACGGGCCGCACCAGGGCGCCCAGAAGTCGACGAGGACGGGCTTGTCGGCCTGCAGGACGACCGTGTCGAAGGTGTCGTCCGTGACCGGGGCGGTGGTGCTCATGCCGTGTTCTCCTGTGCTCGGGGGGTGGTGGTTCAGGCGGTCGGTCGCGGCTGCGGCCGCGGGACGAGGTCGGCCTCGTCGGCCGGCGGGGTCGTCGTCTCCTCGCGCACGGGCTGCTCCTCGCGCGCCGCGTCCGAGCGGGCCGCGAGGAACCGCTCGGCGTCCAGCGCTGCGGCGCAACCGGATCCGGCCGCGGTGATGGCCTGCATGTACTCGTGGTCGATGACGTCGCCCGCCGCGAACACCCCGGGGACGTTCGTCCGGGAGCTGCGGCCCTCGACGAGGATGAACCCGTTGTCGTCGAGGTCGACCTGACCCTTGACGATCCCCGTCCGCGGCTCGTGGCCGATCGCGACGAACAGCCCGGTGGCCTCGACCTCGCGCTCCTCGCCCGTGACCGTGTCCCGCAGCCGCAGGCCCGTGACCTTGTTCTCGCCGTGGATCGCGACGACCTCGGAGTTCCAAGCGAAGCGGATCTTCTCGTCGTTCTCGGCGCGCTTGACCATGATCTTGGAGGCGCGGAGCGCGTCGCGGCGGTGGACGATCGTCACCGAGCGCGCGAACTTCGTCAGGAACGTCGCCTCCTCGACGGCGGAGTCACCGCCGCCGACCACGACGATGTCCTGGTCGCGGAAGAAGAACCCGTCGCAGGTCGCGCACCAGCTGACGCCGCGCCCGGACAGCCGCTTCTCGTCGGGCAGACCGAGCTCGCGGTAGGCCGACCCCAGCGACAGGATCACCGCGTGCGCGCGGTAGGTGCCGCCGCTGCCCGTGACGACCTCCTTGACGTCGCCCTGCAGGCGGACGTCCACGACGTCGTCGGTGATGAGCTCGGCGCCGAAGCGCTCGGCCTGGGCGCGCATGCCGTCCATCAGGTCGGGGCCGAGGATGCCCTCGGGGAACCCGGGGAAGTTGTCGACCTCGGTGGTGTTCATGAGGGCGCCGCCGGCCGTGACCGACCCCTCGAACACGAGCGGCGCCAGGTCCGCGCGAGCGGCGTAGAGGGCGGCGGTGTAGCCCGCCGGACCCGAACCGATGACGATGACGTTCCGGACGTCGTCCACCGCGTCAGACCTGCTTCCGTGGTCGGGAGGCGCGCCGGGTGCTGATCACCCGCCGCGTCCGTGCTGCTCCTTCAACCGATCGTAGGGGTGCGCTGTTCCCCTCCCCACCGGCCCGCGGCGGGGCGCCGGGTGCGTCGGGCGGGCGCCGCCGGGTGCGTCGGGAGCGGGTCGGGTCGGGAGCGGGGTGGGTCAGGCAGCGGGGACGGGCACGTCGGCCGTGGCCAGCGGGTCCGCGCCCGGGACGCAGTCCAGGGCCACGACCGTGGCCCGCACGGTGTCGCCGCCGGCCCGCGAGACGACCACGGCCGCGGCCGTCCCGCGCCACTGCGCGAGGTCGACGCCGACCACGGACGCCGCCCCGACGCCCAGCACCTGCACGCAGCCGAGGGCCTGCGCCACGAGGGGGTCCCCCCCGGCCTGGGCGTCCTCCGGCGCGCTGAGCGGGGTGCGCGTCGCCGTGAGCGGGGCGCCGGAGCCCGCGAGCACGACCGTGGCCGCGTCCGCGAGCGACGCCTGGTCGGCGTAGTCGTTGCCGCTCCGCACGACGAGGGTGCCCGCGGTCTCGGCCGAGCCGGTGTCCTCCGCCCCGGTGCCCTCCGTCCCGGTGCCCGCGGCGTCCTTGCGCTCGACGACGCCGGGCAGGGCGCCCTCGTCGGCGGCACCGGCCGCGGCCGAGCTCGCGCTGCCCCGGCCCCCGGCGCCGAAGGGCGACGCCTGCTGCGCGGCGACGGCGCCGCCGCCCAGGACGACCACCGCGGCCGCGGCCGCTAGCACGCGGTTGAAGCGCCGCGCGCGGCGCCGCTGCCCCAGGGACGCGACGCCGCCGTCGACGCGGGCCGCCGCCAGCGCCGCCTCGAGGCGCGCGGCCACGTCCGCGGGCATCGCGGTGTCCTGCGCCGCGGCCGCGCGCAGCAGGTCGCGGACGTGCTGCTCGGGGGCGGGAGGGGCGTCGAACGCCGCCGCGTCGTCCCCGTCGTCGCGCTCGTCGTCGCCGGTCCTCACGTCCACCTCCTCCTCGCTGCGGCGCCCGCGGCGCCGTGACTGCTTCGTGACCGGTTCCTCCGACGCCCGCGCGGGCTCACCGGTTCCCTGCCGCCCCGAGGATCTCCGCGAGCGCGGAGCGCCCCCGCGAGCAGCGCGACTTCACCGTGCCCACGGCGACGCCGAGGATCTCCGCGGCCTCGGCCACGGGGACGTCGTACATGTCGACGAGCACCAGGGCCGCGCGCTGCGCCTCCGGCAGCCTCGCCAGGGCCCCGGTCACGTCGAGGCGGGTCTGCACCGAGGGCGTCTGGTCGGGGACGACGGCGAGCGCGGCCCCCGTGCGCACCGAGTCGTCGCCGCCGGGGCCGACCTCCTCCTCCAGCGGGCGGGTCGGCCGCACGGCCCGTCGGCGGGCGCGGTCCAGGCACGCGTTGACGACGATGCGGTGCAGCCAGGTCGTCACGGCGGAGTCGCCGCGGAAGCGGTCGGCCGCGCGCAGCGCGGAGACCAGCGCGTCCTGCACGGCGTCCGCGGCCTCCTCCCTGTCCCCCGTGGTCCGCAGCGCGACGGCCCACAGGCGGTCGCGGTGGCGGCGCACGACCTCCCCGAAGGCGTCGGGGTCCCCCGCGACGTGGGCGGCGACGAGCTCGGCGTCGGTGCGCGGGTCGCGCCCGTCGTCGCCGGGGGCGGACGGCGTCACGGCGCCGGGGTGCCGAGGACCTGCAGCTCGGACACGGTCACGCGGGCCTGGCCGTCCGTGCTGGGCAGCTCGGTGAACCACAGCAGCACCGTGCGGGTGCGCACCGGCGCCGCCGGGGTGAGGGTCTGCCGCCCGCCGGCGGGCGCCTCGGCGATCGTGACGGACCCCTCGTAGCCGCCCGCGGGGGCGTTGCGGAGCTCGACGCGGCCGCCCTCGCCGGCGTCGTCGAGCACGACCGAGGTGACGTCGACGTCCGCGCCCAGGTCCACCAGCAGCCCGATGCCGCTCTTCAGGCCGCCGAAGGCCGCGGACGTGTACCGCTCGCTGGACCAGCTGCTCGCGAGGTCGCCGTCGACGGTCCGCTCGACGCCACCGGGGCTGTCGCCGTCGCCCTCGGGGTCCAGGGCGGTCACGGCGGCCACGCGCAGCGGGGCGGGGG
>NZ_JAAALN010000054.1 GCF_009906795.1 Kineococcus siccus
CGACCTCCCCGACCGCGGGGGAGACCGGCGGTGACGGACCTGCTGACCCTGCTGGCGGGCGTGCTGGTCGTGGTGCTCATCACCGCGGTGACGGCCTGGTTCGTGGCCCAGGAGTTCGCCTACATGTCGGTGGACCGCTCGCAGCTGCGGGCGCACGCCGCCGACGGCGACGCGGGGGCCGAACGGGCCCTGGCGGTCACCCGGCGCACGTCGTTCATGCTGTCCGGCGCCCAGCTGGGGATCACCGTCACGGGCCTGCTCGTGGGCTACGTCGCGGAACCCCTCATCGGCTCCTCGCTCTCCCGGCTGCTCGGCGGGGTGGGCATCCCCCCGGCCGCGAGCGTCGGCGTCGGCGCGGTGTTCGCCCTCCTGCTCTCGACGTTCGTGCAGATGCTGTTCGGCGAGCTGTTCCCCAAGAACCTCGCGATCGCGGAACCGCGCGCCGTCGCCACCCGGCTGGCCCGCTCCACGCTGCGGTACCTGACGCTGTTCGGCTGGCTCATCCGGTTCTTCGACCAGTCCTCGAACGCGCTGCTGCGCGCCCTGCGGATCGAGCCCGTGCACGACGTCGACCACGCCGCCACGGCCCGCGACCTCGAGCACATCGTCGAGGAGTCGCGGGACTCCGGTGACCTGCCGCCCGACCTCGCCGTGCTGCTCGACCGCATCCTCGACTTCCCGCGCCGCGACGCCGAGCACGCCATGATCCCGCGCTCGCGGGTGGACACGGTCACGGACACCGACGACCTCGGCCTCGTCCGCGCCCTCATGGCCCTCGGCCACTCCCGCTACCCGGTGATGTCCGCGGACACCGACGACGTCGTCGGCGTCGTCCACCTCGCGGACCTGCTGGCCACCGACCAGCCCGACTCGGCGCCCGTCACGAGCATCGTGCGGCCCCCGCTGGTCGTGTCCACGGTGACGCTGCTGCCGGACGTCCTGCGCGACCTCGCCGCCACGAAGAACCAGCTGGCGTGCGTCGTCGACGAGCACGGCGGCCTCGCGGGCGTCGTCACCGTCGAGGACCTCGCCGAGGAGCTCGTCGGTGAGATCACCGACGAGCACGACGAGGCCGACCCCGGCTACGTCCCGGTCGAGGGCGACGGCACGTGGGAGATGGCGGGTGCGGTCCACGTCGACGAGGTCGAGCGCGCCCTGGGCGTTCAGTTCCCGCGCGGCGACCACGAGACCGTCGCCGGGCTCGTCATCGCCGCGCACGGCGGCCTCCCGCCCGTCGGCACGCAGCTGCTCGTGGACCTGCCCGCCGACCCGGGCGACCTCGCGGCGGACACCGGGGCGGCGCCCCGGCAGGTGCGCGTCACGGTGCTCGCCGTGGACCGCCACGTCCCCTCCCGCCTGCGGCTGGAACTCCCGCCGGACATCGTCGCCGGCACCGGCCCGACGGGCCCCGACGTGGAGGTGGCCCGGTGACCGACGACCCCCGCGTGGTCCTGCCCGCGACGGTCCTCATCGTCGCGCTCAGCGCGTTCTTCGTTGCCGTCGAGTTCGCGCTGCTGTCCGCCAAGCGGCACCGCCTCGAGGACGCCGCCGGGACCCGCGCCGGGCGCGCCGCGCTGCGCAGCTTGAGCGAGCTCACGGTCCTGCTCGCGGGCTCGCAGCTCGGCATCACGGCCTGCACCCTGGCCCTGGGCGCCCTCAGCAAACCCGCGGTGCACCACTGGCTCACGCCGCTGTTCGAGAGCGCGGGCCTGCCGCTGGTCGCGGCCGACGTCCTGGGTTTCGTCCTCGCCCTGTTCGTCGTCACGTTCCTGCACCTCGTGGTCGGGGAGATGGCCCCGAAGTCGTGGGCCATCGCGCACCCCGAGCGCTCGGCCCTCCTGCTCGCCATCCCCATGCGGCTGTTCACCACCGTGTTCCGGCCGCTGCTCCTCGCGCTCAACGCGGCCGCCAACGCCCTGGTCCGCCGGGCCGGTGCGACCCCCGCGGACGAGGTCGCCGCGGGGCACAGCCCGGCCGCGCTGCGCCACCTGCTGGAGCACTCCACGAGCGCGGGGACCCTGGACGCGCAGTCCTCGGCGCAGCTCGCGGGCGCCCTGGAGCTGCAGGAGCTGACCGTGCGGGACCTGCTGCGGGCCGGGTCGCCGCTCGTCTCGGTGCCGGCGGACGCCACCGTCGGCGACGTCCGCGCGGCCACCCGGCGCACGGGCCACCTGCGCATCCTCGTCGGGCAGCCCGACCGCATCACGGGCGTCGTGCACGTGCGCGACACGCTCACGGAACCCGACGAGGCCCCGGCCGAGCCGTGCGTGCGCCCGGTGTTCGTCCTCGCGGGGGGCACCTCGGTGCCGGCGGCGCTCCGGACGATGCGCGAGACGCGCCAGCACCTCGCCGTGGTCACCGACGGCGGGGCCGTCACCGGCGTCGTCACGCTGTCGGACGTGCTGCGCCGGCTGTTCCCCCGGTCCGGGGCCGGCGCCGCGGGCTGACCGGGCGCGCCCGGCAAGCACGGCGGTGCGTGGCACGATCCGGGGGTGAGCACCCCTGGAACCGACGTGCCCGTCTGGGAGCAGCGCTTCCGCGCCGGGCGGGTCGGCCTGCCCGACTGGGCCGAGGACGCGCCCGAGCGCTGCGTGGTCGTCGCCAGCGTCGACGGTGCGCTCGAGGTGCACTCCTGGGACGCGCGCAGCGGAGAGCTGACCCGGGCGACGGCCCGGCCCGAGGGGACCGCGGGCGCGACCATCGACCCTGCGGGGCACTGGGTCTGGTGGTTCGACGACACCGCCGGCGACGAGCACGGCGTGTGGCGGCGCCAGCCCTTCGGCTCCGCCCCCGGCGAGGGCGTCCAGGACCCGCTCGGCCTGCCCGCGGCCTACTCGGCCGGGCTGGTGCTGACCCGCGGCGGCGCCGTCGTCGTGGGCCGCACCGACGACGCGTACGGCACCCGGGTCGAGGTCGTCGAGGACGGCGGGACGCGGCTGCTGTACGAGCACCGCGAGGACGCCTACGCCGCCGACGTGTCCGAGGACGGGCGCTGGCTGGCGCTCTCGCACAGCGAGCACGGCGACTCCCGCCACCCCGACCTGCGCGTGCTCGACGTCGCGGACGGCACGACCGTCGCGGAGCTCGCCGACGGCCCCGGCAAGGGCGTCGCGCCGCTGGGGTTCGCGCCCCGGCCCGGCGACCCGCGCCTGCTGGTCGAGCACGAGCGCGAGGGGCGCGCGGAACTCCTGGTCTGGGACGTCGCGGCCGGCACCGAGACGCCCGTCGTGCTCGGCGTCCCGGGCGACGTGGCCGGGGCCGAGTGGACCCGCGACGGCGCGGGCCTGCTGGTCCTCGTCGACCACGAGGCCCGCACGCTGCTGCACCGCGTCGACCTCGCGACCGGTGACGTGCAGCAGGTCGGGCCCGGCACGGGCACCGTCGGCGGGGCCACGGCCCGTCCCGACGGCGACGTCTGGCTGACCTGGTCGTCCGCCGCGCACGCCACCGCGGTGCGGACCCTGGGCGGCGACGTCCTGCTGCGCGCGCCGGGGGCGCCCGCGCCGGACTCGGTCGACGTCACCGACGTGTGGGTCGAGGGGGAGGGCGGCCGCATCCACGCGCTGCTGCGCCGGCCGGTGGGGGCCGCGGGTCCGCTGCCGCTGGTCGTCGAGGTCCACGGGGGGCCGACCGCGCACGACACCGACGGGTTCCGCCCGTACTGCGCGACGTGGGTGGACGAGGGGTTCGCGGTGGTGCAGGTCAACTACCGCGGCTCCACGGGGTACGGGTCGGCGTGGCGGGACGCGCTGGAGGCGCGCGTCGGCCACGTCGAGCTGGCCGACGTCGCCGCGGTCGCCGACCACCTCGTCGCCACCGGGGTGGCCGACCCGGCGCGGCTCGTGCTGGCGGGCGCGTCGTGGGGTGGCTACCTGACGCTCCTCGGCCTGGGCACGCAGCCGCAGCGGTGGGCCGTGGGCCTCGCCGGCGTCCCCGTGGCCGACTACGTCGCCGCGTACGAGGACGAGATGGAGGGCCTGAAGGCCTTCGACCGCTCGCTGTTCGGCGGCTCCCCCACCGAGGTGCCCGGGAAGTACGCGGACTCCTCGCCGCTGACGTACGTCGACGCCGTCACCGCGCCCGTGCTCGTCCTGGCGGGCGAGAACGACCCCCGCTGCCCGATCCGGCAGATCGAGAACTACCTCGAGCGCCTCGCCGGACGCGCTGCGCCGCACGAGGTCTACCGCTACGACGCCGGGCACGGGTCGCTGCTGGACGACGAGCGCGTGCGGCAGATGCGGGTGGAGCTCGACTTCGTGCGGCGTCACCTGCCCTGACCGCGGCCCCGCCGGCGTGACGCGGCCCACGTCCACCGGACCGGGCGAAGGGGTGGTGCGCCCGCCCGCGGGTCAGCAGGATGCCGAGGGTGGAGGACGCCTGGCAGGACCTGGCCGGACTGCTGGCGGACGTGGGGGACCACGACGGCCAGCACCTCGAGTTCCAGCGCGCGGTCGGCGAGCACCTGCCGGAGACCCTGGTCGCGATGACCAACGCCTCGGGCGGCCGCGTGGTCGTCGGCGTCACGGAGTCGCTGCCGCGCCGCCTGGTGGGCAGCCGCTCCGAGCAGGACGTGCGCGAGCGCGTCGCCGCCCTCGCCGGGGCCACGCACCCGCCCGTGCCCGTCCGCACCGAGGTGCACCGCGTGGGGCGCGCCCGGGTGACCGTGGTGACGGTGGCGGCGCTGCCGACGGGGTTCGCGCAGACCGCCGACGGGCGGGTCCTGCTGCGCAGCGGCCGCGCCAACCGCGTCCTGTACGGCACCGACCTCGTCACGTTCGTCACCGAGGCGGCCGGGCAGCCCGTCGAGGACACCGTCGTCACCTCCGCGACCACGGCCGACCTGGACCTGCCCACGGTGCAGGGCTGGCTGCACCGCCGGACGGGGAGCCCCGTCGAGGCGTCGCGGGTCGGCCCCCTCCTCGCCGAGCTCGGGCTCGTCGTCAGCCGCCGCCCCACCCTGGCGTGCCTGCTCGTGCTCGGGCAGCAGCCGCAGCGCTTCGCGCGCCGGCTCGGCATCGTCGTGACGCGGTACGCGGGGCCGCTGGGGACCGCGGAGGTCCGCGAGACGCGCGAGTTCCCGGGCCGGCTGCCCGACGCCGTCGCGGCCGCCACGCGCCTGCTCGCCGAGGTCGCTCCCGAGCACCCCACCGCGGCGGTCCGCGAGCTGCTGCTGAACGCCGTGCTGCACCGCGACTACGCGCGGGCGGGCGAGCCCGTCACCGTCCGCCTGCACACCGACGCCCTCGAGGTCTCCTCGCCCGGGACGCTCCCGGTCGCCGTCGACCTCGCGGCACCGGGTGGGGCCCTGCACGAGCGCAACCGGCGCCTGGCCGGGCTGTTCCGCGACCTCGGGCTCACGGCGGGGGCGGGCACGGGGCTCGCGACGGCCCGCGCGGCCCTCGCCGACGTCCTCATGCAGCCGCCGGTCCTCGAGCAGCGGGACGGCGCCGTCGTCGCCCGCGTCGCGGCCGCCAGCGCGGCGAGCGTCGAGGAGCGCGCCTGGCTGGCCGCCCTGCCCGACGTGCCCGACGGGATGGCGGCGCGGCTGGCCCTGCTGCTGGCCCGCCGCGACGGCGACGTCACCAACGAGTCGCTGCGCACGGCCACCGACACCTCGACCACGGAGAGCCGCCGCGTCCTGCGGCTGCTGGTCGCCGGCGGGCTGCTGCGCGTGGCGGGGGACCGGCGCCCGACCCGCTACGCGCTGTCCGACGTGCGGTTGCGCGAGCAGGTCCCGCCCCTACCGTGAGGGCGGTGACTCCTCTCGCCCGGGCCGTGGACGCCCTCGTCGCCCGCTACCAGCGCCACCTCTCGCCCCGCAAGGGCTACGCCTGCGCGCACCGCGTCGCCCACGGGGGCCCGTCGTGCTCGGGTGCGGTGCGCGACATCGTGCAGCGCCGCGGCGTCCTGCGCGGGGCGGCGCCGACCGCACTGCAGTTCCTGGCCTGCTACCGGGCCGCCTCGCTGCTCATGGCGAGCGACGTCCGCGGGGTCTGCTGCTGCGGGCCGATCCCGATCCCGTTCCGCTTCTGAGGCTCACTGCGCCGGGCCGGGCTCCGCGCTCACGGGCTCGACGCCGGTGCGGTCCCCGCGCGGCATGAGCAGGACGGCGAGGAGCAGGAGGACGGAGACGGCCGCGGTCGCGACGAACACGTCGTGCACCGCCGCGGCCAGCGGGCCCGGGTCCGCGCCCTCCGCCGGCGCCCCGGCCAGCGTCGCGTTCGCCACGGCCCCGAACGCCGCGACGCCGACGGCGCTGCCGAGCGAGCGGAAGAACATGTTGACCCCGGTGACCACGCCGCGCTGCTCCCAGCCGACGGCGGACTGCGCCGCGATGAGCGTGGGCGCGGCCGTGAGACCCATGCCGAGGCCGATGAGGAAGCACGTCAGCCCGACCTGCAGCACGCTCGAGGACCGGTCGAGCAGCAGCAGCAGGGCGCTGGAGCCGACCACGACCACGCACCCGACCAGGGCCGTGGCCCGGATCCCGATCCGCAGGTACAGCCGCCCGGCCTGCGACGCCGACACCGGCCACCCGAGGGTCAGCGCCGCGAGCGCGAACCCCGCCACGAGCGGTCCGGTGCCGAGGACCTCCTGCACGTAGGTGGGCACGTAGGACGTCAGGCCCAGCAGCACCGCGCCGACGCACGCCGACACCAGGCTGGTCGCGACGATCAGCCGGTGCCGCAGCAGGACCAGCGGGATGATCGGGTCGGCCGTGCGCTGCTGCACGCCTACGAACACGGCGAGCAGGACCGCGCCGGCCGCGAGGACCGCGATGCTCTGCGGCGCGTCCCAGGCCCACGCCTGGCCGCCCTCGAGCAGGCCCAGGACGAGCAGCGTCAGACCGATCGTCAGGACGCTCGCGCCGAGGTAGTCGATGCGCGGCCGGCTGCGCACGACGGTCTCGTCGAACCGCCGCCAGATCATCGCGCCGGCCAGCAGGCACAGCGGGACGTTGACGAAGAAGATCCAGCGCCAGCTCACGTACTCCGAGAACACCCCGCCGAGCGTCGGCCCGACGACCGAGCTGACCGCCCACACGCTGGCGATGTAGCCCTGCACCCTGGCGCGCTCGGCCAGCGAGTACAGGTCGCCGACGATCGTCATCGACATCGGCTGCACGGCGCCGGCCCCGATGCCCTGCAGCGCCCGGAAGGCGATGAGCGCGCCGATGTCCCACGCGAACCCGCACAGCACCGAGCCCAGCAGGAACAGGCCGATGCCCACGAGCATGACGGGCTTGCGGCCGTAGACGTCCGCGAGCTTGCCGTAGACGGGCACGGTGACCGCCTGCGCGAGCAGGTAGATGGAGAACAGCCACGGGAACTCGGCGAACCCGCCGATGCTGTCGACGATGGAGGGCACCGCGGTCGCGATGATGGTGGAGTCGATCGCCACCAGGGCGGTCGAGAGCATGACGGCGATGAGGACGGGGCCGCGCTCCGAGCGGAACCCGACGCCTGCGGCCGCGGTGGTGGTCACTCAGAGCTCCTTGCCGAAGGCCACGCTCAGGGGGCTGTCGGCGTAGACGCCGAAGTTCTCGATGCGGTGGTACCCGAGCTTCTCGTACAGCGCGATCGCCTCGGGCTGCAGCGTGCCCGTCTCGAGCCGGATCCGCGCGACGCCCGCGGCGCGCGCGTCCTCCTCGAACCGCTGCACCAGCAGGCTCGCGATCCCGCGGCCCCGGAAGCCGTCGTCGACGAACACGCGCTTCATCTCCACGAGCCCGTCCTCGACCGGGACGCGGGCGATGCAGCCCGCGGGGTAGCCGTCGACCGAGGCCACCAGGTACGTCGCGGCCGGGGTCAGCGGGCCCTCGGCGGCCTCGCTGCCGTAGCGCGCCACGAGCTCCGCGATCGCGGCCCGGAGCAGGCCGTCGAGCCCGGGCTCGCCGACGCGCGCCGGCTCGACGAGGACGTCGCGCTTCACGCGCCCACCGACCGGCGGGCGGCCGCGCTGCGGCGCTGGGCGGGCACCGCGACCACGGCCGGGTCCAGCGGCGCGCGGCCCGTCGTGTCCAGCCGCGTGGCCCACAGGCTGATGAGCAGGCCGACGGTGGCGAGGCCCGCGGCCACCAGGGCGGGGGACGCGAGGCCGAACCCGGCGTCGATGACGACGCCGCCGAGGAACGCGCCGAGGGCGTTGCCGATGTTGAAGGCGGCCTGCAGGGCGGCCGACGCCATGCTCGCGCCGCCGCCCGCCGCGACGATGGCGCGCGTCTGGATGGAGGAGCTCATCAAGAAGCCGGCGAAGGCGAAGAGGAACACGCCCGCGGCCGCGGTCACCCGGTGCTGCGCGGTGAGGAAGATGAAGACGAAGACCAGCACCTGCGTGCCGAGGCCCAGGGCCAGCGTCCGCTGCGGGGACCAGTCCGCCAGGCGGCCACCGAGGAGGTTGCCCGCCGTCGCCCCGAGGCCGAAGAGCACCAGGACCCAGGACACCGCGCTGGACGGGAACCCGGCGACGTCGGTGAGGATCGGGGCGACGTAGCTGACGACGGCGAACATGCCGCCGAAGCCGATGACGGTGATGAGCAGGGTGAACCAGACCTGCGCGCGCCGGAACGCGGCGAACTCCGAGCGCAGCGACCCCGCCGGCGTGCGCACCGGCGGCACGAGCGCGAGCAGCGTCGCGATGGTGACCAGCCCGATGACGCCGACCACGGCGAAGGTGGCCCGCCAGCCGAGCTGCTGGCCGACGTACGTGCCGAGGGGGACGCCGACGACGTTGGCGACGGTCAGCCCGGTGAACACGAGCGACAGGGCCCGCCCCTGCTTGCCCTCGGGCGCGATGGCGCGCGCCACGACGGCGCACGTGCCGAAGAAGGCGCCGTGCATGAGGCCCGTGCCGAACCGGGCCGCGACCAGCGCCCCGAACGACGGGGCCAGGGCGGTCGCTGCGTGCCCGGCGACGAACAGGATCATGAGCCCGACGAGCACCCGCCGGCGCGGCAGCCCGTGCGTCAGGGCCGTCAGCGTGGGCGCCCCCACGACGACCCCGAGGGCGTAGGCCGTGATGAGCCAGCCCGCGGTGGGGATCGAGACGCCGAAGGTGGCCGCCATCTCCGGGAGCAGGCCCATCGCGACGAACTCAGTCGTGCCGATGCCGAAGGCGCCCACGGCGAGGGCGAGGAGTGCGAGGGGCACGGCGGATCTTCCTGGTGGAGCGGATGGGACCGGCGCTCGAAGGGCCCCGTCGCCGCGTCGTGCCCCTCCATCATCGCCTGTGGGCGGCGCCGTGTTCCAGCCGGTGCGTGCCTCGGCGCACTTCTCGTTGCGCCCGTGATCGTCCCGCGCGTGTCGCGCGGTCGCCCCCGGTCAGCCGGCGACCGTCTCCTGCGCCTCGCGCGCCAGCGCTCCGCTGCGCCGGTCGGCGAGGTACTCCCGCACCTCGGCCTTGACGACGGGCGCGAGCAGGTACAGCCCGATGATGTTGACGAGGGCGCAGACGAAGAGCATCGCGTCGGCGAGGTCGAGGACCTGCCCGAAGGTCAGGACGGTGCCGACCACGGTGAACAGGCAGTAGACGACCTTGAAGGTCGCCTCCGAGGCGCGCGAGCGGCCGAAGAAGTGGCACCACGCCTTGAGCGAGTAGTAGCTCCAGGTGATGAGCGTGGAGAACGCGAAGAGGGCGACCGCGACGGCCAGGACGATCGGGAACCACGAGATGACGCTCTCGAACGCGTCGGACGTCAGCACGACGCCGTCCGCGGAGTTCTCGCCCGTCGCGGCCACCTCGGCGCGCGCGTCGACCCAGCTCTGCGGGCGGGCGATGACGATGGTCAGCGCGGTCATCGTGCAGATGATGACGGTGTCGACGAACGGCTCGAGCAGGGCCACGAAGCCCTCCGAGACCGGGCGGCGCGTCTTGACCGCGGAGTGGGCGATGGCGGCCGAGCCGACCCCGGCCTCGTTGGAGAAGGCGGCGCGCTGGAAGCCGATGATGAGCGAGCCGAGGACGCCGCCGGCGACGCCCTCGGGGGAGAAGGCACCCGTGACGATCTCCCCGAGGGCGCCGGGGATCGCGGCGGCGTTGCCGAGGATGACGACGAGGCAGGCCCCGACGTAGATGATCGCCATGGCGGGGACGAGCTTGGACGTCACGCGGCCGATGGAGGAGATGCCGCCGAGGATGACGAGCCCGACCAGGGCCGCGAGCACGATGCCGAAGACGAGGGCGGCGCCGTCGCTGCCGAGGACGCCGTCGTCGCCACCGGTGACGTTGCGCATCTGCGCGAAGGTCTGGTTGGCCTGGAACATGTTGCCGCCCGCGACGCCGAAGAAGAAGATCGCGACGGCGAACACCCCGGTCAGGACGGTCCCGATCCAGGACACCTTCAGGCGGGCGAAGGCGACCTTGAGGTACTTGAACGGCCCGCCGGTGACGGTGCCGTCCTCGTGGACCTCGCGGTACTTCACCCCGAGCGTGCACTCGACGAACTTGGTGCACATGCCGAGCAGGCCCGCGCAGATCATCCAGAAGGTCGCGCCAGGACCGCCGAGGGTGACGGCCACCGCGACGCCGGCGATGTTGCCGAGCCCGACGGTGCCGGACACGGCGCTCGTCAGGGCCTGGAAGTGGGTGACCTCACCGGGGTCGGAGTCGCGGCTGAACCGGCCGCGCACGACCTGCAGCGCGACGGGGAAGCCGCGCAGCTGGATGGCGCCGAAGTAGACCGTGAAGACCAGCCCGGCCAGCACGAGCCAGCCCACGATGAGCGGGAACGTCGCGCCGCCGATGCTGACCGAGTAGAAGATCACCGCGCTCAGGGCCTCGGTGACCGGTGCGAACACCTCGTCGATGGCCGCCTCGACCGACGCGAGGGCACCGGTCTCCGCGGTGGCGGACTTCACGGCCGTGGCCAGGGCTGTCGCAGGCATGGGGTCGAGACAACCGGTCAGGGCGCCTGCGGCGCAAGCACTGTGAGCCCGGGCAACCGATCGCCGCGCAGACGCTCAGACCTCGGTGACCCGCCCCGCGTCGACGACGAGGCGCCGCGAGACGTCCACGGCCGCCAGCAGCCGCCGGTCGTGGCTGACCAGGAGCAGCGTCCCGGGGTAGCTCGCGAGCGCCTGCTCCAGCTGCTCGATGGCCGGCAGGTCGAGGTGGTTGGTGGGCTCGTCGAGCACCAGGAGGTTCACGCCGCGGGCCTGCAGCAGCGCCAGCGCCGCCCGCGTCCGCTCCCCGGGCGACAGGCTCGCGGCGGGCCGGTCGACGTGCGCCGCGCCGAGCCCGAACTTGGCCAGCAGGGTCCGGACCTCGGCGACGGGGGCGTCGGGGACGGCGTCGCCGAAGGCGCGGGCCAGCGGTTCCCCGCCCAGGAAGAGCCCGCGGGCCTGGTCGACCTCGCCCACGAGGACGCCGGAGCCGAGCGACGCGGCCCCCTCGTCCGGCACCAGGCGGCCGAGCAGCAGGGCGAGCAGGGTCGTCTTGCCGCTGCCGTTGGCGCCCGTGACCGCGACGCGGTCCCCGGCGGCGAGGTGCAGGTCGACGGGACCGAGCCGGAAGTCGCCGCGCCGCACGACGGCACCGCGCAGGGTCGCGACCACCGACCCCGACCGCGGGGCCGCGGCGATGGTCATCTGCAGCTGCCACTCCTTGCGCGGCTCCTCGACGACCTCGAGCCGCTCGATCCGCCGGTCGGTCTGGCGCGCCTTGGCGGCCTGCTTCTCGCTGCCCTCGCGCATCTTCGCGCGGATGTGCTTGTCGGGGTCGCCCTTGCGGACGGCGTTGCGCACGCCCTTGTCCATCCAGTTCCGCTGCATCCGGGCGCGGCCCTCCAGCCCGGCCTTCGTGTCCGCGTACTCCTCGTACTCCTCGCGCGCGTGCCGGCGCTGGACCTCGCGCTCGTCGAGGAACGCCTGGTAGCCGCCGCCGACGACGCGGACGAGCTGCTGCGCGAGGTCCAGCTCGACGACCCGGTCCACCGTGCGGGCCAGGAACTCCCGGTCGTGGCTCACGACGACCGCGGGGGAGCGCAGCCCCGTCACGAAGGCCTCCAGGCGCGCCAGGCCGTCGAGGTCGAGGTCGTTGGTGGGCTCGTCGAGGAGGAACACGTCGTAGCGCGACAGCAGCAGCGCCGCGAGACCCGCGCGCGCCGCCTGCCCGCCGGAGAGGGCGGTCGTGGGCAGCTCGACGTCCACGTCGAGGCCCAGGTCGTGCAGGACGTCGGCGGTCCGCTCGTCGAGGTCCGCCCCGCCCAGGGCGAGCCAGCGCTCCAGGGCGTCGGCGTAGGCGTCGTCGGCGCCGGGCGCCCCCGCGGCGAGCGCGTCGGCCGCGGCGTCCATGGCCTCCTGCGCGCCGATCACGCCGGTGCGGCGGCCGAGGAAGCGCGCGAGGGACTCCCCGGCCCGGCGCTCCGGCTCCTGCGGCAGGTAGCCGACGGTCGCGGTCGGCGGCGACAGCGTCACGCCGCCGCTCTCCGCCGGGCTGAGGCCCGCGAGCAGCCGCAGCAGCGTCGACTTGCCGGCGCCGTTGGCCCCGACGAGGCCGACGACGTCCCCCGGGGCCACGACGAGGTCGAGGCCCGAGAAGAGGGTGCGCGTGCCGTGGGCGGCGCTGAGGTCCTTGGCGACGAGGGTGGCGCTCACCGAGGCAGTCTCCCCGACCGCACCGGGGGACGTCGACGTCTCCGCGCACGCGCCGCTCCCCCGGGTCGGGCGAGTCGTCCGCCGTACGGGTGGCAGCGCGGCGGAAGGGCGGAATTGCCTGCGGCACCGCGTCATCGTGATGAGCACCGCAACCCGAGGAGTCCGCTGTGAGAGCCCCCCGTGTCCTGGGCATGACCGCACTGCTGCCCGCCGCCGCCCTGCTCGCCTCCTGCGGCGGGTCGCCGACCGCCGCGTCCCCCGACCCCACGTCCACCGCCACGGTGAGCGAGAGCGCGGCGCCCGTCGACACGGCGACCCCCGCTGCGAGCCCCTCCACCAGCACCCCTCCGGCCGGCGCACCGGCCGCCGGTCTCACCGCTGCGGGCACCGAACTCCCGCTGGGCGGCGCAGCGACGCTGCCGGCGGAGAGTTCCGGCAGCACGGGGACCTTCACGGTCAGCGTGGACTCGATCGAGCGCGGCACGGACGCCGAACTGGCCGAGCTCGAGCTCGGCGACAAGGTCGCGGGCATGGCCCCCTACTACGTCCGCTACACCGTCACCGGGGGCCAGAACGCCGCCGCGCTGCGCGGCAACGACATCGCCCAGGACATCTCCGCCCTGCTGCCCGACGGCTCCGAGGCGTCCCCGGTCATCCTCTTCCGGAAGTGGGACCGCTGCGCGAGTGGGGACCAGGGCGTCGACTTCGCGGAGGGCAGCACGTACCAGACGTGCCGCGTCTTCGTGGCCCCGTCGTCGGTGCAGGTCACGAAGGCGGAGTTCTCCGACTTCGACGGCCCCTACGACCCCTACGACGGGGAGCCCGTCACCTGGGGCTGAGCCGCCTCGCGGAGGACACTGGGCACGTGGACACCTCTGGGCACGCCCGGTCCTTCGGCGCCGCCGCCGGGCAGTACGCCCGCGCCCGGCCCGGCTACCCCGCCGACGCGGTCGACTGGCTCGTGCCGCCCGCCGCCCGCCGCGTCCTCGACCTGGGGGCCGGGACGGGGAAGTTCACGGCGGCGCTCGCGGCCCGTGCGCTGGACGTGGTCGCGGTCGAGCCCTCGGAGCGGATGCTCGCCGAGCTGACCGCGGCGCTGCCGGGCGTGCCCGCGCACCGCGGCACGGCCGAGGCCACGGGGCTGCCCGACGCGAGCGTCGACGCCGTGGTCGTGGCCCAGGCCTGGCACTGGGTCGACCCCGCCCGCGCCGTCGGCGAGGTCGCCCGCGTGCTGCGGCCCCGCGGCACGCTGGGGCTCGTGTGGAACGTGCGCGACGACTCCGTGCCGTGGGTGCGCGAGGTGTGGGCGCTGGCGCAGCGGGGGGTCGAGCAGGAGATGCAGGTCGAGGACCCCGTGGTCGGGGCGCCGTTCGGGCCGCTCGAGCGGTTCGTCACCGGGTTCGAGCACGTCACCGACCGCGCCGGGGTGCTCGACCTGATCGCCTCCCGCAGCTACGTCATCGTGCTGCCGGAGGCGGAGCGGACCGCTCTGCTGGGCGAGGTCGCGTCGGTGCTCGACACCCACCCGGACCTGCGCGGGCGCACCGAGCTCCGGCTGCCCTACCGGACGTGGTGCGTGCGGACCCGGCTCGAGGGCTGAGCGCTCAGCCGGCGGACTGGCCCACGACCGCCGGCAGCTCCAGCCGTCGTCCCCGGTGTCCGGGGTCGGACCCGCCACTCCTGCGGTCCCCGCGTCGATCAGGTGTCGTCGATGAAGCGTTCGACGTCGCGAGTGCACGTTGGTCGACCAGGACCTGGCCGAGGGCCCGCGATGACGATCTCGTCGGACCTGTTCAGCTCAAGCCGCATCAGGTCGTGGCGACGGTTCACTCCCAGCCGCAGACGACGCCGTCGGGATCGGTCGACTCGGCGAAGTCGTGGGCCGATGACTTCCGCACACCGGTCGAGTCCTGCTCCGCGCCACCACCTCGACGAGGTGGTCAGCGCGGACGAGGGGTTCTGGGTACGCGCAAGCTCGTCGCGTCCTCCTCCCTCGACGGCGCCGCCGAGGGGCCCGACGGGTTCTTCACGGACTGGGACGACGTGGTGGACGCGGCGGGGGTCGCCGCCGTCGCCACCCCGGACGCGGTCGTGGTCGGCAGCGGCCGGCGTTGCTCGACGACCTGCTGTCCCTCCGCTTCGCCCGGTCCGCGGCGAGACCACTCCCAGCGGGTACCTCCTCGCCGACTACCGCGTCCCGCCGTGAGGGTCGGGGGCTGCGTGCGTCAGTGGTGCCAGGGCAGGACGACGGGGGCGTCGAAGACCCGGCCCGCGAGGACGTCGGTCAGGAGCTCGGCGAGGTCGAGAGGGTAGACGACGTCATCCGTCGCGCGCAGTTCCTCCACGCTCCACCACCGGTGCCCGGCGTGGTGGAGACGCTCGACCTCCTCGAGTCCTGCGGTGTCGACGGTGTGCAGGTGAACCCGGTGGACGAAGAAGTCGTCGCGGAAGAAGCCTTCGATCCAGCCGAGATCGGCGTGGCCGCTGGTCGAGGCCACCCACGTCAGGTCATCCGCGGTGACGGTCAGACCGACCTCCTCACGCAGCTCGCGAGCGGCGGCTCGGGGCGCGGATTCGCCGTCCTCGACCCCACCGCCCGGCGTCAACCAGACGTGCCCGGCGGACGGTTCGCCCGGTCGCACCAGAGTTCGCAGCAGCAGGAGGCGCTCGCCCCCGTCGACGAGGAGGACGCGGGCCGATCGTCGGGCGTACTCGGGCACGGGAGCGAGGCTACCCAGGGGGACGGCGTTCGGCGGCGACAGGGCAGGCGAGGGGCCGCGCGGCGCCCGGCCCCGAGACGGCTCCCCCCGGGCGCCGCGGTCGACCTGGAGCAGGTGCCGGGCCGGTCGCGGGTAGGCCGCTCAGGCGATGAGCTCGCGGGCCACCAGTTCCGCGATCTGCGCCGTGTTCAGCGCCGCGCCCTTGCGCAGGTTGTCGCCGCACACGAACAGGTCGAGGGTGTTCGGGAAGTCCAGCGCCTGCCGGATGCGGCCCACGACGGTCGGATCGCCGCCGACGGTCGTGGCCGGCGTCGGGAACAGCCCGGCCGCCAGGTCGTCGCGGACCTCGACGCTCGGCGCGGCCTCGAGGGCCGCGGTGGCGTCCGCGACGCTCACCTCCCGCGCGAACGTCGCGTGCACCGCGAGGGAGTGCGTCGTGAGGACGGGGACCCGGACGCACGTCGCGGAGACCTTCAGGCCGGGGATCCCGAGGATCTTCCGCGACTCGTTGCGGACCTTCAGCTCCTCGCTGGTCCAGCCGTCGTCCTTCAGCGACCCCGCGACGGGGATCACGTTGAGCGCCAGCGCGACCGGGAACGGCGACTCGTCACCGAGCTTCGCCGACACCACGCCCGCGGTGTCCCCCGCGCGCTGCCCCAGCGTCCGGTCGCCCGCGACGACCTCGAGCTCGTCGTAGAGCCGGTCCACGCCGGGCTGCCCCGCCCCCGAGGCGGCCTGGTAGGACGCCACGACGAGTTCGGTGAGCTGCCACTGCTCGTGCAGCGCCCCGAGGGCGTCCATCATCGTCAGCGTCGTGCAGTTCGGGTTCGCGATGATGCCCTTCGGGCGGTTGCGCGCCGCGGCCCCGTTCACCTCGGGCACGACGAGCGGGACCTCGTCGTCCATCCGGAACGCGCCGGAGTTGTCGACGGCCACGGCGCCGTGCTCGACGGCGATCGGCGCCCACTGCGCGGAGACCTCGTCGGGCACGTCGAACATCGCGACGTCGACGCCGTCGAACACCTCGGGCGTCAGCGCCTGCACGACGACGTCCTCGCCGCGCACGCGCAGCACCTTGCCCGCGGAGCGCGCCGACGCGACGAGTCGGATCTCGCCCCACACGTCCTCGCGCTCGCTGAGGATGCCGAGCATCACCGACCCGACGGCGCCGGTCGCGCCGACGACGGCCAGGGTCGGCCTGCTGCTCCGCTCGCTGCTGGTCCCGCTCATCGTCCCGTCCCTCCGTAGACCACGGCCTCCGCCTCGGCGTCGAGCTCGAACGCGGTGTGCACCGCGCGGACCGCGTCGTCGAGCTCGTCGGCGCGGGTGACCACGGAGATGCGGATCTCCGACGTCGAGATCATCTCCATGTTGATCTTCTGCGCTCCCAGGGCCTTGAAGAAGCGCGCCGAGACGCCCGGGTGGGACCGCATGCCGACGCCGATGAGCGACACCTTGCCGATCTGGTCGTCGTACTCGACGCGCTCGAACCCGATGCCGGTCTTGACCTTGTCCAGCGCCGCGACGGCCGTGGCCCCCTCGGCCTTCGGGAGCGTGAAGGAGATGTCCGCGCGGCCGCTGGCCCCCACGGAGTTGTTCTGCACGATCATGTCGATGTTGATCTCGGCCTCGGCGACGGCCTCGAAGATCGCGGCGGCCGTGCCCGGGGTGTCCGGGACGCCGACGACGGTGATCTTGGCCTCGCTGCGGTCGTGCGCGACGCCCGAGATGATCGGCTGCTCCACTGGGTCCTCCACGGCGGACTGGCTGAGGCTGGCGGGCACCGGGGAGTCCGTCACCCAGGTGCCCTCGTGCTGGCTGAACGAGGAGCGGACGTGGATCGGCAGGTCGTAGTTGCGGGCGTACTCCACGCACCGCAGCATGAGGATCTTCGCGCCGCAGGCCGCCATCTCCAGCATCTCCTCGCTGCAGATGCGGTTGATCTTCCGCGCGGTCGGGACGATGCGCGGGTCCGCGGTGTAGACGCCGTCGACGTCGGTGTAGATCTCGCAGACGTCGGCCTTGAGCGCCGCGGCCAGCGCGACGGCCGTGGTGTCCGACCCGCCGCGGCCCAGCGTGGTGATGTCCTTGGTGTCCTGGCTGACGCCCTGGAACCCCGCGACGATCGCGATCGCACCCTCGTCCAGCGCCGTCCGGATGCGGCCGGGGGTCACGTCGATGATCCGGGCCTTGCCGTGCGCGGAGTCGGTGATGACGCCGGCCTGGCTGCCCGTGAACGAGCGCGCCTCCAGGCCGAGGTTGGAGATGGCCATCGCGAGGACCGCCATCGAGATCCGCTCGCCCGAGGTGAGCAGCATGTCCAGCTCGCGCGCGGGCGGCATCGGCGTCACCTTCTCGGCGAGCTCGATGAGGTCGTCGGTCGTGTCGCCCATCGCGGAGACGACCACGACGACGTCGTGACCGGCCCGCCGGGTGGCCGCGATGCGGCGCGCCACGCGCTTGACGCCGTCGGCGTCGGCGACGGAGGAACCGCCGTACTTCTGCACCACGAGAGCCACGACAGGCGAGTCTACTGAGTGGGACGGGCGCACCCCGACGGCACGGACGGCGTCGAGCGGGGCCCGGGGCCGGTCTGTCGACCGCCACGGCCCGGAGCTGACAGTTCTGCTGCTCCGAAGCTCCCGCAGGGGCCTCGGAGGACCGTTCGACGGGCCTGGAGGCAGCAGAACTGTCAGCGGCCGGCGGTCAGGGGGTGTTCAGCGCGTCGAACTCGGCGTCGGCCACGGTCTCGGCGTCCACGTCGAGGCGCAGGTGACCCAGCAGGGACTGCACGACGCGCAGCGCCGCCGTCGCGCGCAGGCCCCACGAGGACAGGTAGGAGAACTGCCACCACCACAGCGCCTCGGTGGTGTCCCCGCGCTCGAAGTGGCGCAGGCCGTGCACGAGGTCGGCGGCGACCGAGGCGAGGTCGTCGGACAGGGCGCCCCGCACGAGCTCGGCGTTCGTCAGCGGGTCCACGACGTCGGCGTAGTCGTCCAGGCCCTCCATGACGTTGGCGAGCCCGGCCCGCACGGGGTCGACGTCGGGGTCCGGGCCGGCGTCGGGCTCGAAGCGCCGCGACGGCACGACGTCGGCGACCGCCCCGAGCCGGGCGCCCGTGAGCAGCGTCTGGCTGATCGCGAGCAGCAGCACGCTCAGCGCGGTCTCGTCCATGCGTCCGGTGGCGACCTCGGTGACGACGTCGAGGAAGGCGCGGGCCTCCGCGGCGGTGCTGCGCGCGAGCTCGGTGAGCTCGTCGGGCACCGCGGCGAGCACGGGGGCGGGGACGACGGTCTCGGTGGGGTCGTGCGCGTCAGGCATCCAGGGACCTCCGTCCGGCGAACGCCCGTCCGAGCGTCACCTCATCGGCGTACTCCAGGTCACCACCCACGGGCAAGCCCGAGGCGAGTCGCGTCACCGTCAGCCCCATGGGCCGCAGCAGCCGCGCCAGGTACGTCGCGGTCGCCTCGCCCTCGAGGTTCGGGTCGGTGGCGAGGATGGTCTCGGTGACCTCGCCCGAGGACAGCCGCGCGAGCAGCTCGCGCACGCGCAGGTCGTCCGGGCCGATGCCCTCCATGGGGCTGATCGCGCCGCCGAGGACGTGGTAGCGGCCCCGGAACTCGCGGGTCCGCTCGATGGCCACGACGTCCTTGGACTCCTCCACCACGCAGATGACCGTGGTGTCGCGGCGCGGGTCGCGGCAGACCCGGCACAGCTGCTCCTGCGCGACGTTGCCGCAGATCTCGCAGAAGCGGACCTTGCTCTTGACCTCGGAGAGGACGTCGGCGAGCCGACGCACGTCGGCCTCGTCCGCGGCGAGCAGGTGGAACGCGATGCGCTGGGCGCTCTTGGGCCCCACCCCGGGGAGTCGGCCGAGTTCGTCGATCAGGTCTTGGACGACACCCTCGTACACACCGCCGACCCTACGTGCTGCGCTGCCGCCCGGGGACGCGCCGTCAGCGCTCGCCGTCCGCGGAGATCACCCTGCCGCCGAGGATCTGCTCGACGACGGCCGTGCCCACGAGCTGCGCGTCCTCGGCGTCCTCGTCGTCGCGGCTGGGCACGTCCTCCTCGACGGGCGGGGCCGGCGGCTCGGGCGGCGGGACGGCCCGCAGCGCGCGCCGCGGCGCCGACAGCTGCTCCTCACCCGGGTCGTCGATGGGCGCCTCGGGCGGGGGCACGTCGTCGTCCGGGCCGACCAGGTGCGGCCCGCCCGCAGAGGACCCGCCCGCCGACGACCGGGGCGCAGGGGACGGTAGCGGGGAGGACCGGGGCGGCGGCGCGGACTCCGCCGGTGCCGACGGCCCCCGGCCGGACGGCGGGCGTGCCGGCGCGGCGCGTCCGGCCGCGCCGCCCGCGGACCCGGACGGCTGCGGCGCCGGTCCGTCG
>NZ_JAAALN010000055.1 GCF_009906795.1 Kineococcus siccus
GCGACGCGGGGTGGAGCAGCTCGGTAGCTCGCTGGGCTCATAACCCAGAGGTCGCAGGTTCAAATCCTGCCCCCGCTACTCGGTGAGACGAAGGCCCGGACCTCCACGGTCCGGGCCTTCTGTCGTCTGCGGACCGCGCCGGTGAGCGGCCCCGGTCGACTCCCCGTCCACCGCGGAGCACCGCGATTTGGCCTGCACGCCGTCCTCGCGTAACGTCTGCGGTGCGACGCGGGGTGGAGCAGCTCGGTAGCTCGCTGGGCTCATAACCCAGAGGTCGCAGGTTCAAATCCTGCCCCCGCTACTCGGTGAGACGAAGGCCCGGACCTCCACGGTCCGGGCCTTCTGTCGTCCCGGGGCGGTGCTGGCCGGGAACGGCCCTCGTGTGCTTAGGTGTGCCTCACCTACCCGAGGAGCCGTCGTGCCGTCCTGCCCGTCCACCCCCGCCCCCGCGACCCGTGGCGCCGTCCCGCTCGGCCGTCGCGCCCTGCTCGGCGGCGCCCTGGGCGGCCCCGCCCTGCTCGTCCCGGCCTGCAGCGGGGGCGAGGCGCAGGCCGGCGCGGCCGGCGCGGGGGCTGCGGCCGGGGCGACGACCACGGTCACCGGCGCCCACGGTCCCGTCGCGGTGCCGCGCGACCCGCGGCGCGTGCTGACGATGTACCCCACCGACACCGACGCGGCCCTGGCCCTGGAGCTCCCGCTCGTCGCCGCTCCGGGGGCGCGGGGGACGGCGGCGCAGCCCTTCGCGCGGTACCAGGCGGACCAGCTGGCGGGCGTCACCCGCATCACGGGCGGGTTCGAGCCGAACTGGGAGGAGATCGCCGCCCTCGCACCGGACCTCGTCCTGGACAGCGTGCTGTCCCCCGAGGACCGGCAGGCCTACGACCGGCTCAGCGAGCTGGCCCCGACGCTCTCCTACGGCACGCAGGACTGGCGGGAGAACCTCCGCACGGTCGCCGCGGCCGTGGGCCGCGAGGACGCCGCCGCCCGGGCCGTCGCCGCGGTCGAGGCCCGCGCCGCGGACGTCCGGGCCCAGGTCGGGGACCGCTGGCGCGGCCGCACGGCGGCCTCGGTGTTCGTCCAGCCCGACGGCCTCGTGGTCGCCGACGCGGACGCCCAGGTCAGCCGGCTGCTCGAGCAGGAGCTCGGCCTCACGCTGCATCCCCTGGTGGTGCGCGAGGGCGAGCGGACGGCGCTGTCCTTCGAGCAGGTCTCGCTGCTGGACGCCGACGTCCTGCTCGTCCCGGTCTACCCGTCCGAGACGTCGCTCGACCGCGACCGCGGCGCCCTGGACGACCTGGCCCGGCAGCCGCTGTGGGCGACCCTGCCCGCCGTCCTGGCGGGTCAGGTGCACGAGTTCGACGGCGAGCTCGTCTACGCGTCGGTGGGCACGGTGAGCGCCCTCCTCGAGCGCCTGCGGGAGGTCCTCGGCTGAGCGGGCCCCGACCGCCCTCCGGGTGGCGCGGGACAGCGGGCGGCGGCCCTCGCCCGGAAGTCGGCTGCGCCGCGTCCCCGCCGCGTGGTCAGCTGGCGAGGTGATCCTCACCCTCACCGCGAGCGGGCTCCCGGACGGCGCCCCGGCGGACGACCTCGGCTTCCTGCTCCACAAGCACCCTGCGCGCGTGCAGCGCTTCGACCTGCCGGTCGGGGCCGCGCACGTCTTCTACCCCGAGGTCTCGCCCGAGCGCTGCACCGCCGCACTGCTGCTGGAGGTCGACCCCGTGGCCCTGGCGCGCGGGCGCGCGCGCACCGGGGCACCTGAGGCTGCGAGCCTCGGCCAGCACGTCAACGACCGGCCCTACGCCGTCTCCAGCCTCTTCGCGGTCGCTCTCTCCCGCGTGTTCGGCTCGGCCATGGCCGGGCGCTGCGCCTCCCGGCCGGAGCTCGCCGCCGCCGCCCTGCCGCTGCAGCTGCGGCTGCCGGCCGTCCCGTGCCGTGGCGGTGCCGACCTGCTGCGGCGTCTGCTGGAACCCCTGGGCTGGGACGTCGGGGCCCGGGAGGTGCCGCTGGACGACACGCTGCCCGCGTGGGGGGCCTCGCGCTACCTCGACGTGACCCTGACGGGCACCGTCCGGCTGAGCGATGCCCTGCGCCACCTGTACGTGCTCCTGCCCGTGCTCGACGACACCAAGCACTACTGGGTCAGCCCCGACGAGGTCGACAAGCTGGTCCGCTCGGGGCAGGGCTGGCTCGCGACGCACCCGGAGAAGGACCTCGTCGTGCGGCGCTACCTGGCACACCTGCGCTCGCTCACCGACGACGCCCTCTCGCGCCTCGCCGACGACGGGCCCGCCGACGACGGGCCCACCGACGACCGTTCCGCCGTCGTCCTCGCCGACGAGCTCTCTCAGGACGGGCAGCCCGACGGCGCCGCCCCGTCGGACGCGCCCGTGACCCTCGCGGAGCAGCGGCGGGTCGCCGTCCTGGCCGAGCTGCGCGCCGCTGGCGCCTCGCGCGTGGCCGACCTCGGCTGCGGCGAGGGCCGGCTCGTCGCGGCCCTGCTGGCGGAGGAGCGGTTCACCGAGGTCGTGGCCACCGACGTCTCGGTGCGCGCCCTGCAGGCGCTGGCCCGCGTCCTCCGGCTCGACGGCATGCCCGAGCACCGGCGCCGCCGGTTGCAGGTCTTCCAGTCGTCGCTGACCTACCGCGACCGCCGGCTCCGGGGGCTCGACGCAGCCGTCCTCGTCGAGGTCGTCGAGCACGTGGACCGACCGCGGCTGCAGGCGCTGGAGCGCGTGGTGTTCGCCGAGCACGCCCCCGCGACCGTGGTGGTCACGACCCCGAACGTCGAGCACAACGTGCGCTACGCCACGCTGACGGCGGACGGGCTGCGCCACCCCGACCACCGCTTCGAGTTCACCCGCGCGGAGTTCCTCGCCTGGGCGCAGGAGGTGGGCGGCACCCACGGCTACGCCGTGCGCGTGGGAGGCGTCGGCCCGGACGACCCCGAGGTCGGTCCGCCCAGTCAGCTCGCCGTCTTCACCCGCACTGCGACCACGGAGGTCCCGGCGTGAGCGTGCCCACCGCCACCACCCCGTCCCCCGCGCGCGAGCTCGCGGTCCCGGCGCTCAGCCTCGTCGTCCTCGTCGGGACGACCGGGGCCGGCAAGTCCACGTTCGCGCGCCGGCACTTCGCCGCGACCGAGGTGCTCTCCAGCGACACGTGCCGCGGTCTCGTCGCGGACGACGAGGACGACCAGTCCGCGACGGCGGACGCCTTCGCGGTGCTGGAGTTCATCGCGGGGCGCCGGCTCGCGGGCGGCCGCCTGACCGTCGTCGACGCGACGAACGTGCAGGCCTCCTCGCGCCGCTCCCTCGTGCAGCTGGCGCGCGAGCACGACGTGCTGCCCGTGGCCGTCGTGCTCGACGTGCCCGAGGCCGTGTGCGCGCAGCGCAACCTCGCGCGCGGGAACCGGCAGTTCGGTCCCCACGTCCTGCGTCGCCAGCGTGCCGACCTGCGCCGCAGCCTGAAGGGGCTGCGGCGCGAGGGGTTCCGGACCGTGCACGTGCTGAGCGGGGTCGAGGAGGTCGACGCCGCGACCGTCGTGCGGACGCGGCTGCACAACGACCTGCGGCACCTGAGCGGCGGGTTCGACGTCGTCGGCGACGTGCACGGCTGCCGCGAGGAGCTGGAGTCGTTGCTGACCCGCCTCGGCTACGGGCTGCGGCGCGACGACGGCGGGCGGCCCGTGGACGCCGTCGCCCCCGAGGGCCGGCGCGCGGTGTTCGTGGGCGACCTCGTCGACCGCGGGCCCGACACCCCGGGCGTGCTGCGCCTGGTGCGCGGCATGGTCGCCTCGGGCGCCGCGCTGTGCGTGCCCGGCAACCACGAGGCGAAGCTGCTGCGGGCCCTGCGGGGGCGCGACGTCCAGGTGACGCACGGGCTGGCGGAGTCGCTGGCGCAGCTGGCGGCGGAGCCTCCGCAGTTCCGGGCCGAGGTCGAGGAGTTCCTCGACGGCCTGGTGTCGCACTACGTGCTGGACGGCGGCCGCCTGGTCGTCGCCCACGCCGGCCTGCCCGAGCGGTTCCACGGCCGCGCCTCGGCGCGCGTCCGCGACGTCTGCCTCTACGGGCAGACGACGGGGGAGAGCGACGAGTTCGGGCTCCCCGTGCGTCACGCGTGGGCGCAGGAGTACCGGGGCAGGGCGACGGTCGTGTACGGGCACACGCCGGTCCCCGTGCCGGAGTGGGTCAACGGCACGCTCTGCGTGGACACCGGTTGCGTCTTCGGGGGGAACCTCACGGCCCTGCGCCACCCCGAGCGGGAGGTGGTGTCCGTCCCGGCGCTGCGCGTGCACCACGCGCCGGCCCGGACGTTCCCCGCGAACGAGGCGCTGGGTGGCACACGGGTCGACGGCGGGACGGCGGCCGGGCCGGCCGCGGTGCGCGACCCCGACGTGCTCGACGTCGACGACGTGCTGGGCCGTCGCGTCGTGGAGACGGCCGACCACGGGCGCATCACGGTGCGGGAGGAGAACGCCGCGGCGGCGCTGGAGGTGGTGAGCCGCTTCGCGGTCGACCCGCGCTGGCTGCTGCACCTGCCACCGACCACGGCGCCCGTCGCGACGTCGGCGCACCCGGACTTCCTGGAGCACCCGGACGAGGCGTTCACCGCGTTCCGCGCCGAGGGGGTGTCCGGGGTGCTGTGCGAGGAGAAGCACATGGGGTCGCGGGCCCTCGTGCTGGTCTGCGCGGACGAGGAGGCCGCGCGGGCGCGCTTCGGCGCCACGGGCGGGGAGCTGGGGGCCGTCTGGACGCGCACGGGCCGCAGCTTCTTCGACGCCGAGCGCACGCAGACCCTGCTCGCCGAGCTGCGCGGCGCCGTCGAGGCCGCGGGTCTCTTCGGCGAGCTGTCGACGCGGTGGCTGCTGCTGGACGCCGAGCTGCTGCCGTGGAGCGCGAAGGCGATGCCCCTGCTGCGGGAGCAGTACGCGAGCGTCGGCGCGGCGGCCGGCGCGTCGGCGCCCTTCGCGGTGGACGTCCTCGAACGTGCGGCCGCTCGCGGGGCCGACGTCGACGACCTGTTGCAGCGCAGCCGGTCCCGCGCAGCGAACTCGGCCGCGTTCACCGCCGCGTACCGGCGCTACGTGTGGCCGACGCAGGGGCTGGACGGCGTGCACCTCGCGCCGTTCGCCGTGCTCGCGGGGGACGGCCGGACGTTCGCGGACCAGCCGCACGCGTGGCACCTCGACGTCGCCGACCGGCTGGTGCGGGTGGCGCCGGAACGCCTGCGCACGACCCGGCGGCTCCTGGTCGACACGACGGACCCGGACTCCACGCAGGCCGCCACGCGCTGGTGGCTCGAGGCGACCGGGGCCGGGGGCGAGGGCATGGTCGTCAAGCCCGCGGCGGGCCGCGTGCGCACGCCGCGCGGCCTCGTCCAGCCCGCGCTGAAGGTGCGGGGCCGGGAGTACCTGCGGCTCGTCTACGGGCCCGACTACCTCGAGCCCGGCAACCTCGTGCGGCTGCGCGAGCGCACCCTCGGGCGCAAGCGGTCGCTGGCGCTGCGCGAGTACGCGCTGGGGCTCGAGGGCCTCGCGCGGGCCGCGCGGTCGGAACCCCTGTGGCGCGTGCACGAGTGCGTGGTCGCGGTGCTGGCGCTGGAGTCGGAGCCCGTCGACCCGCGGCTGTGAGCCGGCGCCCGGGGTGGGTCGGCCGCCGCCGGAACAGCCGCGGCCCGGCGGCGGTTGTCGCCCCCACCGGGGTCGGCACGGCCCCGGCGCACGCCGTCCCGCGCAGCACCCGGAAGAGGTCGCCCGAATGTCCCTGCCGCTGTCGATCCTGGACCTCGCCCCCATCGCCCCCGGGGAGTCGGCGGGCCAGAGCATCGCGGCGAGCGTGGCGCTCGCGCAGACCGCCGAGGAGCACGGCTACCAGCGGGTCTGGTACGCCGAGCACCACAACATGGCGACGATCGCCTCGTCGGCGCCGGCCGTCGTCATCGCGCACGTGGGGGCGCGGACGCGCTCGATCCGGCTCGGCTCCGGCGGCGTGATGCTGCCGAACCACTCGCCGCTGACCGTCGCCGAGCAGTTCGGCACGCTCGAGGCGATGTACCCGGGCCGCATCGACCTGGGCCTCGGCCGCGCGCCCGGCTCCGACGAGGCCACCACGCACGCCCTGCGGCGCGACCCGGCCGCCTCCGCGTCGTTCCCGGAGGACGTCCAGGAGCTGCGCGCCTACCTCGCGGGGCGGTCGCGCGTGCCGGGCGTCACGGCCGTGCCGGGTGCGGGCTCGCGCGTCCCGCTCTACGTCCTGGGTTCCTCGACCTTCGGGGCCCGCCTCGCGGCGGCCCTCGGCCTGCCCTACGCCTTCGCGTCGCACTTCGCGCCGCAGTCGCTGGGCGCGGCGGTCGCCGCCTACCGCAGCGAGTTCCGCCCCTCCGAGCAGCTCGAGCGCCCGCACGTCATCGCCGGGGTCAACGTCGTGGCCGCCGACACCACCGAGCAGGCGCACGACGCCTACGAGAACGTCCTGCGCTCGTTCGCGACCTCGCTGTTCGGTCGCGGCCGCACCTTCACCGAGCCCGAGGTCGACCTCCTCATGGGTTCCGCGGCCGGCCAGCACGTGCGCCAGATGCTGGCCCACGCCGCCGTCGGCACGCCGCCGCAGGTGCGGCAGCAGCTCGAGGAGTTCCGCCGGTTCGCCGACGCCGACGAGCTCATCGTCGCGCACCAGGCGCGCAGCACCGAGGCGCGGCTGCGCTCGGTCGTCCTGCTCGCCGAGGCGATGGCCGGCGTCGCCGCCTGAGCGTGGCGCCGAGCCGGTCAGTCGCCGACAACGGTCAGTAGTCGGACAACAGCACAGAGTAGTAGTACGGTGGACCTACCGCCGGTCTCTCCAGCCGACGTCTCGACCCGCCCCGGTGCGGTGGGCTGACGCCAGCGGCGGCTTCACGGCCGCGCTGTCGCCCGCGCGGCGCCTCGGCCGGTCGAGGGCACCTCGCCGTCGCCTGGAGCAGGAGGGGGCCACGCCGTGCACGGTCAGGTCGACGAGGACGTCCGGATCCAGGGCCCGCCGCCACGCCCCCGTCCCCGACGGGTCCTCGCCGTGCTGGCCGGACTGCTCAGCGGCGGGCTGACGCTCGGCGTCGGTGCGCTGCTGGCGTCGTCGACCACCCGCTCGGCCGACCCGGTGCTCGGCGTGGGCCAGGAGTTCATCGCGCGGACCCCCGAGTGGCTGAAGGAGTGGGCCATCCGGCAGTTCGGTCAGGCCGACAAGGCCGTGCTGCTGGGCAGCCTCTACGCCACGCTGGTGCTCTTCTTCGTCGTCATCGGGCTCGTGGCCCTGCGTTCGCTGCGGGCCGGGCTGGTGCTCGTCGGGCTGCTCGGGGCGGCGGCCGTGGGCGCCACGACCAACCGCCCGGACGCCACGGCGGTCAGCTGGCTGCCGTCGACGGTCGGGACGGTGGCGGGAGCGATCGCGCTGGTCGTCCTGGTCCGCGCCGTGCGTGGCACGCCGCCGAGGGCGACGGGGCCGCTGTCGCGGCGGTCGGTGCTGTTCGGCGCCGTCGCGGGCGCCGCCGCCGTGACCGCGGGGGCGGGCGCGGCGGTCAACCGGTCGAACTCCGTGGCCGCGACGCGCGCGACGATCGTCCTGCCCGCGCCGGCGTCCCCGGCTCCGGCGCTGCCCCCGGGGATCGACGCGGTCGCCGACATCACCCCCTACGTCACCAGCGCGTCGTCGTTCTACCGGGTCGACACGGCCCTGTCGGTCCCGCAGGTCGACGTCGCGTCGTGGACGCTGCGCATCCACGGGATGGTCGAGCGCGAGGTCACGGTCACCTTCGACGACCTCCTCGCCGAGGACCTCGTCGAGCGGTGGATGACGATGACCTGCGTCTCCAACGAGGTCGGCGGCAACCTGGTCGGCAACGCCCGCTGGCTCGGCGTCCCGCTGACGACGCTGCTGCGCCGGGCCGGCCTGCAGCCGGACGCCGACATGCTGCTGTCGCGGTCCGTCGACGGGTTCACCATCTCCACCCCCGTGGCCGCCGCGACGGACGGGCGTTCGTCGATGATCGCGGTGGCGATGAACGGTGAGCCCCTCACCGACGTCCACGGCTTCCCGGCGCGGATGATCGTGCCGGGCCTGTACGGGTACGTCTCGGCCTGCAAGTGGATCACCGAGATCGAGGTCACCCGCTTCGACCGGCAGACCGCGTACTGGACCGACCGCGGGTGGGCCGAGCAGGCCCCCGTCAAGACCGCCAGCCGGATCGACGTGCCCGCCTCCTTCGCCAAGGTGGCCGCCGGGCAGACCGTTCCGGTCGCGGGCGTCGCCTGGGCGCAGACGCGGGGCATCAGCAAGGTGGAGGTCTCGATCGACGGCGGCGACTGGGTCGAGGCGCGGCTGTCGTCCACGGTCGACGCCGACACCTGGGTGCAGTGGTCGCACGCCTTCGAGGGCGCCGCCCCGGGCAACCACACCGTGCGGGCCCGGGCCACCGACGGCGACGGTGCCGTGCAGACCCAGGACGTCGTGAAACCCATTCCGGACGGTTCTTCCGGCTGGCCCAGCAAGTTCTTCACCGTGGGGTGAGCTGTTACGATGCGTCATCGGCACATTACTCCAAGCAACGTTTCGGTAACGTTCCCAGGAGTGCTCGGCCCGCGTCCTCCGCGGGGTGGCGTGTTCGTCGACGAGTACCAGCCCGCGGCGGTGTCGGCGCCGAACCAGGGTGAGAGGCCGGCTCACCGTCGATCCCGACGGCGACACACACTTCGAGGGGTTCTCCTGATGATGACTTCGACCCGACGCCGCACGTCCTCCCTCCTCGCCCTCGTGGCGGTCCTCGGTCTGGGCGCCACCGCGTGCGGCAGCTCCGACGACGCGGGCGCAGAAGCCACGACGAGCTCGTCGAGCGCCAGTTCCAGCAGTACGTCCTCGACGTCGTCCTCGAGCTCGAGCGCGATGGCCGACACCACCCCGGTCGGCGCGGGCTGCGCCGGGTACGTCGCGCAGGTGCCCACGGGCGCCGGTTCGGTGGAGGGCATGGCCGAGGCGAACGTGACGACCGCGGCGTCGAACAACCCGCTGCTGACGACGCTGGTGGCGGCGGTGTCCGGGCAGCTCAACCCGCAGGTCAACCTCGTCGACACCCTGAACGGGGGCGAGTTCACGGTCTTCGCTCCCGTGGACAGCGCGTTCGCGGCGCTGCCGCCCGAGACGGTCGCGACGCTGAAGACTCCCGAGGGGACGGACACGCTGACCTCGGTCCTGACGTACCACGTCGTCCAGGGCCGGATGGACCCGGCGATGCTGCTGGCGGCCAAGAGCGTGCCGACCGTGCAGGGCGCCTCGGTGGAGATCGGCGGCACCGCCGACGCCATGACCGTCAACGGTTCGACGAAGGTCATCTGCGGCAACGTGCAGACGTCGAACGCGACCGTGTACCTCGTCGACGCGGTCCTGATGCCCCCGGCGTGAGCCGACCCGCACGCTGACCTGCGCCCGAGGTCGTCGTGACGCGCGCCCGTGGCCCCGGTGGGGCCACGGGCGGACGTCGTCCTCCGGCGGGGGGTGGCAGCATCGGCACGTGCCCCGCATCGCGCCCCACGCCCTGGCCATCCCCTCGTCGGGCATCCGCCGCATCTTCGAGCTCGCCGCCGGGCTGGACGACGTCGTCCACCTGCACGTCGGTGAGCCCGGCCTGGCGGTCGCGCCGCACGTCCTCGCCGCGGGCGCGCGGGCGTGGGAGGACGACGTCACGCGCTACACCGCCAACGGCGGCATCCCCGGGCTGCGGGCGGCGATCGCCCGGAAGCTGCTGCGCGACAACGCCCTCGAGGTCGACCCGGACCAGGTGTGGGTCACGGCGGGCGGCATGCAGGCGCTGCACCAGGCGCTCTCGCTGACCCTGGACGCGGGCGAGGAGGTCCTCGTCCCGGACCCGGGGTACACGAACTTCTCGATGGCGGCGCGCCACGTCGGGGCCGTGCCCGTCCCGTACCGGCTGGACCCCGCGACGGGTTTCCAGCCGGACCTCGCGGACCTGGAACGGGCGATCACGCCGCGCACCCGGGTGCTGCTGGTCAACTCCCCGTCGAACCCCCTCGGCGTCGTGCACCCCGCCGCGGTCCTGCGCGACCTCGTGACCTTCGCGGCGCGCCACGACCTCTGGGTCGTCAGCGACGAGGTCTACGAGCGCTTCACCTACGGCGTCCCGCACGTCAGCACCGCGACCCTCGACCCCGACGGCCGGGTGCTGTCGGTGTTCTCGTTCTCCAAGACCTACGCGCTGACCGGAGCCCGCGTCGGCTGGCTCGTGGCCCCGGCGGCCTGGGCACCGATGCTGCGCAGCGCGCAGGAGGCCGTGGTCAGCTGCGTCAACGCACCGGCGCAACTGGCGGCGCTCGCGGCCCTCGACGGTGACCAGGGCGTCGTCGACGACGCCCGCGAGCACTACCGCGGCACCCTCGAGGCGGCGTGCGAACTGCTGCGGGCGAAGGGGATCCGCTTCCACCGGCCACAGGGTGCGTTCTACCTGTGGGTCGACGTCGCGCACGCCAGCGGTGGGGACGTCGAGGCGTGGTGCGCGGAGTTCCTGCTGACCCGCCGGGTGGCCGTCGCCCCCGGGACGGCGTTCGGCGCGCGCGGCGAGGGCTGGGTCCGGGTGTGCGTCGCGGGGGAGCGGGCGGACGTGCTGGCGGGGCTCGCGCGCTTCCCGGAGTGACGGCGCCCGCCGTCGTCAGCAGAGGTTGACAACGGCCCGCCGTCAGCACATGCTGACGCATGACCGCACCGGACGACCTCCTCTCCGCCGGCACCGACCCCGACCCCGCCGTCGGCCTGCGGGCGGTGGCCGCGCTGCGGCAGCTGCTCGAACGCCTCGAGGACCTGCAGGTCGACCGGGCGCGCGCGCTCGGCTGGTCCTGGGCCGCCATCGCCGGCGCCCTCGGGGTCTCCAAGCAGACGGTGCACCGCAAGCACTCCGCCCGAGCCTGAGCCGATCCCGACCCCGACGACGACGAGGAGTTCCCGTGTTCGAACGCTTCACGACCCCGGCCCGCGAGGTGGTGGTGTCCGCCCAGGCGGTCGCCCGCGAGCTCGGTCATCCCGAGATCGGCGACCAGCACCTGCTCCTGGCCCTCGTGCGGACCGAGGGGGTGGCCTCGGCGGTGCTGCGCGGGGCGGGCACCGACCCGGTCCGGCTGCGCGACGCGGTCGCGCGCGGGGACGACCCGGCCGAGGCGCTCGCCGCCCTGGGGATCGACCTGGACGAGGTGCGCCGCCGCGCCGAGGCGACCTTCGGGCCCGGTGCCCTCGACCGGCCGTCGCCGCGGCGACGCGGCCGGCTGACCCGGCTGTTCGGCCTCGAGCACCTGCCCTTCACCGCACCCGCCAGGCGCGTGCTCGAGAACGCCCTGCGGGCCGCCCAGGCGCTCGGCGACCGGGAGCTCGGCACCGAGCACCTCCTGCTCGGGCTGCTCGCGGCGGAAGACTCACCCGGGCTGCGCGCCCTGCGCCGCAGCGGCGTCGAGCTCGACCGCTCCACGGCCGAGACCGCGGTGCGGGAACACCTGCGCCGCAGCGCCTGACGGCCCCGGCGGACCCGGGCCGGGGGATCCACCGGCCGGCGCGGTTCAGGCGCGAGCGGTGGTGAAGAACTCCGGCGTGGAGCGCAGCGCGGCCGCCATCGCCCCGGTCCCCGAGAACTGGAACCCCACCTGCGTCGCGTAGGCCGCGCACGCCTCGACCTTCGCCGACAGCTCCGCGGGCGAGGGGGCGCGGGGGCCACCCTGCGGGGACGCGGCCCCGTCGCGCAGCAGGTACGGCGTGTCCGCCCACGACGACCGGAGCGCACCGACCCGTTCCGCGACGGCGGGCAGCGCGTCCCGCACGTGGCGGTGGTCGACGTGGTCGCCGAGCGCCTGCGGCCCCAGCACGAGGTCCAGCCCGGTGGGGAACTCCTCGGCCAGGGCCGCCGCGACGAGCGCGGCGACGGCCGGGGGCGTGACGTCGTCGGCCGCCACGACGGGCCCGAACAGGGCCGCCGCGTCCCCGTAGCCGCGGTGCGGCGCCTCCCGCAGGTCGAGGTGGCGGTGCCGCACGCCGAGCGCCGCGGTGGCCGCGACGTCCTCGGCGCGCCGCAGGGCCAGGTAGTCGACGTCGGCGTCGAGGCCCTTGTCGAGCTGGCAGGCCAGCGCGAACCCGGTGGGGTGCGGCACCGAGGCCGTGAACACCGTGACGACGCAGACGTCGGCGCCCGCGGCCGCGAGGCCGGCCAGCAGCCCGCCCGCCGAGAACGCGGCGTCGTCCAGGTGGGGGGAGACCGCCGCCACGGTGCGCGCGCCCGGCACCGGCCCCGACGGGCGGGTCACAGCAGGTGCGGGGCCGCGAGGTAGCGGCAGGGCTCGCCCGACGGGCCGGGTTCGACCCCGCGACCGCGGCTCGTCGGGCGCTGCTGCGGCGGCAGCTCCCGCCACGACGCGTCCGGGGCGGTGCCGGCCAGCCGGGCGTACACCGCCTCGATGCGCCCCGTGAGCGCGGGCCAGGACCAGACGTCGCGGACCTCCTGCAGCGCCTGGGTGGCCAGCTTGGTCCCGAGCGCGGGGTCGTCGAGCAGGGCCGTCAGCGCGTCGACCAGGCCGGCGACGTCCCCGACCTCGTGCAGCAGGCCGTTCTCCCGGTGCCGCACGCAATCCACGACGCCCACCGAGCGGGTCGTCACGACCGGCAGGCCCGCGGCCATCGCCTCGAGGATGGTGTTGGAGAACCCCTCCGACTGCGTCGGGGACACGAACACGTCCGCGCCGCGGTAGACGTCCGGGGCGTCGGCGTAGGCCACGTACCCGCGCTGCTCGACGGCGTCGTCGAGGCCGAGCTCGGCGACGAGCTCCGCCACGGCGGCCACGTCGGGGCCGATGCCCGAGACGACGAGCCGCACGGGGCGGCCCGCGCGGCGCAGGGCCGCCAGCGCGTGCAGCAGGTCCAGCACGCCCTTGCGGCGGTCGACGCGGCCGTGGAACAGCAGCGTCGTGACGCCGTCGCCGTCGCCGTCGACTCGGCCGAGGTCGTCCTCGTCGGCGGGCGTGAACGCCGTGGTGTCGGTGGCCCCGCCCAGGAGCGTGAAGCGCGCCGGGTCCGTGCCGTGGTGCTCGACGACCTCGTCGGCGAAGGACTGCGACCCGATGAGGACGGCGTCCGCGCGGTCCAGCACCGTGCGGATGCCCGTGGAGTGCTCGGGGCAGCACAGGCCGACCCAGTGCCCGTCGCCGCCCTGCACGCTGACCACCGACGGCAGGCCCAGCTCCGCGGCGGCCTCCAGGACGGCCATGCCGACCGGCCAGGCGTACTGGGCGTGCAGCAGGTCGAAGGGTTCCTCGGCGTGCAGGCGCAGCACGGTGTCGCGCATCGCGGCGATGTCCGCGTCGAAGTCCGCGGGCCGCCCCTGCGCGACGCGCTGCTCGCCGAGCGCCTCGAGGCCGATCGCCCGGACCCCCGCGGGGACCCGGTCCGCGGGCGGCGGGCCACCGCCGTAGACGGCGCTGCCGGCGGCGTCGCCGCGGTACTGCGACACGAGGACGACCTCGTGGCCCCGGCGCACGAGCTCCTCGAGGAGCTTCTCGGCGTACACGCTCATGCCCGACACCGCGGGCCAGTACCGGCGGCTGACGAAGCAGATCCTCATCGCGCTCCTCCCGAGGCGGTCCAGCCGCGCTGGCGGGCGACCGCGGCCGCGTGCAGCGCGGGTTCCCGGTACAGCGGGTACAGCTCCCCGACGACGCGGTCGACGGCGGCGCGGTCGAGCCACGCCGGCCCGCCGAGGCGCTCGGTCGCGGCCGCGGTGAGGTGGACGGGCGCGGCGGTGGCCGGGACGCCCGGCGCCCCGGGGACGCCCAGGCCGACGATGCCGTGCAGGCCCGTGCGGCCGTCGCCGCGGGCGAGCAGGTCCGCCGTCCCGCGCTCCCCGATCCGGCCGTAGCTCATGATCTCGACCTCCAGCCCGGGCACGACCACGCGCGCGACGGCGACACCGTGCGCGGCGTCGGAGCAGTCGAGCACGAGGACGTCCAGCCCCTCCGCCTCGAGCGTCGCGACGAGGTGCTCGCACAGCGCCTGCTGCTCGTCCGTGCCCGCGGGCGCCGACCAGGTCGGCAGCGCCGCGAAGTCCACCCGGCCGTGCTCGGCGAGCACGACCGGCTCGAGCAGGGCGCGCAGCTCGTCGGCGCCGAGCTCCAGCCAGTGCAGCATCCCGTGCAGCGCACGGGCTTCCGTCGCCGCGGGGTCGCCCGCGCAGGCGTCGAGGTAGCCCGCGGGCGCGATCTCGGCGACCGCGGCGAGCGAGCCGTGGGTGAAGGCCTTGCGGGAGCGGGCCGCGGCGAACTCGAGGACGGCCTTGCGCACCGCGACCTCGCGGTCGGGGTGCGCGGCCTCCCCGGCCGCGGTGACCATGACGGGCTGCAGGGGGTCGTCGTCGGCGCCCACGACCGTCACGTTGACGATGCCGAGGGCGGTGTTCGCGAGCTTCACCCGGACGTCGACCCCGGCCGCGCGCAACCGGCCCAGCGCCTCGCGCGTCGCGGGGTCGGCCACGGCCGCGTCCCCGGGGCCCAGGTCGACGACGACGCCCGTGTCCAGCGCGCGGAAGCGGGTGCCGTTGCCGTCGCGCTGCAGCAGCTCGCCGAGGCCGTGGGCGACCGCGCGGTGCAGCGTGTCGCCCGCACCGAGGCCGTTGCCCATCCGCGTCACGAGGGGCGGGAGGTCGTCGGAGAACCCCGCGGGCAGGGCGTCGGCGTCGCGCAGCACGACGTCGGCGGGGGCCCACACCCGCTCCCCGGTGCGGAAGCGCTGCAGCGGGAGCCAGGTCAGGGGGGTGTCGGGGGAGTACGCCGCCCCCGCGTCGAGGCAGACGGTCGGCGGGTCGACGACGGCGCGCGCCCCCTCGCCCGCCACGAGCTCGGCGTAGGTCCCGCGACGGTGCTCCAGGCCCGCGACGGTGCGGCGCAGCAGGCCGATCTCCGCGGACTCGCCCCAGCTGGAGCGCCGTGCGTCGGCGTCGCTCGCCCCGTAGCCGTGCCCGGGGTCGGGGCCGCCGGCCGTGCGCGCGATGGTCCACCAGCTGGGGATCCCGACGGTGTCCAGCAGGTAGGTGGGGAACTCGAACCGGTCCAGCGGCCCGCAGGCCTCGCGGAACCGGGCCGTGACGGGGTGCTCGCTCCCCGCGTCGACCGGGTGGGCCGTGACCAGCGGCCGGGTGCCGGCCCGCGGGCCGCTCACGCGAACACCGTCCGCGGTGTCGCGAGGACGTCCATCGGCACGGGCGCCGCCGACGGCGGTGCCGCGAGCATGTGGTCGATCAGCGCCGTGACGTGGGCCGTCGTGACGGCCGCGAACTCGAAGGGGCTGAACACCGTCTCGAACTCCAGCGACCCCACCACCTCGCGCATGTGCCGCAGCTCGGCGCGCGAGAGCGGGATCTGCGCGTGGAACGCCTTGTGCGCGCTGAGCGCCCGCGCGCTGCCGTCCTCGGCGAGGTCGATCTTGAGGGAGTCCCCGCAGAACAGCAGCCCGCGGTCGGCGTCGTGCAGGACGCTGTGGCCGGGGAAGTGCCCTCCCGTGCGGTGCATCCGGATCCCGGGAGCAAGTTCGAGCTGGTCGTCGGCGGGCCAGGTGACGCGGAACGCCTTCGTCCAGACCAGGTCCGCCACGCCCACGGAGACGACGGGCGGGTCGAGCTCGTCCTGCAGCTGCCACAGGCCGCCGAACCCGTGCACGTGGCTGGAGGCGAGCACGCGCAGCCCGCCGCGGCGGCGCAGCTCGGCGAGCGCGTCCGCGGAGTACCAGGGCGCGGCCTCGAAGGCCAGCAGGCCGTCGGCGGTGTCGAGCACCCAGCCGTGGGAACCCAGGCCGACCACGGGGTCGCACCAGAACTCCTGCACGCCCGGCACGGCCTCGCGCCACGACGTCGTCACCAGCGCGTCCACCTCGGCGGCGGTGCGGAACGCGAAACCCCCCTCGGGCAGCTCGTTGCGGACGTCGGTGCACACGGGGCACGCGGGGGGCGGGGCCGTGGGGAACCACCGCTGCCAGTGGCCGCAGTTCGTGCAGGAGTAAGCGACGTGGCTGCGGTGGGCGCGCGTGGGCAGGGGCGCCAGGGCCGCGCTGCGGACGTCGCGCATGGCGTGGGAGTCGTTCGGGCCGGTCACGGGGAGACCTCCAGGTCGCTTCGTCGCGGGGTGGGGACGGCGGGCAGGGCGTCGGTCAGCAGCTGCATCAGGCGCAGGTCGCGGGCGAGCGGGAACGGCCACGGCACCTCACCGGCGAGGGCCCGCTCGACCGCGCGCACCTGCGCCGCGAACGGCGTGGTGCCCGTGTCGAAGGCGATCTCGGCGGGCGTGCCGGTCGCGGCGTCCAGCAGTTCCAGCCGGCCGCCCGCGGTCTGCCCCATGGTGTCCGTCGCGACGAGCTGACCGGCCGTGCCGACCACCTCGAGCCGCCGGCGGGGCAGCGTCTCGACGGTGTTGAACGAGTTCGCGATGCTGACCAGGACGCCGGAGCCCGTGCTGCCGACCAGGACCGAGCCGTCGTCGACGGCGTAGTCGTGCACGCGGTGCTGCAGGTGGGTGGTGGCCGAGGTGACGTCCTCGCCGAGCAGGGCGCCCACCAGGTCCAGGCCGTGGGGCGCGAGGTCGACGTAGGCGCCGCCCCCCGCCCGCACCGGGTCCACGCGCCAGTTGTCGCCCGTCGTGCTGCCCGGCGGGGACCAGTCCGGCGGCAGCCAGCACCCGTAGACGATGCGGACCGACGTCACGGTGCCCAGGCGGCCGGCGGCGACGAGGTCGGCGGCCGCGCGGTGCGCGGGGTGCCAGCGCTGGTCGAAGGCCGTGGCCGCGAGGACGCCGGCCGCCTCGCACACCGCGACCAGGTCGGCCGCGTCGGCGAGCGTGGCGGCGAGCGGCTTCTCGCACAGCACCGCCAGGCGCGCGCCGGCCGCCGCGGCCACCACCTCGCGGTGCGCGTGGTTGGGCGTGGCGACGTAGGCGACCTGCGCCCCCGGGGTCCGGAACGCCGCCGCGAGGTCCGTGCCGGCGACCGCGCCGTCGAAGCGCGCCGCGAGCTCGCGGGCCGCCGCCGGGTCGCGGTCCACGACGGCGACGACGCGGCTGGTCGGCGAGGCCGCCAGCGCGGGGGCCATGTGGTCGCGCGCGACCCAGCCGGCGCCGGCGATCACCCAGCCGGTCGAGGCCGGTGCGGGGGAGGGCGGTACGTCGGTCACCAGTGCTCCGGGAGGTCGAGGAGGACGCGGCGTCGCGCCCACGTCACGGGGTCGGCGGTCAGGTCCGCCGCGGCGGGCAGTCGCGGCGGCAGGTAGCCGCAGCGCGCGGCGTAGTCGGCGGCGTAGCGCGGCGAGGGCCAGCGCAGCACGCCGTCGTCGCCGTAGAGCGGGTTGGGGCGCAGGGACCGGCCCGGCAGGGGCAGGCCGAGGTCGGGGGCGCCGCTGCGCGCACGCCAGTCGGGGCCTACGACGACGGCGCTCACGGTCACCGCCGCGGTGAGCTCGTCCGCGGTGCGCGCCGGGGCGGGGGTGCCCGTCGTCACCTCCGCCGCCAGCTCCGCGTCGTCGTGCAGGACGGCCCCGGGGAAGAGGTCCAGCAGGTCCTGCGGCGAGAGCCGCGCCCCACCGCCCCGGCGCGGGAGCAGGCCGTTCGGCACCGCCCCGACGACCACGCAGCCGCCGGTGCCCGCGAGGGCCCGCAGCCGGGCCGCGGTCACCGGGGGGTCGGGCAGGAAGTAGAAGGCGTCGTGGCAGACGACCACGCGGTCGGCCTCGGCCTGCAGCCGCGGGGCGAGCGCGGGCGGCCACGGCCGGGCGGCGTCCGCGACGACGAGGCGGACGTCCGCCGCGGGCGGCATCCCCGCCAGCACGAAGCGGCGCGCGAGCCAGAGCTTGGCGTGCACGACGTCCACGCCCGTGAGGCGCTCCACGCCGCGCAGCGCCAGCTCACGCAGCAGGACCCCCGTGCCGGCCGCGACCTCCACCACGGGCAGGCCCCCGGGGCCCGCGCCGGGCCAGGCCCGCCGCAGCAGCGCGAGCCCCGCGAGGAAGGCCGGGTCGGACCAGCGGTAGCGCAGGTAGTCCCCGACGCGGCCGAGCCGCAGGTGCTGCACCGCCTGCGACAGCGTGGCGGCCTGCGCCGCGGCGCTCGCCTCCGCCAGCGCGGGGGGCTCCTCGTCCCACCAGTCGTCGGCGTCGCGCAGCAGCAGCGCGCGGGCCTCCTCGGGCCGGCCGTCCTCGAGGGCGGCCAGCACGGCGGCGGCCAGCTCCTCGCGGCCGAACCGCTGGAACGGGATGCCGTCGACGACCGGCCACCGGGTCGACGTCGTCGGGCTGACGGGCCCGGTCACCGGACGGGGAGTCCCGCGTCGCTCAGGACCCGCAGCTGGAACCCCTGCACGGGCCCGGGGTGCACGAGGTCCAGGTCGTCGAGCGCCTGCTCGGCGGTGAACGCCGCGGCCCGCGCGTGGTGGTGGACCTGGAGCACGCGGTCCAGCACGTCGGCCGCGTTGAACACCCGGCCGATGGGCGTCGCCGTCGTCTCGCGCTGGGGGAGGAGTTCCCGCAGCGGCTGTGAGAGCGCGTTCGGCAGCTGGGCCAGCGAGCGGTCGGTCAGCGTCGCGAGGACGGCGGGCAGGTGCTCGCCGAGGAGGAGCTCACCCCCGAAACCCGCGTCGGGCAGGTCGGCGTTCGGCAGGTGGTGGGCGAGCGCGACCAGGAAGGCGTCGCCGCGGCCGACGCCCTGCGCCGGCGCGAGGAGCGCGGAGTAGACGGCCGTGACGAAGCAGTGGTCGCCGTGGCTCTCGGGCGGTTCCACGAGGACGCGGGGACGCGTCGGGTGGGTCGCGCCCGCGCGCGGCTGGTGCACGAGCGCCACGGCGAACGGCGGGGGCGACGGCAGCGCCGGGTCGGGCTCGGGGCCCAGGGCGGCCAGCACGTCGGAGAGTTCACCCAGCGTTCCCCCGGACGACGCCAGCGCGGCATCGGCGCTGCGCCGCAGCACGACGCGGACCTCCTCGGGCGTCAGGCCCGCGAGCCGCAGCACGCCGGCGTCGACGCCGCCGAGCCGTGCGGCCGCCAGCGCGCGGGCGGTCTCCGAGCGGGCCACCCGCTCCGCGTCCTGACCCGCGAGCAGCCGCCGCCAGGACCGCAGGAACGCGCGGTCGGCCAGGGAACCCGTTCCCGCGGCGTCGCGCAGCCGCTTGAGGTCGCCGAGCTCGCGGAACAGCGGGACGGCGGCCGCCAGCGGTGGGATCGCCGCCGTCGCGGGGGTGGCCTGGTCCGGTTCGGGCGTGGTCGTCGTCATCGTCGGTCCTCCGGTGCAGCGCGCGCATCCTGCACGTCGCGCAGTCACCTTCTGCTGCGCAGCGTCGACGCGCACGCCGAAACCCCGGCCGGGCCGACGTGATGAATCCCTCACCCCGCCAGGGCGGTCCTCCACAGGGCACAGCCGGTGCCGTGGTGGCACGCTGAACGCCCGGCGCCACCGCGCGCGCACCGCCCCGACACGGACGACGGGGCGCCGACGCGGCCCCGTCGTCCGTGTCGGGG
>NZ_JAAALN010000056.1 GCF_009906795.1 Kineococcus siccus
TGGACGGCCCGGGCCATAACCAGCAGCAGCCCCGCGAGCACCACCAAGCCCCACGCGGCCGAGACGACAGCTCCTACCGGCACGCTCGCACCCCTTCCAGCACCGTGGATCGACAAGCCTCAGCCTGACATCCAGGCGATCACCGTCCGCACCCACCCGCGTGACGCCGACACCTCGACCCCCTGGAAGCGCTGGTCGCGGGACGGGCCGAACGCACGGTCATCCCGCTGACCGCGCGATGTGTGCGCTCCGCCCGCCGTCCGGGCGCGGCTTTCCGGCTTCCGGCTTCGCGCCGAGCCCCGCGTGTCGCACGATCTGAAGGTGGAGACACTCCTGCCCGCGGTCGAACTCACGCCCGCCACCACCAGAACCCTGCACGCCTCCAGCCGGAGCGCGGGGGTCAGCGCGGGCTCCATCACATGTTGCTGGCCCGGTCGGGCACCACCTGACTCCCCAGCACGTGGAGACGAGCGTCACGGTCATGTTGCCGTGCGGGCGCGGTCATGGGTGCCACGTTGCTGCCTGACTGCCACTCGTTGCAATCTCGGGGGCCCGGTGGTCTCTGACCGGCAGGGACCCGCTGGGACTGCTCGGGCCCTGGTCGTCTCACCCGCGTCGTCCTCGTGAGGACATCAGCCTGTCGCCAGCTGCGCGCCCGGCGCGGAACCCTCAGGACGCTCGTGCGGCGATGGCGGCGTACCTCCGGTCTGAACGTTGCGGGTGCTGGCGGCGCAGTCGCTCCACCTCGGTGAAGCCCGCCCGCCTCAGGTGTTCGGCGAAGGTGTCGGCGGGCCAGCGGTAGGCGGTCACGACCCGGTGGTCGAAGGTGGCGACGTGGTCGTCGCTGTCGAAGAAGCCGATGACGAGCACGCCGGTGGGGTGCAGGAGTCGGTGGAAACCGGCCAGCACCGTGCCGAGCTCCGGCGCCGGCAGGTGGATGGTCGAGTACCAGGAGAGGATGCCGGCCACGGAGTGCTCGGGAACGTCGACCTCGGTCATGGAGCCGAGCTGGAACTCCGGGCCGGGATGCTTCGTGCGAGCGTGCTCGATGAACTCGGGGACCATGTCGACGCCGGTCACCTCGGTGCCCGAGGAGTGCAGGTAGGCGGTCCAGTGACCTGGGCCGCAGCCGAGGTCGAGCACCGGTCCGGCGACTCCGGTCAGGTGTCGCCGCACGAGGTCGGTGTCGTCCTCGTGCTCCGGCCAGCCGCCGTCCGACAGCCCGATGTACTGCTTCGACAGGGTCGAGTACGCGTCACGCACCGGCTGGAGGTCCACCGCTGAACCGTAGGTCCTGACGCAGGCCGACGCGGCCGGCCACCACCACGGCCGGACTCGAGGCTCCCGTGCCGGCCTGGGAACGGGCGCGCGCGGCCGACGGCAGCGACGCGTCCACCGATCTCCCGCGCGCAAGGGATGCCTGGTCGGCGCTGACGGCCGTCGTCGAGACGACAGCGGGCGGGAGGAGGCACTCCCCCGCCGCAGGACGACTTCCCGATCTTCTCCACGAGAGGGCGATCTCAGCGCTGATGACGGCTACCGTCGGCGATCGGCACACACTCACTGACGAAGGGGTCGACATGAGCAGCCAGGAGTCGTTCTTCCCCACTCCCAGCGACGCGGTGACGGCCGACGACCCCGGCGACGCGCCGTTCGCCACACCCGTCTGGGCCGCGCCACCGCCCGACCTCATCCCCGGTGTCGCGGACCTGAGCATCGAGCTGGGTCGCTCACCGGACACCGTGGTCCTCGTCGAGGGCGCCCGCGCGTACCCCCAGGGCGTCGAGCTCCGGCTGGTGGTGCGCTTCCGTGAGACCCACCGCCGCGCGGGACGGGACCTGATCGAGCGGCTGAACCTGCACCACGGCCGCGGCAGCCTCGACCTCCTCCTCCCTGCCGGCGGCCTGCGCTGGGGAGTGCAGTTCTCCGACGGGCAGAAGGTCACCTCCATGGACGAGTCCCCCTGGGCTGCGGGGGTGCCCGACGGCGTCTCTCCTGCCGACTGGCTGGTGGACCACCCGGTCATGGACTCCCTCACCCGTCCGAGCAACTCGATGGATGCGTGGACCCGGGACATCTGGCTCTGGCCGCTGCCACCGCCCGGGCCGCTGCGCCTGGTGTGCTCCTGGCCGGATCGTGGCATCGAGGAGACGGCCGTCGAGGTCGACGCCGCGGTCTTGCGTGACGCGGCTGAGCGCTCACGCCCCCTCGGCCTCTGACGGGACCGAGCGCCTGGCGGGGAGGTTCCACACGGTGGTCGTGGGCGGGTGCCCGTGCCGTTCGACGTACCCGGCGAGCACCGCCTCACGTACGTCCTCGCCCCGGGCCATGCCGTGGACGTGCGGCGTGAGCCACCGGGCGGCCGGATCGTCGAGGCGCCCGGCCCAGGTGTCCAGGAAGGCAGAGGCGGACCACACCCCCGCGTGGTCGTCAGGCCCCTCGTGCTCACCGGTGGCCACCAGCCGGTCGTCGAAGGCGATCCAGACCCAGACGCAGCGGGGACCGATGTCCTCCCTGTCCCACTCGGCCACCTGGTGGAAGACGACGTCACGCATCGGCACCCTCCGAGGATGCCCGGCGGCACGCCGTCGGAGCGCTCCGACGCGCTGACCGGTGCTGTCCACCCGCCACGGTCCACGCAGGCGACGGGACATCGACGGCACGAGGTCGACGGCACGAGGTCGACGGCCGCACGCGAACACCCGCCACCCCGGCGGCGACTCAGCGCCGAGCACTGGCCTGGTCACGCGACGGGAGGTTCCTCGCCCTCGACGGGTTCACCTCCGCACCCCCGTACGACGGGTGCTACCGCCGACCGCCCGTGACAGCTGACGTCCTGACGCGCAACGAGCTGCGGCTCGTGGGCGCGACGTGTCGGGCCGTCGCTCGAACGGCTCCCGGTCCTGTGCGACCTGTGGTGAACGCGGGTCCAGGGGTGTACCGGCAGGCACTCCCAGCGCCGCCGGGCACCCTCTAGCGTCGACCGCACGTCCCGCCGCCGGGCTGGGCGGCAGGGCGACACGAGGAGAACGCCATGGACACCCGCACACTCGGTCAGGGCCTGCGCGTCTCAGCCCTCGGCCTGGGCTGCATGGGCATGAGCCAGAGCTACGGCCCCAACCCCGGCGACCGCGACGAGATGGTCGCCGTCCTGCGCGGTGCCGTCGAACGCGGCGTGACGTTCTTCGACACCGCCGAGGTCTACGGCCCGTACGTCAACGAGGAACTCGTCGGCGAGGCCCTCGCCCCGCTGCGCGAGCAGGTCGTGATCGCCACGAAGTTCGGCTGGGATATCCGGAACGGGACGCCGGTGGGCACCGACAGCCGCCCGGAGCAGATCCGCCGCGTCGCGGACGCCTCCCTGGCCCGGCTGCGGACCGAGCGCATCGACCTCTTGTACCAGCACCGCGTCGACCCCGACGTGCCGATCGAGGACGTCGCCGGCGCCGTCGCCGAGCTCGTCGCGGACGGCAAGGTCGCTCACTTCGGCCTCTCCGAGGCCGGCGCGGGCACGATCCGTCGCGCCCACGCCGTGCACCCGGTCACCGCCCTGCAGTCCGAGTACTCGCTGTGGACGCGCGAGATCGAGGACGAGGTCCTGCCGACCCTGGACGAACTGGGCATCGCCCTGGTGCCGTTCAGCCCGCTGGGCAAGGGGTTCCTCACCGGCACCGTCGACACCGGCACCGCGTTCAGCGCCGGGGACATCCGCACCACCATCCCCCGCTTCAGCGAGGAGAACCGCGCCGCCAACCGAGCGCTGGTGGACCTGGTCACCGAGGTCGCCACCACCCGCGGCGCCACCCCGGCACAGGTGGCGCTGGCCTGGCTGCTGGCTCAGCGCCCCACCCTGGTCCCCATCCCCGGAACCAGGCGGTTGAGCCGGCTGGAGGAGAACCTCGGCGCGACGACGCTGCAGCTGACCGGCGAGGACCTCACCCGACTCGGCGACGCCGCGGATCGCCTGGGCGTCGCCGGGGCCCGGTACGGCGAGGCGATGCAGCGGATGACCGGGCTCTGACCGCGCCGTCGTCCGGCCGGCCAGGACGGCCCGATCAGTCGGCGAACTCGACGTACCCGGTCGCGCGGTCCTCCCCCACCGCCAGCACCGGCTCCACGGCGCGGGCCCGCGCGAGCTGGGTCTCCTCCGCCCGCCACGCCCAGCGGCCCAGTCCCGCGGTGTTCGCGTGGTCGACGGCGTCGACGAAAGCCGTTGCGTCGCAGCTGTAGGGGCCGGAGGCCCACAACGGGTTGGCCTCCACGACGAGCCACCGTCGCGCTCCGCGGTCCCACGCCACGTCCAGCGCGCACACCGGCGGGCAGTCGTCACCCAGCGCGCGGACGGCCTGACCGACGAAGGTCGCCGCCTCCGGCGACCGGTCCGAGCGCAGCGACGGGCTCCACGCCCGCCACGCCACCCGGTAGGGGCTGCCCGTGAGCACCTGTCCTCCGCAGACGACGAAGCGGTGCTCGTGGTCGAGGTCGACGAGTCGGCGGCAGTACTGCACGTCTAGCCTCGGGTCGGCCCCGTCGGCCAGCGCGGCCCGGCGAAACTCGTCCACGTCCCAGACTCCCGCCGGTGCCCGCACCAGCTTCAGCAGCGCCGGCTTGAGGAACATCCGTCCCGGCGGCACCTGGTCGAGGGTCGTGGAGACCACCTCCCGCCCCAGCAGGTGCGGGTCGACGCTGCTGAGCCAGTCCCCGCTGGGCGCGGCCAGAGCCGGGGCGAGGCCGGCCAGCTGCAGCCGGGCGGCGTAGGCGTCAGCCATCCAGAAGGTCAGACGGTCGAACTCCGCAGCGACGGGAACCTCGACGGCGTACGACAGGAACAGCCGACGATCTCCGCGTCCCGGCGCCAGGCGCAGGGCGACGGTGGCCGCTCGGGCGATGACGCACAGGGCACGGGACACCCGGGTCACGCTGGCGGACGACCGCGTCGGTCGTCCACCCCTCAGCCTGCCGACGCGACGGGCGGCTGCCGGATGCCCGCGCGCACCGCGGGGGCTTGGTCGGAGGCGCGGTCCCCGTGCCGTCAGGTCCGACGGTTGCGGGCGAGGACGACGAGTTCCTGCCCGGGGCGGTCTGGAGCTTCGCGGACGTCGAGCACGTCGAGCCCCGCTCGTCGCAGGTCGTCTTCCAGCTCCGCCTCCTCCCGGAACCGCAGGGTGGAGGTGGACGTCAGCGTCTCCGACCCTCCCCGGGCGTCGGGCAGGACGTAGCGCCAGCGGAAGGTCACCAACGCGTCCTCGACGGCCACCGTCTCCACGTGGCTGTGCACCGCCCCGACGCCGTCGACGTGAGTGGTGCGTCGGGTCTGCTGCGCCGTCCACCCCTCCCACGCCCGAGCGGATCGCCGGCGGGTCTCGAACACCAGGTGCCCACCCGGGACGAGGGCGGCACGGCACGCCTCCAGCGTCGACGCCCACGCCTCAGGCTCGACGATCAACTGAGCGGTGTTGGCCGTCATGGTCACGAGGTCCCGGTCGTCCACCTGCACCGACGTCGCGTCCCCGACCTGCCACCGGACGTGCTGCGCGCCCGGCTTCCCCTGCGCCACCTCCACGGAGGCCGCCGCCGGGTCCACCGCGATGACGTCGCACCCGCGCCGAGACAGCAGCAGCGCGAAGGTGCCGGTGCCGCACCCGACGTCGAGGACTTGACCACCGGCAGCGTCGTCGCGACAGGCATGACGAGTGGCCGGTGAGAACAGGACGCACGGTGACTCGGCCGGCCTCGACGACCGTCCGCGCTCTCGTCGCCTCGGCAAGGTGGCGACGGCGATCGCCGCAGCCAGGACCGCGGCGAGCAGCCACGGCAGGGCAGGCCAAGCCGGTGGGTCGTCGAAGCTGCTGTCCGCGATGACGATGCTCTTGGCGGTCCACACGAACAGCAGCGCCAGGCTGAGCACGTAGAACGCCGCGGCCCATCGGCTCCACGAGCGCCGGCGGACGGCAGCCAGCACCGGCAAGGCCACGACGCCCAGGACCACCAGCCCCGGCCCGACGACACTGATCAGCCCCACGCTCCCGCCCTCCGCTCCACGTCGACGTGACGCCTCCCCGACGTGCAGGTGCGGCAGCGTGAGCACTGGCGTACTCGCGTTCATCAGACAATCCCCTTCACGAGGACACGCAGGCACCCCCTCGTCCTGGGCGTCCTGTGGAGCCTGCTCGCTGTCGCGCAGTGGGTCCCCGTCGACGATCGGGACTCCTCCCGCTGGCGGTTGCTGCTGCCGGTCGTCGTCTCGGTGATGGGACTCCGCTCCCTGGCGGGCTGGGTCGTGCGCGGGCGTCGGAGAGCCTCATGCTCCCAGCTCTCGACGGCCGATGACCTCGTAGGTTCGTGCCGTGGACGTCGTCGTCGAGTTCGGTGACTGGGAGCACGAGTGCTGCGGGGACGCCATCGAGCGCGACCAGGTGGTCGACGTCACGTGCCTGCTCATCGCCGTGCCCGGTACGCAGCCGCGCTTGATCGAGACCCACCACGAGATGGAAATCGGTCGACGCGTCGAGCGGATCCACGGCCGGGTGGTCGACCTGGAGGTCGTCCTGGCCGACGGAAGTACCCGGCCCATCCTCCGCGTGCCCGGTGGGAGGGCGCTCCGCGGGTTCGGCGGCGACGACGGCCACCTCGAGGACCCGTGGACCGGGGAGGTGGTGAGCTCACCGCGCGAGCACTTCCTCGTCACTGTGCGGGTGCCGGCGCGGCGCCTGCCGGACCCGTCTGCGATCTCGTGGACGTGACGCGGAGCGGACGACGCGCTGCCGTGACCCCGGCCGCCCGAGACGCGCGGGCGCCGGGAACGCGCGCCCACGGCGTCGTGAGGGCGTTGCCGGAAGGTGCCGCGAAGCAGGAAGCTTGGGGACGTGCCACGACGCTGGGTGCCCACGATTGTTCCCAACGACGTCGGCGTGGCCGTCCACGGGCCGCTGCTGCTGAGCCAGGCACCAGGCATCCGCGTCGCGCTGTCCCACGTCCAGGCCCACGCCCACCCCGTCGGGGTGATGCTGCACCTGCACCTGAGCGCCGACGGCGTGCAGGCCGAGGCCGCCAAGCGGCAGATGGTCGACAAGCCGCGCGAGCCGCTGGACCCGGCCGGCGCCAAGGCCGACTACGGCTCGGAGCCGGTGCTGCACGTGCAGCTCAACGACCTCGCCGACCGGGTACCCTTCAAGAGCTGCTCGGTGAGCACCCACGACGACCCCGTCAGCGGCGACGTCCACGTCGACCTGGAAGCCAGCTACTGGATCGGCGAGCTGCCTGCCGACGGCCGCGTCCGCGTGAGAACCTCCTGGCCGCAGGCTGGCCTGCCGCACGTCGAGCACCTCCTCGTCCTCGAGTTGCCCACCGGCGAGGACCGCTGAGCCGACCGCGCTGAACCTGGTCGCCTGAACACCGGACCGACGATCGACGCTGCGTCCTCGACCACCACCCCGCCGTCCGACGGATGGTCGGCCGGTCACTCCCTCCGTCGTGCGTCGACCGCGGCCCGCACACCCCAGGCGTAGTCCACCGGACGTTCCCAGGCTGCGAAGTGGCCGCCGTGCTCGAACTCGCGCCACGTGACCACGTCGAAGAACCGGTCGGCGAACTGCCGTGGTGCGTTCACCAGGTCCTTGGCGAACATGGTGACGACGGTGGGCACCTCCACCCGAGCCCAGTCCCTGCCCCCTCCGGCGGCATAGGGGGCGAAGGAGGTACCGATGCTGGCCGTCACCCAGTACGCGCTCACCCAGGTCAGCACCTCATCGAGGGTGAAGACATCGGTCAGCGAGCCGTCGCCGTCGCTCCAGCGGAGCATCTTCTCCACGATCCAGGCGGCGAGGCCCGCGGGTGAGTCGCCCAGGCCCACGGCGAGTGTCCCTGGTCGCGTCGACTGCTCATGCATGTACCCGCCTTCGGCCGCCTGCCACCGGGCGCCCCGGGCCGCGTACTCCTGCTCCGCCGCGTCCAGGTCGCCCGGCGGGTCATGGAGGAAGTGGTACTGCGAGACGTCGGTGAGGTGCAAGGCGGACACCGCACCGGGGTGGTGAGCGGCCAGGGCCTCGGCCACGTCGCAACCGACGTCGCCGGCGGAGACGACGTAGCGGGAGAACCCCGACTCCTCCATGGCGTCGGCGACAGCGTCCGCCATCGCCGCAGCGGACAGACCGCCCTGGCCCACCGGGGCTGCGAACGGGAAACCCGGGAGCGCCGGGGCCACCAGGGTGATGTCAGGGAGCAAGGGGAAGAGGCGCTCGAACCGCAGAACCGAGTCGGGCCAGCCGTGCAGCAGGAGCACGACCGGTGCCGTGGGGCTCGCCGGGCAGACCACAGCCCGAAGGGGGACGGCGGTGAGCTCGGTCTCCCACCACGGGTAGGAGGCGATCCGCTCCTCCTGCACTCGCCAGTCGAAGCCGTCGCGCCAGTGCTCCACCACCGCCGCGAGCAGGGCCGAGGGAACTCCGGAGGGCTTCTCGAGCTGGATCGCCGGGACGCTGCGGTACGTGCGGAGCCGTTCCCGCAGGTCGTCGAGGACAGCCTGGTCGGTGCGGATGAGGTCGTGTCGCCTCACCGGGTACCCACCGCGTCGTGGAAGGAGGTGGTGAGGTCGGCGGCCAGGAGCTCAGTCTCCTCGTGGGCGGCGACGTGGCCGCGCTGGTCACACGGGCGGAACGAGGTGGAGGTGCCGGTGAACCAGCACAGCGAGGCCTGGCTGAGCAGGTGGTCGTCGCTGGACCGGGAGGAGACGTCGCTGTCGCAGTCGCTCCAGGCGCGGTGCTCCTCCAGCAGCCAGGCCGACAGTCGCGACGTGGGGTTGCTCAGTCCCTGAGCCAGGGAGCGTGGACGGGTGCTCTGCTGGTGCGCGCAGGCACCCTCCGCCCGCGACAGTCGGCTGTGGCGTCGAGGAAGTCACGTTCCTCGTCCGACAGGCCGTCGCGGTGCTCGGGCGGTGTCCGGTCGATGTCGGGCACCCCCAGCGGGAGGGGTCCGTCCGGAGTCTTGGTCTGCACGTCGGTGGACACCAGTGAAACGTAGAGCGGGTGTCGCGAATCGTCAACACCTGTCTCGCTGTAAGCTGGTGTCGTGACGGTGGCGGCAAGGGATCTGGACCTGGTGGCGGAGTTCCTCAACACCCTCGACGAGCGGACCTTCACCCGGTACGGGGAGAACCACGTCGCCACCGACGGGCTGACCTCCATCGACGCGTTCGCGGCGTGGATGGAGGCCCGCGACCTCGGCGACAGCGGCGCCGCACTGCACTCCGCCGACCTGCAGGCTGCGCGGACGCTGCGCACCTCCCTGCGCGCGACCCTCACCGCAGCGGCCTCCGGCGACGAGGTCGACGACTCTGCTCGACAGCTGTTGGCCGGCTTTCCCCTCCACCTCGTCCCGGACTCCTCCTCCCGACTGCGGATCACCGCAGCCAGCGGGGTGCCGGGGCTGGACGTCATCGTCGAGGCGGTGGCGACCAACGTCGCCGCGGGCCGCTGGCACCGCCTGAAGCTGTGCGCCTCGGTCGACTGCCGCTGGGCCTTCCACGACACCTCACGCAGCGGCGGTGGCCGCTGGTGCTCCATGGACATCTGCGGCAACCGGCACAAGACCCGCGCTTACCGCCGACGGGCGACGAGCTGACCAGGGTCCACGAGACGTCGCAGGTACCACGCGACAGAACGGCAGAGGCCGTGTCCCGATCCCGCACCGACCATCCCTCGTGAGCACTCCACCGTCGAACCGATGCCGGCCGTGCTGAGCGCGACCGCCTGAGCAGCACCTTCCTCGGAGAGGTGGTCGAAGTGTGCATCGTCGCCGAGGACGCGAACGCCACCATGGCCGGGCTGGTGGCTCTGGACGTCGGACTCTCCCGGGTCTGGACCTTCGACGACGCCACGCTCACCACCCCCACCTACCGGGGCGGGCACAGCCCCTTCGCCCTCACCGTGTGCTTCGCCGAGAACGACGGCGTGGTCTGGAGGACTCCGTCCGGAGCCGCGATCGCGTTGCGCCACGGGGGCCGTGATCGGCTCGGGCCACGTCGACAGACGGCAGCGACGTCTCGTCCCTGCCGTCATCCTCCTCGTAGGTGTCGGCGGCCGGCTCGCACCGAGGCATCCCACGTCCAGCACGTCTCTGTCCTCGGACGCACGGGCGACTCACGGAACCGGCCGTGCGGCGACCTCACGGCTCAAGCCTGACCCGACGGGTGCCGAGGTCTGGGGGGACGAGCCGGAGGAGGCGACCGCCGTGAGCGGAGTGAGCAGCAGCAGGTTGGGCTCACTCGGGTCGTCCGACGGCAGGGCCACCGGCTCGGCCGCTGAGCGCGCCTACCGCGAGGCCGTCAAGGCCCTCGACGCCGCGCAGAAGACGCTGAACAACCACCTGGCCACCGGTGCCGACGAGGACACGATCGAGCGCGACGAGATCGCCGTCCAGACCGCGGCCGCCGCCGTGGCTGCGGCGGCGGCCGCCCTGGCGCAGGAGGAGGAGAGGGCCCGGCAGCGACGCCGGGAGGCGGACGAGCGGCGCGCGGCACCGCCGGAGACCTCAGCCGGCGAGACGGCCGCGCTGGCGTCCCTCGTGGCGGCCGGCAGGAGCGTCGACCTCTACAGCTGAGGTTCCGCGGGACGTACGACCTCGTGGCGGGCTGCCCATCCGCCTCCCGACACGGGTGCACGCCACCACCCGTCTGGCGTCAGACTGACGGGAGCGTCGGCAGTTCGCGGGCGCTGACCGTCGGACCGGGAGAACGTCGTGGACCAGGTCGCCCGATCCGTCGAGTTCCCGGACGAACTCCTGGACGACGTGGCCGGCGTGGTCGGGAGCGAGGTCACCGTGCTCGGCCGCCTGAGCGGCGGCGTCAACGCGGGTGCCGTGCGCGTCCAGCTCGCCGGCCGCGCCGACGCCGTGCTGAAGGCGGTGCCGACGGCGGACCCGCACGACCTGGCGGGCACCCTGCGCGCCCGCAGAGTCGTCGAGCACGTGCGTGCGTACGGCTACCCCACCCCCGCCTGGCTCGCGGTGGGGGCCACCGCCACCCACGTCTGGAGCCTCGTCGACGTCGTGGACGCCGCTCCGGCCGAGGAGTTCACCCCGGCCCTCGTCGAGCAGCTGCTGGCGGTCGTCGAGCTCCAGGCCGGCCTCGCCTCCGAACCGTACGACCACTGGTCCTACGCCTGGCGGCTCGCGACCGGTGGAGGAACCCTCCTCGCCGGTGTCGACCCCGACGAGACGCCGGAGCAGGCGCACCTGCGCGCGTCCGTGGCCAGGCTCGGGGGGTACTCCCCCGCGGTGTCCGCCCTGGTGGTGCGCCTGCGGCTCGTCTGCGCGGGCGTCCCGGCGCCGACGGGGGCACCGGACGTGGTCCACGCCGACCTCAACCCGAGCAACGTCCTGGTCCGCGGCGATGCGGTGGTGGCCGTCGTGGACATCGGGAACGCAGGGAGCGGCACCCGCGCCATCGACCTCGCGACGCTGCTGTGGCACGCGTTCCACGATCCGCTGGACGGTGCCCGACGGCAGGTCTGGACGAGGATCCTCGACGTCGTCGGGTGGGAGGACGCGGCTGTGATCACCGCCAGCCGGGTCCTCCTGGAGCTCGAGTGGCCCATCCGCGTCCAGCGTCACGACGCCGTCGCCGCGGTGGTCGACCGAGGGCACCGCCTCCTCGACGAGCTGATCGCCCTCCGCTGACGGTCATCGAGCGGGCCGCGCCGCGGTGGTGGAAGCCGGACCTGAGGTTCGGCCCGGGCCTCACCGGGTCAGGGACGACGCGCGCCCCGGCCGGCCAGGAACTCCGTCATCGCGGCGGCGAACGCCGAAGGCCGCTCCCGCCAGGGCTGGTGCCCGGCACCGTCGACCACCACCAGCCGCCCGTCGGGCAGCGCCTCGACCAAGGCCTCGACCGCCTCCACCGGGCGCGGGTCGGTACTCCCGTGGAGCACGAGCACCGGAGCTCCGATCGAACCGGCCTCGGCCAGCTCCACGTCCAGCCCCCGTGCCGACAGCTGCGGCCACAGGGCCCGGTTGCACGCCGTGGTCAGGGGCAGCCGCGTGCTCGCCGCCTCGTACGCCCACCGCTCAGCCGCCTCCCCGGGAGCGGCGTCGGGCAGCCAGGTGAGGGCACGCCAGTGCACCTCCTGCTCCCGCGTCCGCGCCGGAGCACCCATCGCCTCGAGCTCGTCGAGGTGAGCCGCCTGCTCGGCGCTCAGTCGGGACCGGGAACGGGTACGGAACTCCGCGCGCTGCGCCGGCCAGTCCAGACCCACCCCGGCGCAGTAGATCAGCGACTCCACACGATCGGGGTGGGCGGCGGCGTAGGCCAGTGCGAGACCCGCCCCGGAGGAGTGCCCGAACACCGTCCACCGCTCCTGTCCGTGGTGCCGACGCAGCTCGTCGAGGTCGGACACGTACTGCGCCAGCCGGTACTCGCGGACGGCGGAGGACCGCCCGCACCCTCGCTGGTCGTAGCGGTAGGTGCCGACCTCGCCGAGGAGGTCCGCCACCGGAGCCAGGTAGTCCCACATCCCCGGCCCACCGTGCAGCAGCACCACCGCCGGCGCCCCCGGTCGCGGCCTCGACGCCGTCCACAACACCGCGCCGTCGCTGAGCCGCACGTGCTCGACGAGGTCCGTGGTCATGGGGGCACGCTCGCCGTCGAGACCCGTCCCGTCAACACGCGTGGCGGTGGCTACCGTGCGAAGGCGCGGAACGGGTTCCGGACGCAGAGGTCGTCGACGACGTCCGCGCCGACACCCGCCGCCCGCAGCGCCGGCAGGAACGAGCCGGTCAGGTCCGTGAACGGCCGGGGGGTTCCGCCGCCCGGCAGGGCCGGGTCGAACCACCCCGCGTCGTGGGACAGCAGGACCTGGCCGGCCTGTCCCGCTTCCAGGCTGTCGAGCACCATCCCGAGCGTCTGCGCATCGTCGCCCTGCCCGATGTCATCGAACTCGATCCACGCGCCGCGGTCCACGATCGCCTGCCGCACAGCGGGATCGGTGATGGTCTGCGTGTGGATCGACAGGAACCGGTCCGGCGCCAGCCCCTCCGCCACGGCCAGGTCGATCTGCCCCAGCACGACCTCGCCGTCCGTGGTGTGGGAGCCGACGAGGGCCCCGGTGCGCGCCGCGGCCCGGGCGGCGGCCCGCACGACCCGCTCCTCGACCGGCCGGATGCCGTCCTCGGCCGCCGAGATCTTGATGAACCCGGCGAGGACGCCGGAGTCCTCGACCCCCTCGGTCAGTTCACGGTGCAACCACGCCTCGAGCTCCTCGTCGTTCGCGCCGTACACCCACTGCGGCACCCACGGTTCCCGGTAGACCCCGGTCGCGACCACCACGGGCACGCCCGTGCGTCGGCTCACCTCGCGGATGAGGTCCACGCGCCGACCGAGGCCGGGAGGTGTGCACTCGACGAGCGCGGTGACCCCGGCAGCGGCCGCCCCGGCCAGCAGCGGTTCCACGACCGACGCGAACTCCGCCGGGTCGGCCTGGGCGAAGCCGGGGGTGTCGGCGGGGCGGAAGTCGACGAGCAGGTGCTCGTGCGGCAGCACGAGACCCACGTCCCGGGCGGCGAGGGGGCCGAGGGTCGTGTGCAGGTGTCGTTCCCGCGCGGCGGTGTCGAGGGGCTCCGGCACGTCGTCTCCCGGGTGCGGTGGTGGACCGTGGTCAGGGCTCGACATCCTAGGAGTCCGCTCGCGGCGTCGCGGTCGGCGGGGACGCACGGCCGGGCGTCGAACGACACGAGCCGGCGACGCGGGACGAGCCGGCTCAGTCCAGGCAGAACTCGTTGCCCTCGACGTCCTGCATGACGAGGCACGCCTCGTGCTCCTCGTCGGCGGGCAGCAGGTGCAGGCGCTGGGCGCCGACCGCCACCAGTCGAACCGCCTCCGCCTCGAGGGCGGCGACGCGCTCGTCTCCCGTCAACCCCACGGCGACCCGCACGTCGAGGTGCAACCTGTTCTTGACCACCTTGCCCTCGGCAACTCGCTGGAAGAACAGGCGCGGGCCGGCTCCGTCCGGGTCCTGGCACGCCCAGGACGCGCCCCGCCTCTCCACGGGGAGGGCGGCGTCGAGGGCCTCCCACGAGTCGTACCCCGGCGGGACGGGAGGGTCGACGTAGCCGAGCGCGGCCTTCCAGAACTCGGCGACCGTGCGGGGATCAGCGCAGTCGAACGTCACCTGCACCTGCTTCACGTCCGTCATCGACCCAGCCTAGGACTGGCGACCGCCCTGGGCGGACCGTTCCGGGCTCGTGGTTGCGGACGCGCCCCCCGACAGATCGGCCTGGGACGACGGCACGGGTGCGCCTCGGGAGCGGGCGGCCCTGCTGGCGTGGTGGGACGAGTCCGTCGAGCACCTGCTGAGCGTGCTGCGCGGAGCCGGCCCGGACCGCGCCTGCTGGACGTGGTGGGACGACTCGCCGTCGCCACAGACCGCGGGAGCCTGGGCGCGGCGGCAGGTGTGCGAGATCGCCGTGTTCACCCACGACGCCCAGCTCACCGCGGGCGCCCCGCAGCCGCTGCCGGAGGAGGTCGCCCTCGACGGCTTCGACGACTGCCAGTTCACCCTCTGCGCCACCACGGTCGCCTGGCCCCACGAACCCGCCGTCGTCGACCACCACGCCACCGAGGGACGCTCCTGGCGCCTGCGGCTCTCCCCCGACGGCGCCCGTCGCATCGTCGACCGACTCGCCGCGTGGTACCCGTCCGTGTGACCAGCGGGACGGGGCGTCTGGAGCGGGGGTGACCATCTCGTGCAGGTGCCGCCGGGACCGCCGGCCGGGACCGGCCGAGCGGCAGAGTGCTCTCGTGGAGTGGAGACGGCTCACGATCCTCGTGACGGCGGCCGTGGCGTTCGCCATGGCCGGGTGCGGCGAGGACGGTGACCTGACCCTGCGCAACGACGGGCCCGACGACGTCAGCGTCGTCTGGGAGGAGGGTTCGTTCTCCGTCCAGGCCGGGGGCGGGGTGCAGATCCTCGACTCCGGGTGCACGGACGAGGACGTCGTCGTGACGTTCCCCTCCGGCAAGGTCGTCACGGTCACCGGCCCCGTGTGCCCCGACCGGGTGATCGTGATCGAGGACGACGACCTGGAACTGCGTGCACCGTGAACGGCAGCGGCGGCGACGAACCGCCCGCGCGGTTGCCGTCCACGTGTGCGGTCGCGTCCGCGGTCAGGGCCTCACACGCTGCGGTGCAACGGGAACCACGTGGCGGCGTAGTCGACCAGTTCTCGCACCGGCAACAGGTGCGCGAGCCCTGCGCCGACCCGGGCGCTGCGACGCAGACCCGACGCCCCCGCGAAGTCCTCGACGACCCGCTCGAAGTCGTGGGCGCTGACCTCGAGCTCTCGCCAGGCGCGCCACCGGCGCTGCCCGTCGAGGAGGAGCGGGGCGCCGTTCTCGACGTGGCGCTTGCCCGGGTAGTCGCAGCGGTGCTCGGCGAGGTGCAGGGCGGTGCAGCTGGCGGCGCTGACCCCGAGCAGCAGGACCTGGGCACCCACGTCGTAGAGCACGGCCAGCGGGGAGCCTTCCCCCATCGGCTCGGACAGGTCGTGCTGCGCGGTCACCCGCGCGTCGAGGCGACCGGCGGCGGCGAAGGAGCGGTGCGGGTGAGCGCTCCGCACCGTGCCGGGCAGGGTGCGGAAGTGCTCGGCGACGACGCCCATGTTCTTGCTCGGGGTGGTGACCGGGTCGTAGCAGGGCAGGTGCTCACGCACGAGCGGCCACCACCGGGAGTCGGTCTGCCGCAGCAGGGCCGGATCGCACAGCTGCCAGGACTGGACCGGCATCACCAGGGTTCCCCGGGGCCCCACCGCGGCGCGCAGGGCGGCGACGACGGTCTCCTCACCGCCGACGACCCACCCCAACGCCGAGAGGGAGGTGTGCACGATGAGCGTGGCCCCTGCTTCGACACCGAGGTCGCGGAGGTCCCGCACCAGCGACTCCGTGGTCGCCGGTGGCCTCGCCTGCGCGTCGTCCTCGGCGTGCCCGTCCCGCCCGTCGGCCTTCCTCACCGCGCTCACCCCTGCCCTGTCGGTCGATCCGCGCTGACCCCGAACCTCAGCACGCCCTCCGCGCCGGCAGCACCCCGGGCTCTGGTCGCCACGGTGCCGCGGTGGTTGGTTGGTGTCCGTGACCGACGAGGAACAGGGTTCGCGGATCGTCAGCGCCAGCCGCGAGGTGCGCGCCGCCGCCGAGGTGGTCTTCGAGCTCATCGCCGACCCGGCACGACAACCGCGGTGGGACGGCAACGACAACCTGGCCGACGCCGCCGAGGGGCAGCGCGTCCGGGCCGTCGGGGCGGTCTTCACCACGACCCTCACCCGCGGCGGGGTGCGGGAGAACCACGTCGTCGAGTTCGAGGAGGGGCGGCGCATCGCCTGGATCCCCGCGGAACCAGGTCGGACCCCGCCCGGGCACCGGTGGGCCTGGCTGCTCGAGACCGTCGACGCGTCCCGCACGCGTGTCACCCACACCTACGACTGGACCCGCCTCACCGACGAGCAGCGCATCCCCCGGGCGCGGGCGACGACGGCGGCCCAGCTCGAGGCGTCGCTGTCCCGGCTCGCGGCCCTGGCCGAGCAGCGCTGACGACGACTCGGCGCGACCCGTCCACCTCACCGACGTCGCCGCGCCGTCAGCTGCCAGAAGCGGGCGGTGCGCCAGAACGGCTCCCGTTCGCACAGCGCGAGTTCCAGCGTGAGGAGACGGGCGTAGAACTGCGGGTCGCGCTTGAGGTCGTCGTCCGCGACGAGGTCCATCACACAGCGGACGCCGAAGCGGTGCTCGACGTCGCACCCGACGTCCTTCAGCGCCTCCTCGACGGTGGCGGCCTCCACCCGCCGCATGGCGTGGTCGAACGTGACCCCGTGCACGGTCGGAGCGTCGAGGACGGCCAGTGCCGCTTCGGGATCGGTGCGGCGGACGGCGGCCGACAGCACGTCCATCGCGGGCGTGGGAGCCATCACCGAGACGACGCCCCCGGGGCGCAGCAGCTCGGCCACCTGCCGGACCGTCCCCGGCACGTCGGCGCGGTAGTGCACGACGTTGTGGCAGATCACCACGTCGAAGCTGCGGGCGAGCGGCTCGCCGTCGAGGCGCACGGCGCCGAGGTCGTCGATGTCCGCGCACAGGGTGCGCAACCGCCCGCGGACGCCCGGTGCCGAGGCCTCCTCGGCACGGCGGAGCAGTTCCGGGTCCTGGTCCAGCACCAGGACGTCGTGCCCGGACCGGGCCAGAGGGAGGCTGTCGGCACCGTCCCCCCCGCCCACGTCGATCACCCGCGACGTCGCCGGTCCGGGGGGCAGCACGCGCCCGAGGGTGTGGGCGACGACCTCGTAGCGCAGGCGGCCCCACGGCTCCTCCTGCCACCGGGCCCACGCCGCAGCGCGGCGCCCGAACACCTCCGCTGTGGTCTCGTCCGCCGTCACGCGGGCGACGCTACGCAGTGGCGGCGGGCCCGTCGAGGACCGCTCCTCGGGCGCCCTGCAGCGGTCCTCCGGGTGCAGACGCGCGCCGGGTGACCTGGCGCCGGGTACCGTCCGCGGGTGTTGCCGCCGGGGTTGAGCATGCTGTGCGAGTCCGTGGAGCCGGCGGCCGCGCTGCGCGACCGGTTCGGCCTCTACCGGTCACGCCGGAGTCGCCGCGTGGGTCGTGGAGGCGCTGGCGACGGCGTGGGACCTCGAGGTCGAGGACTGCTCGCGCACGGTCATCAGCGACCAGAACGCCGTCGTGTGGGTGCGGACCGACCGCGGTGACCTGGTGGTGAAGTGGTCCCGCGCCCCGGACCGGTTCGCGCGGCTGGAGGCCTCGACGGGGTTGCTGCGCACCCTGGCCGAGCACGGAGTGCCGGTGGCGGTGCCCGTGCCGACGGTGTCCGGCCGCGACCGCGTGACGCTCCCGGGGCCGGCGGGACCCCTGTCCGTGACCGTGCTGCCGGAGCTGGCGGGGACGTGGCTCGACGTCGCCGACCCGGCGGCGGTGCGGTCCGCGGGAGCGTGCCTGGCGCAGGTCCACGACGCCCTGCGCGACGTCCCGTGCCACGACCCGCCGTGGACGCGACCCGCCACCGGGTTGCGCGAGCGGGTCGAGGGGTGGCTGCGCACCGACGACCCGGGGTTCGCCCCGGGGGCGTCGGCGCGCCTCGCGGAACTCCTGCCGCGGTGCCCGGAGCTGCAGACCACCCCGCAGCTCGTGCACGGCGACTTCCGGGCCGCCAACGTCCTCACGCTGGATTCCCGGGTCGTCGGGGTCCTCGACGTCGACGACGTCGCCGTCGCGCACCCGGTCGAGGACCTGGCCCGCGCCTCGGTGTACCTCGCGACGCGGTTCACGGGGTGGGGCCCGACGTCCCCGGCCGTCCGGGCGGAGCTGCGAGCGGGTTACGAGTCCGTGCGTCCGCTCGCCGCCGCCGAGGCGCGGTGGCTCGAGGCGCTCCAGGTGTGGCAGGGGCTCCTCGCGGTCCTCGGCCCGGACGACCCCGCCGGGTGGGCGGCGCTCTGACGGCGGGGCGGCCTCCCTCAGCCCCGCAAGGGCTGGTGGGCGCGACGCCAGGAACCCTCGAGCTCGGGCGCGACGGGCCGGCGCCGGCGCAGGACTTCCGGGAGACGTCGGGCCAGCTCGACCACCTCGTGGGCGAGGTGACCGTCGTGCACGGCCCGGGTGAGCAGGGACGCGGTGTCCCGCAGCGCGACCCGCAACGGCCGCCGCAACCAGCTCACCAGGACGCTGTTGCGCTCCTGCACCGCCCACCGCGGCGGGGTCACCTCTCCCGCCGGGCCGTGCAGCGCCTCGACGTCGTCGAGGTAGCACTGGTCCCACCCCGCGGCGGCGAGGTCGAGGGACAGCAGTTCCTCCTCCCCGCCGAAGAAGATGAGCTCGTCGAAACCGCCGACCTCGAGGAACGCCGATCGCCGGACCACGCTCGCGCACGCCGCGAAGCCCAGCACCGGCGGACCCGGCAGGTCCGCGCGCCGCCCGAGCGGCGCGGACGCCATCTTCACCGACGCCCGGTCCGTCTCGCCGCTGGGCACGAGCGTCGCGCGGGCCGCGACGAGGCCGAGCCGGGGGTGCGCCTCGAACGCGGCGGCGGCGCGCGGCAGGGCCTGCGGCGCCCACCAGGAGTCGTCGTCGGAGAACGCCACCAGCGACGTCCGGGCGCGGCGGACGCCCTCGTCGCGGGCCAGGGCACCCCGGTTGTGCGGCAGGCGGACCACGTCGAGACGACCGCTGCCCCCGAACTCCTCCTCGGCCGCATCGGCGCTGCCGTCGCGGGAGGCGTTGTCCACGAGGACCACCGCGGGCGCACCCGGGAGTTCCAGCAGGTGCCGCAGCGTGCGGCGCAGGGACTCCCGGCGGTCCATCGTGGCGACGACCACGGTCACGTCGAGCGGTTCGGCGGGGTTCGGCACGCCGTCCATGGTCCCCGGACGC
>NZ_JAAALN010000057.1 GCF_009906795.1 Kineococcus siccus
ACGTCGTCGAAGCCGATCCCGGCCCGTTCCACCGCGTGCAGCGAGCACGACAACGGCTCCGCGAACGCCACGTGCGCCGGGGGCAGGTCCCCGGGGGCCTGGTGCACCAGCGCCTCCGCGGGCAGGACCAGGTACTCCGCCATCGCCCCCGGAGTGCGGCGCTTGAACCCGAACATGTCGTGCGGCTGGCACATGTGGTACTGCCCGCGGTCGCAGTAGCGGCAGTTCCAGCACGGCACGATCTGCTCGGCCACGACGCGGTCGCCGACCTGCACACCCCAGCGGGCGGAGGCCGCGGCGTCGATCTCCACGATCTCCCCGGCGAACTCGTGACCGGGCACGACCATCGTCTCCGTCCACGCGGGGCGGTTCTCGTCCCCCCAGAACTTCGCCGCACCGTGGTAGCACTTCAGGTCGCTGGCGCAGATCCCGACCGCCTCGACCCTCAGCAGGGCCTGACCCGGACCCGCGGTCGGGACCGGGATCTCCTCCAGGCGGTAGTCGTGGGGACCGTGCACCACGACAGCCTTCATCGTGCTCGTCATGACTGCTCCTTCGCAGACGGCGCTCTGGCGTCCTGAACGCTAGGGGCGTTCCGCACACTTGTCCAGCACATCTGTGCAACAGTGTGGCCGCGATGAGGCACCGACGCCTCGTAGGGTGAGCGGATCCCGAGAGGAGGCCGTCGTGGCCCTCAGTCCGTCCGGCGCGCGGTTCCCCGCGTCGTTGCTGCACACCGCCGCGACGCTCTACTACCTGCAGGACGCCACGCAGGCCGAGGTCGCCGAGCGCCTCGGGACGAGCCGCGCCACCGTGAGCCGGCTGCTGCGCGAGGCGCGGGCGCGGGGGATCGTCCGCATCGAGGTCGTGGCCCCGACCGAGCAGGACTCCACCGACCTGGCCGAGCGGCTGCGCGAGCAGCTGGGCCTGCAGCGCGTGCACCTCAGCGCCGCCGGCGCGCCCGGTCACGTCCCGGACGCCGTCTCCCCCGTGCTCGCCGAGGCCCTCGCGGGCGTGGGCCTGGTCCGCGACGACGTGCTGCTGGTGTCCTCGGGCCGGACGGTCTACGAGGTCGCGCAGCGGGCGCTGCCGTCGCTGCCCGGCGTGCTCGTCGCCCCGATGGTCGGCGGGCAGGACGAACCCGAGGCCTGGTACCAGACCAACGAGATCACGCGGCAGGTCGCCGTCGGCATCGGCGGGGTCCCGCGGTTCCTGTTCGCGCCGGCCATGCCCGGTGCGGACCTGCGCGCCAGCCTCGTCCAGGACCCCTCGATCCAGCGGGTGTTCGACCTGTGGCGCCGGGCGCGCTGCGCCGTCATGGGTGTCGGCGCGCCTCCCCTGTTGCGCGAGTCGATCCCGGGTTTCGTCCCCACGGGCGAGGAACCCCTGCGCCGGGCGGTCGGCGACGTCGTCAGCCGGTTCTACGACGCGGACGGTGCCGAACTGCCCTACGACGGCGCCCGGCGGCTCATCGCGACCCCGCTGGAGACGATCCGGACGATCCCCACCACCATCGCCGTCGCGTACGGCGCGCAGAAGGTCCCGAGCATCGTGGCCGGCGCGCGCGGCGGGTACTTCAACCAGCTGGTCACCGACCCGCCCACGGCGGCGCTGCTCGTGGCGGCGACCGCCGGATCCCCCCTGACCCTGGAGGCCACCTGATGCCCGCTCCCTTCGACCTGTCCGGGCGCCGCGCGCTCGTCACCGGTGCCTCGCAGGGCATCGGCGCCGACGTCGTCCACGGCCTCGCGGCCGCGGGCGCCGACGTCGTCCTCACCGGGCGCCACCGGGCACCGCTGGAGGCGCTCGGCGCCGACGTCGAGGCGCAGCACGGGGTGCGCACGGCCGTCGTCGTCGCGGACCTGTCCTCGGCCACGGAGACCGAGCAGCTGGCCGAGGAGGCGCTGGTGCCGTTCGGCGGGCTGGACGTCCTCGTCGGCAACGCCGGCATCTCGCACCCGCAGACGGTCGTCGACGTCGACGCCGACACGTGGGACGCGGTCATGGCCGTGAACCTGCGCGCGCCCGCGCTGCTGGGTTCGCGCGTCGGGCGCGCGATGGCCGCGGCGGGCGGCGGGAGCATCGTCATGGTCTCGTCCGTGGCGGGTTCCCTCGCCCTGGCCGAGCACTACAGCTACTGCGCCAGCAAGGCCGCGCTCATCATGGCGACCCGGGTGCTCGCGCTCGAGCTCGGGCCGGCCGGCGTGCGGGCGAACACCGTGAGCCCCACCGTGGTGATGACGGAGATGGGTCAACGCGTCTGGGGCGAGGCGGCCAAGGCGGCCCCCCTGCTGTCGCGCATCCCCCTGGGCCACTTCGCCGTCCCGCAGGACGTCGCCAACGCCGTCGTGTTCCTCGCCTCCGACGCGGCCGCCATGGTCAACGGCCAGGACCTGCGCCTGGACGGGGGTTTCTCCGCGGCCTGACCTCAGGCCGCGGACGTCCGGACCCGCGGCACGCGGGCGGCCTCGAGCCGGCCCACGGTCTCCGCCGCCACGGCCGCGAGCGCCTCGAGCTGCTCGGGCCCGGGCTCGGCCGGCGCGTCGCCCAGCACGCACAGCGCGCCGAGGGCGTGACCGTCGGCCGTGATGAGCGGGACCCCGGCGTAGCTCACGATGGGCCCGGTCAGCGGGTTGGAGCGCTGGTGCACGTCGGTGCGGGCGTCCGGCACGACGTAGGCCTCGCGCCGGCGCACGGTGGTGGCGCAGAACGCCCACTCGACCGGCGTGCCGCCCGCCTCGGCGGCCCAGCCCTCCAGGCCGTGGTCGCCGACGAAGCTCTGGGCGCCCGCGGTCAGGAGCGTGACCAGGCCGATCTGCCCGCCCAGCTGCTCGGTCGCGCGCCGCGCCGCCTGGTCGAGCAGGGTCCGGCTGGCCTCGGAGAACAGGGCGAGCTCGGCGATGGCGGCGAGGCGGCGGTCGTCGGGCATCCGGGAGCGCACGAGCTGGGCGGCCGAGGCGAAGCCCGCGTCGTACGGCCGCTGGGCCGGGTCGGCGCCCGCCTCCTCGGCCGCCAGCAGGCGGTAGGTGTGGACCCGGACGCGGAAGTCGCGGCCCGCGACCCCGACCGCGCCGGGCTGCAGGACCATCGCCTCGGCGAGGGCCTCCGCCTCCTCGACGGTCAGCAGGTAGGCGCCCGTGGACAGGCCCGCGGCGGAGCAGACCTCCGCCCACACCTGCTCCACGCCGCGGCCGTCGACGTGCGCGGCGTGGGTGAGCAGGCGACGGGCGTCGTCGCCCGTGGGCCCGGCGAGCCCGTGCAGCTTCAGGCGCGGCAGCGGCAGGGCGTCGGGGCTCATGCCCTCGTGATCGACCGTTCTAGAACCGACCTTGAGCGGTCCGGCGCACCGGCGTCACCGGTCACGCCCGCGCGCCCACGACGGGTGCGCCGGCCCGCCGTCCCGCGCGGGAGCCCGGCGACGTCTCGGCCCGCACGCGCCGCGCGATCGCGGGCAGGTCCAGGTCCGGGAGGAGCTTGCCGCTGCCCCCGACGCCGATGAGGGGGGCCGAGCGCAGGGCCCGCGCCGACGACGGGACGGCCGCCGGAGCCGGCGGCCCGCCGTCCGGGCCGGGCTCCTGCCAGGTGAGGGAGTCGATGCCGCGCAGCGCGTCGACGACGAAGGCGATCTGCTCGCCGTCGACCTCCACGAGCAGCAGGCACGTCGAGCGGTCCGGCGTGCTGCGGGGCTGCCCGAGGATCGCCGGCAGGTGCAGGACCGGGACCGCGGCGCTGCGGTGCACCAGGATCCCGAGGACGTTCTCGCCCACGTTCGTCGGCGTCCAGGACGGCGGGTACGGGAGGATCTCCACGACCTGGTCGAGGCGCGAGGCGACGTCGACGCCGACCGAGTAGGTGAGGTAGGCGGGCGCGGTGCGCGAGGCGACGGCCGCGGCGGTGCCGTCGCGGTCGCCGTCCGGGTGCCCGGGCAGGACGGTGTTGACCGACGCGTACGTCACGAGTCCCTGCTCGGCCTGCAGCGCGGTCCCGTCCAGCACCAGGCACTGCCCGCGGCCCTCGACGTCGGCGATGCCCGCCACGAGGTCGGGACGGCCGACGGAGAACCCCGGGACCGGGAGGACGTCCCCGGCGGGGATCCGCACGATGTCCAGGACGGCCGAGACGGCGAGCACGACGTAGCCGTGGCCGAGGTCCAGCACGACCCCCGCCCCGAGGTCGAGGCCCTCCTGCGGCAGCGCCCCGAGACCCAGCACGCGCAGCGGGTCGATGACGGCCACCTCGCGGCCGGCGACGTCGGTCACGCCGAGGCAGGCCCCGCCCGCCAGCACCGAGGGCCGCGACGTCGCGCCCGCGAGGGTCGTGTGCACGAAGTCCACGTCGAGCGCGAGCACCTGGGTGCCGCAGCGCAGCAGGGTCAGCGTGCGCAGCGCCGCGGAGGGGACGTGGGCGCTCGACGGCTCCGCGGCGGGCCGGCCGAGGTCGACGGTGGGCACGCCGGGCAGGGCGAGCACGGCGTCGACGTCGAGCACGCTGACGACGGCGTCGGTCTCGGCGTGGCGCACGGTGTGCGAGAACAGCAGCACGGCGCCGGCCGCGCGCACGGTGCGCCGGTCCTCGACCGCCACCCGGGTGATGCCGCGGACCTCGTCGGCCAGCAGCCCGAGCTGGCGCTCTCCGTCGGCGATGATGACGACCACCTGGTCGTCCGCGCGCACCGTCGGCGAGCCCAGCAGCGGGCGCAGGTCGAGCACGGGCAGGGGCACGCCGCGCAGCAGCATCGCCCCGAGCAGCCCGGGCGTGCGGACCGGGAGGTCCGCGAACGCCTCGGGGGCGGGGACGACCTCGCGCAGCGCCGACAGCGGCAGCGCGACGTCGGCCCCGGCCAGGGACAGCAGCCCGTACACCACGTGCCCGCCGTCGGCCGGCACCGGGTCAGTCACCGGTCTGGTTCGCGATCTGGGCGATCAGCCGGTTGACCGTCTCCGACGTCTCCTTCTGCACGCGCGTGCGGTCGGAGATCGTGCGGATGGCGTCGTTGGTCTTCGCCACGCTCGTGACGATGCGCTCGAACGCCTGCTCGGCCCGCTTGGACACCTGCGCCCCCTGGGCGACGCGGTCCTCGGACTCCTCGATGAGGTGCGCGATCTGCTGCGCCGCCTCCGACGAGCGTTCCGCGAGCTTGCGGACCTCACCGGCCACGATGGAGAAGCCGACGCCGTGGTCGCCCGCGCGGGCGGCCTCGATGGAGGCGTTGAAGGCCAGGAGGTTCGTCTGGTTGGCGATCTCCCCCATCACCCGGACGATCTTGCTGATGGAGGACGAGGAGCGCTGGATGAGGTCGATCGCCTCGAGCGCGGCCCGCAGCGCCTCGACGCCCTGCTCCGCGTTGGCGTGCGTCTCGTGCGCCAGGTCCGTCGCGACCCCGGAGCTCGCCGCGATGTCGGTGGTCGAGCCGACGAGCCCGCGCACCGAGACCGTCATGTCCGCGGTGCTGCTCGCGACCCGGCGCTCCCGCTCGACGGAGTCGGTGATGTCGTAGGCGTACTTCACGACCTTGACCACGTCGCCCTTGAGGTCGAGGACGGGGTTGTAGGAGGCCTGGATGTAGACGTCGCGCCCGAACTTGCCGACCCGGTGGAAGCGGCCGCTGAGGAGCTCGCCCTTGCTCAGCCGGAGCCAGAAGTCGCGGTACTCCACCGAGCGGGTGTACTCCTCCGAGCACAGCGCGCTGTGGTGCTGGCCGACGAGCTCACGGGCCGAGTACCCCATGCACCGCAGGAAGTTCTCGTTGGCCGCCAGGACGATGCCGTCGAGGTCGAACTCGATCACGGCCTGGGACCGGTCGACCGCGGACATGCGGCTGGCGATCTCGGCCGTGGCGAGCTTGGTCGCGGTCACGTCGGTGGCGAACTTGACCACCTTCAGCGGCGTCCCCTCGGAGTCGAGGATCGGGTTGTACGTCGCCTGCAGCCAGACCGCGCGGCCGGACTTCGTCACGCGCTCGAACTCGCCCGCCGAGTACAGGCCGGCGCCGAGCTGCTCCCAGAACGTCGCGTACGCCTCCGACGACGCGTGCGCGGGGTCGCAGAACATCCGGTGGTGCTTGCCGACGACCTCGCTCAGCGTGTACCCCATGACGGCGAGGAAGTTGGGGTTCGCGGTGAGCACCCGCCCCGACAGGTCGAACTCGACGACGGCCTGCGACCGGTCGACGGCCGCCACCTTGCCGACGAACTCGGCGTTGGCCGCCTTGGCGGCCGTGACGTCCGCCGCGAACTTGATGATGCGCGCGACCTTGCCCTCGGCGTCCAGCACCGGGTTGTAGGTCGCCTGCAGCCAGACGTCGCGGCCGTCCTTCCCGCGCCGCTTGTACTCGCCCGTCTCGTACTCGCCGGCGCCGAGGCGCTCCCAGAAGTCCTGGTAGGCGACCGACTCGACCACCTTCTCGTCGCAGAAGACGCGGTGGTGCTTGCCGACGACCTCGGGCAGCGTGTACCCGACCACGTCGAGGAAGTTCTTGTTGGCCGTGATGATCCGGCCCTCGGGCGTGAACTCGATGACGGCCTGGGACCGCTCGATCGCGTTCACCTTGCTCACGTGCTCGGCGGCCTGGACGGTCGCCGTCGTGACGTCGGTGGCGATCTTGACGATCTTCAGGACGGTGCCGTCGACGTCGAGGACCGGGTTGTAGGTGGCCTGCAGCCAGACCTCGCGACGGTCCTTCGTGACGCGCTTGAACTGCCCCGACACGTACTCCCCCGCCGCCAGCTGCTCCCAGAACTGGGCGTACGCCTCGGTGGAGGTGTAGGCGGCCTCGCAGAACGCGCGGTGGTGGCGGCCCACGACCTCGGGCAGCGAGTAGCCCATGACGTCGAGGAAGTTGCGGTTGGCGGTGAGCACGCGGCCCGTGGTGTCGAACTCGATGACGGCCTGGGCGCGGTCGACGGCGTCGACGGTGCCGCGGGACAGCGCGGCGACGCGCTCGGCCTCGGTGACGTCGGTCGCCACCAGCACGACGGCGTCGGCGCCGGGGACGGCGTGCAGGTCGCCCTTCAGCAGGCGCACACCCTGCTCGGCGGTGCGCAGGGTCAGCCGGACGGAGACGGGTTCGCCCGACGCGGCGACGGCGACCTCGGCGGCCAGGGTCCGGGAGGTGGTGGTGGTGAGCAGGTCGACGACGCCCGCGGCGATCAGGTCGGGCAGAGGCACCCCGGCCAGGCGGCAGAACGCGGGGTTCGCGTCGCGCAGGCCGAGCCCGTCGGGGCCGAGCACCGCGACGAGCCGGTCCCGCAGCGCCAGGGCGCCGAGGTGCCCGGCGAGCGTCGTCGCGGCCGGCCCGCCCGGGGCGGGGGCGGCGGGACGGGTTTCGGCCATGGGGGCTCCTCGGGGCGGGCACGGTGCAGGTGGCGCAGAGCCGCTGGTGGACCCCGCCTCACCATCGACAGCCGGGCCCCGTTCCTGAAGCGGGCCCCGCCACCGGGCGGGTGCGCCCGCGCGCCCGCGCCGCGTCGAGGACCGCGACCGTCTGGACGTGGGGGAACGTGAGCGCCAGCAGGACCGCGATCTCGGTCGCGAGCAGGGACGCGTCCTGGGTCGCGGCGATGGCGAGCAGGGCCGCGAGGGCGACGGCCGTGGGCACGACGGAGTGCACGGCGCACCGCCGCAGCGCGGCCCCCCGGCCCGCCCCGGGCGGGCCGGCGGCCGCGGCCAGCTCGACCATCCGCCACGTGTGCCGGCCCGCGTGCCACAGGCCGAAGTACACGCCGAAGGCGGCCAGCGGCGGCACGACCGCGAAGCAGGCGACGAGGACGACGAGCTCCAGGAGGTCGCGGTGGCGGCCGCGCCGCGCGAGGTCGGCCGCGGCGAGGACGGCGAGCCCCGCGGTGGCCGCGACGACGCCCCAGCGCACCGCGGCGGCCGGGTCCGCGAGCGAGGGCGCGAGCTGGCGCAGGACCACGGCGGCCTGCTCGCTCCACAGCGCGTAGGGCAGCGCCACGACGGCCGCGCCGTGCGCGAGGGTGAGGGGCAGGTCCTCGCGCCACCGCGGCGCGGGACGACCGGCCCGGGCGGCCGCCAGGGCGACCTCGCCGCGGCCGAAGTGCAGGGCGGAGACGACGAGGAAGACGGCCACCGACGGCCCCGGGGCCAGGAGGAGTGCGGCGGCGGCGGCCCCGGCGACGAGGAGGTAGCTGACGAGGACCCGCGCGAGCCGGCGCACGGTGACGGGCTCCCCCGTGCTCCAGAAGGGCACGAGGTGGTCGACGGCCCCGTGCGGCAGCCCCAGGAGCAGCCCGCCGACGGCCAGCGCGGGGGCCGCGGTGGCCAGCGCCGACGGAGCGAGCAGGTGGACCAGCACGAGGGCGGCGAGCGCCGCCGCGGAGGCGGTGGAGACGAGGTCGGCGCCACGCCCGGGCCGGGGGCCGTGGTGGCCCCCGACCGGGGTGGGCCGCAGCAGGAGCGCCACGGCCGGGACGTCAGTCCGCGACCGGGACCCGTCGCGGACCGTCGGCCCTCGGCGCGCTCCGGTGGTCGTCGGTGTGGTCGTCCGCGTAGGCGCCGTCCTCGAGCGCGCTCTTCACGCGGGCCACCTTGAAGATGACGAGCCCGTACGCCGCCTTCGCGAGGATGTCGGCCACGGAGTACCCGACCTGCTTCAGCACGTACGCGTCGGAGCCCACGAAGGCCGCCGCACCCAGCTCCCCGAAGATCGGGAACAAGTAGGCGATGGGGTAGATCCCCCACAACCCGACCAGCATGATGCGCAGCATCTTGATGGTGTGCTGCACCTCGACGGGCTGGCGCACGATCGAGCGCGACAGCTCCACGAACAGCACGTAGAGGATGTAGACGAACGGGATCGTCGAGAGCAGACCCCACACGGCCCGCGGCACGATCTCGAGGGTGATCTCGCCCGGGTACCCGAGGATGATCATCAACGCGGACGCGGGGACGAGCTTGTACAGCAGGCTGCGCTGGTCCGCCTTGGCCAGGGCCATGACGGCGACGGTCTCGACGAGCAGCAGCGGGACCGTCAGCAGCCAGTCGACGTAGCGGTAGCCCTCGTTGAACTCCACGTTGGAGAGAGCGTGCGCAGCGTCGGCCGTCGCGCCGGGCGGGTAGCTCTCGCCGAAGTTCTCGAAGATCCGGAAGTAGTGGTAGGCCGCGATGCTGCAGACGATCGCGGAGACGACGACCGCGTTGCGGTAGCGCGGGGCGACGCGGGACTTGGAGGCGACCAGGTACACGGCGGTGAACAGCAGCGCCGCCAGGGCGAGGGACAGGACGTTGTAGACGGTGGCGTACTGGGAGGCGGAGAGGGCGGCGGGAACCGCCTGAGCCGATTTCATGGTTCCTCCGGGCTTCGTTGCCGGGACACGGCGGAGCGCCGTGCGGCTCATCATGCGCTCGGCGAACCACGGCGGAACGGTCGACGCGGGTGATCTATGTCACCAGTCCGGCTGCATCCGTGACGGGCTGTGATGGAGAAGTACAGGGCCGGACGACCCCGGGCCGGACGCGACGACGCGGCCGGCAGGAGAACCTGCCGACCGCGCTGCCGCGTCCCGTCGCCCGCTGCGGGGCGGGCCGGGACGGCGGGACTACACCGTGCTCGCCGCGTCCTCCGGCACCACGAGGTCCCCCGCCTCCTGGTGGGGCCGGACGATCAGGACGTCGCACGGCGCGCGCTTGGTGACCTCGGTCGCGACGGTGCCCAGCAGCCGGTCCGCGAGGGACCGGTCGTGCCGGGCGCCGATGACGACGAGCTCCGCACCCCGCTCGTTCGCGACCTCGACGAGCGCCCGGGCCGGTTCGCCGTCGATGAGCAGCGCCGCCGCGATCGTCGCGCCGGCCTCGCTCGCGAGCGCGACGGCGCTCGTCACGGCCGCGTTGGCCGCCGCCCGGCCGAGCACCTGCCCCAGGCGCGGGTCGCCGCCCAGGGTCGCGGTGTTCTGCGCGTCCGCGCGCCGCGGCATCTCCGCGTAGGCGCAGACGATGACGAGGTCCGCGTCGTCGTAGCGCGCGAGCCAGGCGGCCCGCCGCACCGTCGGCGCCGCCAGGGAGGACCCGTCGGTGCCCACGACGATGGTGCGGTAGTCGGTCATCTGGTCGGACTCGTGCATCCCCGCCACCCCCTCAGTGCCCGGCCGAGGGCATGTGGCTGACCTCGTCCACGTTGCGGACGATCGGCGGCTCCTTGATCCAGAGCATGGTCACCGCCGCGATGGCCAGGAACACCCCGGCGAACCGGATGGCGTTGCCGGGGGTGTCGCCGAGCAGGTTCTGGTACACGGGGCCGAACGTCAGCGACTGGATGAGCATCGGCACGACGATCATCATGTTGATGATGCCCATGTAGACGCCGTAGCGGGTCGAGGGGATCATCCGCACCGCCATGATGTACGGCACCCCCATGATCGAGGCCCAGGCGATCCCGAGCCCGATGACGGGGATGAGCAGCAGGTACTGGTTGGTGATGGACGGGAAGATCACGAGCCCGACCGCCGCCAGCAGCAGGCAGACGCAGTGCACGAGCTTCGCGCCGCGGCGCCGGGCGAAGGCGACCAGCGCGAACGCGACGCTGAACGTGACGATGTTGTACCAGCCGTTGACCGCACCGGTCCACGCGACCGCTTCCTCCTTGCCCTGCGCGGTCGCCGGGAAGGACGTGTCCGCGATGGTCAGGGCCACGAACTGCCAGTAGCAGACGAGCCCGTACCACTGGAAGAAGTACACCAGCGCGAGCTTGCGCAGCTCGACCGGCATCTCGACGATCGCCTCGGCGATCTCCTTGACGGCCGGGACGAGTCCGCCCTTCTTGGCCCGCAGGGCGACGAGCTCCTCCGCGCTCGGCGGGATCTCCGGCGTGCTGAGCACCGAGATGAGGACCGAGCCGATCGAGCAGACCGCCCCCACCATGAACGACCCCAGGACCCAGTAGGGGATCCCCGCCTCGGTGCCGCCCTCGATGAACTGCTGGAAGACGTAGAGCGAGACGTTGGCCAGGGTGACGCCGAGCCCCGTGAAGAAGGACTGCGCCAGGAACCCCTTGCCGAGCTGCGACGGCGGGAGCTTGTCGGCGATGAACGCGCGGTACGGCTCCATGGCCGTGTTGTTGCTGGCGTCCAGCAGCCACAGCAGCATCACGGCCATCCAGACCGCGGTGACGAACGGGAACAGGAACAGGCAGATGCTGCAGCCGATCGCGCCGATGAGGAAGAACGGCTTGCGGCGGCCCCAGCGCGGGCTCCAGGTGCGGTCCGACAGGGCCCCGATGAGCGGCTGGATGAGCAGCCCCGTGATCGGTCCCGCCAGGTTGAGGATCGGGAGGTCGTGCGGGTTCGCGCCGAGGAACTCGTAGACCGGGTTCACGGCGGTCTGCTGCATGCCGAAGCTGTACTGGATGCCGAAGAACCCGATGTTCATCAGCAGGATCTGGCGCATGTCCATGAGCGGCTTCTGCCGCACCACGGACGTGTGCTGCAGGCCGGAGGGCTGCTCGAGCGCGCTCACCGCGCGGCCTGCGCACGGTCGGCCGAACGGAGGTACTCGGCCAGCCGGCCCAGCTCCTTCTCCCAGCCCTCGCCGTGCCAGCCGGCGACCTCGGGTTCGTACGGCCCCTGGATGATGCGCACGAGCGTGCCCTCGCGCCCCATCCGGGTGAACTCCACGCGCAGCTCCAGGGCGACGTCGGGGTCGATGCCCGGGTCGCCCGTGATGCGCTCGGAGGACACGAACACGTCGGGCTCGAAGAACTCCGTGTAGACGCCGTCGGTGGTGACGGGCGACGCGGGATCGTCGTCGGGCACCTTCACGTGGCGGTGCCGCCCCCCCAGGCGGGCCTCACCGCTCACGGTGTCCGGGTCCACGTGCCACCCCGGCGACCCCCGCCACCGGGCGAGTTCCGCGGGGTCGGTCCAGGCGCGGAAGACCTCTGCCCGGGGATGGTCGAACTGGCGCTCGACCGTCACGATCACGTTCGCTGTCAAGGCCCCTCCTCACACGTCGTCGTGCTGAGCTCGGTGGGCGCCGCCGGGGCGGCGGCGCCGTGGGACGTCCGGCACCACGGAGGGGCGCCACTGCTGCGTGGCGCCCCGGTGCGGACCGCAGGGGCGGAGGGCTTCCACCGAGGCGGTCCGAGGAGGATCGTGGGACGCGGTCCTCCGTGCAGGACATCGGTAAGAGCGGTTGCGCTCGGTGAGTGTGTCAGGTGTCCCAGACCGGGACAAGTGGTGGCCGCGGGCAGGCGGAACGAGCCGAGATCAGCACCGGCGCGGGAGACCCCGGACCTGGAAGCGGTTGCGCTCTCAAGCGGTCCGCCACCCTCCGCCGTGAGCACCGGTCCCCGGCGTGGGACGATCCGAGCAGCAGACACCGGTGACGGTGAGACAGGAGGAGGGCGCAGGCGTGCCGCGGCCCAGCATCTACGACGTCGCCGCCCTGGCCGGCGTCTCCGCCGCCACGGTCTCCCGCTCGCTCGGCGGGAAGTCCAAGGTGGCGCCCGAGACGCGCCAGCGCGTCCTGGACGCCGCGCAGCTGCTCTCCTACGTCGCCTCGCCGCAGGCCTCGGGCCTCGCGTCGGGCCGCACCCGCGCGATCGGCGTCGTCGTCCCCTTCGTCACCCGGTGGTTCTTCAGCGAGCTGATCTCGGGCGTCACCGACGTGCTGCGCGACTCCGGCTACGACGTCGTCCTCTACCACCTCGGCAGCGCGCGGGACCGGGACAGCTTCTTCTCCCGCATGCCGCTGGCCCGGCGCGTCGACGGCGTCCTGACCTGCTCGATGCCCCTCACCGACGAGCACACCCTCGCGCTGCGCGCCCTGGACCTGCCCTACGTGAGCATCGGGTCACCCATGCCCGGCCGGGCCTCGGTGGGCATCGACGAGGTCGCGGCCGTGGGCGCGGCCGTCAACCACCTCGTCCACCTCGGGCACACCCGCATCGGCTACCTGGCGGGCGAACCGGACGACGCCGACTTCGGGTTCATCTCCGCGCCGCAGCGGCGCCGGGGCTTCGAGCTGGCCGTGGCGGCGGCGGGCCTCGAGGTGGACCCGCGCCTGCAGGCCTCGGGCCGCTACGGGACCCGCGGGGGCGCGTCGGCCATGGCGAGCCTCCTGGCGGGGCCCGTCCTGCCCACCGCGGTCGTCGCGGAGTACGACGAGCTCGCGCTCGGCGCCCTGCTGACCCTGCGCCGCGCCGGGCTCGACGTGCCCGGCGACCTCTCGGTGGTCGGGGTCGACGACCACGAGATGGCGGAGGTCGTGGACCTGTCCACCGTCGGCCAGGACGTGCACGAGCAGGGCGTCACGGGCGCCCGCCTGCTGCTGCAGCAGCTCGACGGCGCACCGGCGGGCGACGGCGGGGCGGCCGAGGCCGTCCACGTGCTGGCGACCCGGCTCGTCCTGCGCGGCAGCACGGCCCCGCCGGCGGGCTGGCGCACGCGCTGAGCCGCGGGGTTCAGCGGGGGTCCTCCAGGACGACGTAGGTGTCGAGGAGGGTCACCTCGAGGAGGAACGCCACCTGGGCCGACGCCCCGACCACCGTGACCGACCGCGGGCCCAGCGGCGGCTGGAGCCGGGCCGCCACCCGGGCCAGGAACGCCGCGCCCGTGGAGTCCATAAACCCGACCCGGGACACGTCGACGACGACCGGCAGCCCCGCCGCGAGCACGCGGTCGGCGGCCGCCCGCAGGTCGGTCTCGCACGCCGCGTCGATCTCCCCCGCGAGGACGACCCGCACGCGCTCGGCGTCCTGCAGCACGGACACGGCCCCGACGTCGTCGGGGCCGGGCACGCGCTGCCCGGGTCGCTGCGGCGGGGCGTCGCCCGGCCCCTCGGCCCCGGTGACCGCGTCGCCGTTCACCGCTCCGCCGGGGGCAGCAGGCTGTGCGCGCGGTGCTCGTCGCCGCCGCGGGGCGTCGTGCCGGTGCGCGGGTCGACGTCGGTGTCCCCGGCCGGGGACAGGCCGTAGTGGCCGTACAGCGCCACCTCCGTGGACGCCGCCAGGTGCTCGTCCGGCGCGACGTGCGGCGCGCGGCGGACCTGCTCAGCGGTGACGTCGAGCAGCAGCCGGCCCCGCGCGTAGGCCGCGCCGGCCAGCGGCACGAACCGCGACCCGGTCTCCTCGTGCGCCAACTCGCGCCGGGCCGGCGCTCCTCTCCCGCGACGGTGCGTCACCACGGGACGGTCAGGCGCCCGAGGGGGGATGATGGGCGGCAGCGGACCGGCCCGGTCCCGCGGACGGGCGGCCGGGTGAGGGTCCCGCGGACGGGCGAGCAGGGGGTGGTGGGGTGCCGGCCTCCAGTGGACCGTCGGGCGAGCCGCGGCCGGACGGGCGACCGCCGCCGGGCCCCGAGGGCGGGTCGACCCGCCGCCGTCCGGGCCTCAGCAAGGGCGCGGTGCTCGAGGCCGCGATCGACCACGTCGACCGCTTCGGCATCGCCGAGCTGTCCATGCGCAAGCTGGGCGCCGCCCTCGACGTCGAGGGCATGGCGCTGTACCGCTACGTGAGCAGCCGCGACGAGCTGCTCGACGCGATGGTCGACCGGCTCCTGGACCAGCTCTACGCCGATCCCGAGGTGCTCCTGCGCCCCGACGACGACTGGCAGACGTTCCTGCGCCGCACCGCCGCGGGCGTGCGCGCCCTGGCCCTGCAGCACCCGCAGATCTTCCCGCTCATCGCCACGCGCCACCGCGCCGCGCCCTGGATCCGGCCGCCGCTGCGCAGCCTGCGGTGGATCGAGGGGTTCCTCGCCGCGCTGCTGTCCCGCGACTTCAGCGAGGACGCCGCCGTCTACGCCTACCGCGCCTTCGGCAGCTTCCTCGTCGGCCACCTCCTGCTGGAGGTCTCCGCCGACGGCGTCGACCCCGTCACCGCGACCGTGGACCCGGCCGGCGGGGGCGACGCGCTCCCCGCCGGTGCGGGCGCGCTCGACCTGGCCGCGTTCCCGACGCTGACGCGGCTGTCCGGCCGGCTCGCCGTGGAGGACCTCGGCGAGGAGTTCGAGCACTCCCTCGGCAACCTGCTCGAACGGCTGGAGGCGGCCCGCGCCCGGTTGGCGTGAGGCGTTGCCGCGCAGCGTCTCCCCGCCGACCGCCCTCAGGCGGGGGGCGCGTAGAACTGCAGGTCGTTGCCCTCGCTGTCCTTGAACGGCGCGATGCGGCCCCAGTCGTGGTCGCTGATGCCGCCGGTGAACTCCACGCCGGCCGACGTCAGCCGGTCGACCTCCTCGTCGATGCCGCCGTCGGGCTGGAAGCTCACGACCGCCCCGCCGTCCGCGTGCCGGGCGGTGCCCTCGCGCGCGTTCAGCCCGATCATCAGGCCCCCGGCGTCGATCTCGCTCCAGACCTCCGACCGCGACGTCACGGACAGCCCCAGGGTCTCCCCGTAGAAGCGGACCGCGCGGTCCATGTCGTCCACCGGCACCCAGACACTCGCCACACCTCTGGCCACGTCGTCCCCGTCCTCGCACCTCGTCCGTCGAGCCCGTCCGCCGGACCCGCCCGCACCGGGAGGCCGGGCGGTACCACGCTGTCGCACCCCGGGGCGCCCCGCACGCCGAACCCGCCGCGCCGCCCGTCACCCACGCGGGAGGCGGTCCCACACCCGCACCCACGCGACCTCGAGGGTCGCGGGCAGGGTCGGGGCGTCGGTGTCGACGCCCGGCCACGCCCCGCCCACGGCCAGGTCCAGCAGGAGGTGGAACGGGTGGTCGAAGGGCCACGGGCCCGGCACCTCGTCGGGCGTCAGCGTGGAGGTGGCCACCCCGTCGACGGACCAGGTGATCCGCCCGGGCGTCCAGTCCACGGCGAAGGTGTGGAAGGCGGCCGCCAGGTCGGCGCCCGTGTCGTGCCGGTGACCGATCCCCCCGCCCAGACCGCAGTACCCCGGCCCGTGCAGCGTGCCGTGCGCGGCCGTCGGGTCGCTCGTGACGTGCTCGACGACGTCGATCTCCCCGCAGGCCGGCCAGCCGACGGCGTCGACGTCCTCGCCGAGCATCCAGAACGCCGACCAGAGCCCGGCGCCCCGGGGGACGCGCAGCCGGGCGGCCACCCGACCGCCCCGCACCGCGACGAGGCCGTGAGTGAGGAGCCGGGCCGAGGTCGCGAGCACCCGCCCCTCCCGGCGGCCGGGCGGCAGCGGCAGCGCCGTGATCAGCAGGCTGCCCGTGCCGCTGAGGCACGCGTTGGCGGGATCGGCCGTGTACTCCTGCCGCTGGTCGCAGCCCCAGCCACCCGCTCCGAGGTCGTGCCGCCGCACGGCAGGGTCCGGCGGCGCGCCCCGCGGCCCCGCGAAGTCCTGCGACCACGAGGGGGCTCCGGCCCCGTCGACGCCGTCCACCCCGCGATCCTGGCGCGCGGGCGCCGCCCCGGGAAGGACGCGGCGTCACCCCGCAGCCGGGACGCCCCCGGCCGGCGGCCGCCAGACGGCGAAGACGCTGCCGTCGGGGTCGCGCAGGTAGGCCGAGCGCACGCCCCCCGGGTTGTCGGCCGGCGGGACGACGACGACCGCCCCGAGCTCCACGGCCCGGGCGGCGGCCGCGTCGACGTCGGCCACCTGCACGGCGAAGGTGGCGTAGGTCGCACCCGCCGGGACCGGGAGCACGCCCCCGGGGATGCCGTCGCCGGCCGGGACGGACAGGTACACCCCGGGCGGGCCCTGCAGCTGCCAGCCGAACAGGCCCGACCAGAACCGCTGCGCGCGGGCCATGTCCGCCGTGCCGATCTCGAACCACGTCACCGCACCCGGGACCGGCCCCTCGGACGTTGTCTCCTGCGGGCTGTCGGGGCTGGTCACGGCGGGGCTCCTGACGCGCGGCGGTCGGTCCCCGCATCGTGATCGCCGGATCGCCGTCGCGCAAGGGACCCGCGAGGAACTCGCTCGACGCCGCCGCGGGGCCGGCTCCGCCCGCCTAGGCGCCCCGCGGGGCCGACCGCTCGAGCTCCGCGAGCTGGTGCTGCAGGTCGACGGTCGCCTCGTGCAGCCGGCGGTAGGCGGGGTACAGCCCGGCGTAGACCTCGGACGCGGGCCCCGGTTCGGTGACGACCTCGACGGAGTTCCACGTGGCGTCCACCGCGACGGCCCCGAGCGCGACGGCCGCGAACTTCGCGTCGCCGAGCGAGGCCCCGATGCGCTCGGCGGGCAGTTCCTGCGGCCGGCCCGTCACGTCGGTGACGATCTGCGGCCACAGGCGCGAGCCCGTGCCGCCGCCGACGCCGACGATGCGGCGCACCTCGACGCCCGCGGCCTCGAGCGCGTCCACGTTGTGCCGCACCCCGAACGCCGTCGCCTCGAGCAGGGCCCGCTGGACGTCGCCGCGCGTCGTGCGCAGCGTGAGCCCGAGGACCGCCCCGCGCGCGTCCGCGTCGGCGAACGGCGTGCGCTCCCCAGCGAAGTACGGCAGCGCGAGCAGGCCGTGCGCCCCGGCGGGCGAGGCCGCGGCCTCGGCGACGAGGTCGGCGACGGGCGGTGCGCCCACGGTCTCGCGCCACCACTCGGTGGCGCTGCCGGAGCTCGCCATGCCGGCCGCGAGCGTGCTCTGCCCCGGCCGCGCACCCGCCGTACCCCACAGGGCCGGGCTGTGCGCCGGCCCGTCGGTGACGGCGACCAGGAACATCGTCGAGCCGTACATGACCATGAGGTCGCCGGGGCGGCCGACGTCGACGCTCTCGGCCTCGGCCCACGCGTCGACCGTGCCCGCCGCGACGGGCACGCCGGCCGGGATGCCCGTCGCCTCCGCGGCCGCGGCGCTCACCCGGCCCACCTCGTCGGAGGGCCACACGAGCCGCGGCGCGGGGATCCCCCCGGCGATCTCCTCCCAGCGCTCGGGGATCCACTGCGCGGCGTGCCGGTCGTACAGCGGGGTCGACTGGCTCGCGGAGTGGTGGTCCATCACGTACTCGCCCGTGAGGCGGAACGCGAGGTACGAGTTGCACATGAAGAAGTAGCGGGCGCGCGCGAACACGTCGGGCTCGTGCCGGCGCAGCCATTCGACCTTGGCGCCGGCGGCCTGCGAGGACATCTGGGAACCGCAGCGGCGCAGCAGGTCCTCCGCGCCGTAGCGCTCCTGCAGCTCCGCGGCCTCCGCGAGCGCCCGGGTGTCGACGCCGTAGAGGATCGCGGGCCGCAGCGGCCGCCCGGCGTCGTCGGCGAGCAGCACCGTGGGCCCGACCCCGCTGGCGCACACGGCCACGACGTCGTCCCCGGCGGCGCGCGCCCGCTCGGTCAGGGCCCGCGCGATCCCCACGAAGTCCGCCCACCACACGGCGTCGGCGTCGTGCTCGACGTAGCCGGGCCGCGGGTTGTCCGTGCGGTGCGGCGTCGACTCGCGCGCGACGACCCGCCCCTCGAGCGTCGCGAGCACGCCCTTGCTGCTGCCGGTGCCGATGTCGACACCCAGGACCAGGTCCACTACGCCTCCTCGCGTCTGCGCTCGCATCCTGCCACCAGGCGCGGCAGGACCTCCCCGAGCGGCGCGTCGAGCCGCAGGTCCGCCTTGGCGTCCCCGCGGGTGGGCCCGGCGTTGACGATCGCGACGGGGATGCCCCGCTTCGCCGCGTGCAGCACGAACCGGTAGCCCGACATCACCGTCAGGGACGACCCGAGGACGAGCAGGGAGCGGGCCTCGTCGACGATCGCGAAGGACTGCTCGACGCGCTCGCGCGGCACCGTCTCGCCGAAGAACACGACGTCGGCCTTGAGCGCGTCCTCGCCGCAGCGGCGGCACGCGACGGTGCGGAAACCCTCGAGCTGGGCGTCGGTGAGGTCGGCGTCGCCGTCGGGGTTCACGGCCGTGAACTCCCGGCGCCGGGCGTCGAACCCCGGGTTCGCCGCGGCAAGGCGTTCGGCGAGCTCGGCCCGGGACGTGACCTCGCTGCAGCGCAGGCAGACCACGCGGTCGAGGTTGCCGTGGATCTCGACGACCCGCCGGGTGCCGGCCGCGACGTCGAGCCCGTCGACGTTCTGCGTCACGGTCCCGGTCAGCAGGCCGGCGGCGTCCAGGGCCGCGACGGCCCGGTGGCCCGCGTTGGGCTGCGCGCGGCGGAAGTGCTCCCAGCCGACGTGGCTGCGGCCCCAGTAGCGGCGCCGCGCCTCGGCGCTGCCGGTGAACTCCTGGTAGGTCATCGGGGTGTGGCGGGCGAGGGAACCGCCCGGGCCCCGGTAGTCGGGGATCCCCGAGTCGGTGGACAGCCCCGCGCCGACGAGCACCGCCACGCCGCCGTCGCCGACGAGACGCGCCAGCCTCTCGTCGTCGCTCACGCGGCCATGCTGCCCGGGCCGACCGCGCGACGCAGCACCAGCCCCGCGAGCAGGAGCGCGAGGCCCGCGAGGACCGTGACGAAGGCGACGACCGCCCCCCAGCCGCCCGCCCCCCAGAAC
>NZ_JAAALN010000058.1 GCF_009906795.1 Kineococcus siccus
CCGCCGGCCCGGCACCGGGGGGCGCGGCGGCGGGCACCGCCCGGGCGCGGGAGGATCGCGGGGTGACGCCCGCCGCCGACGCCGCACCTGTCCGCCGCCCGACGACGGCCGGGGAGACGACGCCCGAGAACCCGTGGCCCGTCCGGCTGCTGGCCGCGAAGATGGACGCCTACATCGCGAAGATGCCCTGGACGTGGGTCGAGGGGCAGGTGGTGCAGGTCAACGACCGCCCCGGCTCCTCCGTCGTCTTCGTGACCCTGCGCGACGCCGACACCGACATGTCGCTCCCGGTGACCCTGTCCCGCCGCGTCCTGGCCCGGCTGCGCGACGTCCTGCCCGACGGGCTGGGGCACGGCACCCGCGTCGTGGTGCACGCCCGGCCGGAGTTCTTCGCCAAGCGCGGGACGCTGAGCCTCGCGGCCGACGACGTGCGGCCGGTGGGCGTGGGCGAGCTGCTCGCGCGGCTGGAGCACCTCAAGCGGCTGCTGGCCGCCGAGGGCCTCTTCGACCTCGCCCGCAAGCGGCCGCTGCCGTTCCTGCCGGCCGTCGTCGGCCTGGTGTGCGGCCGGGCCAGCGCGGCCGAGCGCGACGTCGTCGAGAACGCGCGGCTGCGCTGGCCCGCGGTGCGCTTCGAGGTGCGCGAGGTGGCCGTGCAGGGGCCCGCCGCCGTGGTCGAGGTCGTGGCCGCGCTGCGGGAGCTGGACGCCGACCCGGCCGTGGAGGTCGTGGTCGTGGCCCGCGGGGGCGGCAGCGTCGAGGACCTGCTGCCGTTCAGCAACGAGGCGCTGCTGCGCGCCGTCGCCGCCGCCCGCACGCCCGTCGTGTCGGCCATCGGTCACGAGGTGGACGCCCCCCTGCTGGACCTCGTCGCCGACGTCCGCGCGTCCACGCCCACCGACGCCGCCCGCCTCGTGGTCCCCGACGTCGCCGAGGAGCTCGCGGGGCTCGCGCAGCTGCGGGCCCGCACCCGCCGCGGTGTGCAGGGCCGGGTGGAGCGGGAGGGGGCCGCGCTCGCGGCGCTGCGCAGCCGACCCGTCCTCGCGACGCCGCACACGCTCCTCGACGTGCGGGCCGCCGAGGTCGGCGCCGCCCGCGGCCGGGCCCGGACCGCGCTGGCCGCCCGGCTGGACCGGGCCGGGGTCGACGTGGTCCACCTGCGCTCGACCGTGCGGGCCCTGTCGCCCGCCTCGACGCTGGCCCGCGGCTACGCCGTGGTGCAGCGCGGCGACGGCACCCTCGTGCGCGCGCCGGGCGACGCGCCGGGCGGGACGCCGCTGCGCGTGCGGCTGGCCGACGGCGAGATCGCGGCGACCGCGGACGGGCCCCGCCCGTAGGCTGCCGCCGTGCCGAAGACCTCCCCCCGCCCACCCGCCGACGCGACCGCCGGGGCCGTCGGCCCGGCCGCGCTCGCGGAGGAGCTCGACGCCCTCACCTACGAGCAGGCGCGCGACGAGCTGGTCGACGTGGTGCGCCGGCTCGAGACCGGCGGCGCGGGCCTGGAGGAGTCGCTCGCGCTGTGGGAGCGCGGCGAGGCGCTCGCCGACCGCTGCCAGCGCTTCCTCGACGGGGCCCGCGCCCGGCTCGACGCCGCGCGCGGCGAGGCCGCCGCCGACTGACCGGCCGAGGCGGGCGCGCGACTCAGGCCGCGGCCGTCGCCGTGGGGGTCGGGACGGGCGCCGAGGGGTCCGCCGGGTCGCCCCACGTGACGCCCGCGGCCGCCCAGCCCGCTTCGACGCCGCGCGCCAGCTGCCCCAGCACCGTGTAGTCGCCCTCGCCCGTCGCGATGACCGTGACGCCGCCCTGCTCGCGCACGAGGCTGTGCCGGTCGCGCTCGGGCTGGAGGAACCGCTGCCAGGTCTCCCCGTCGATGGTCTGCTCCCCGTCCGCGCTGCCACCGGCGATCTGCGCGCGCTGCCAGGCCGGCGTGACGTCGCGCGCGACCTCGATGGACACGTACTTGCCCGCCGCCGTCCGGTACCCCACGTGCCAGGTGCGGATGTCGTCGGTCGAGCGGTTGACCTCCGCCGACGTCGCCTCCCAGCCGTCCAGGCCCAGGGGCACGGGCGGCGTGAAGGACAGGGTCCGGACGCCGCCCGAGGCCGCGTTGGGCACGTCGGCCGCGGGCTGCTGGATGCTGTTCGGGCGCGGGAGCAGCAGGACGACGGCCATGACGATGCCGAGGATCACGGCCATCGAGATGACCATCGATCGCACGTTGCCGCCGCCGCGGGCGGGCCGCGGCACGCCGCGGGGGTCCTCGGAGGCCTGCGTCGTGGCGGGGTCGCCTGTCGTGCTCACCCCGCCATGGTGACCGACGGAGCGGGCCGGTGGCGCACCGACCCCGCGGCGCGGCGTGCCCCGCCGGGGGCGACGGCGCGGAGGGGCTGCGCCGCTACGCTTCGCCCCAGTCGAGCCTGGAGGTCCCCGATGTCGCAGTCCCCCACGTCCCTGGTCCCGCCGTCACTGGCGGTGGGGACGGAGGCGCCCGACCGCAACCTGGCGATGGAGCTGGTGCGCGTCACCGAGGCGGCGGCCATGGCCGGTGGCCGGTGGGTGGGGCGCGGTGACAAGAACCGCGCGGACGGCGCCGCGGTGAACGCGATGCGCACGCTCATCGGGACGGTGAGCATGAACGGGGTCGTCGTCATCGGCGAGGGCGAGAAGGACAACGCGCCCATGCTCTACAACGGCGAGCGCGTCGGCGACGGCAACGGCCCCGAGTGCGACGTCGCGGTGGACCCCATCGACGGCACGACCCTGACCGCGCGCGGGATGAGCAACGCCGTGGCCGTCCTCGCGGTGGCCGAGCGCGGCACGATGTACGACCCGAGCGCCGTCTTCTACATGGAGAAGCTGGTCGTGGGCCCCGAGGCCGCGGACGTCGTGGACATCCGGCTGCCCGTGAAGGAGAACATCCGGCGGCTCGCCAAGGCGCGCAAGCGCTCCGCGGAGGACATCACGGTCTGCGTCCTGGACCGGCCCCGCCACGAGCAGCTGGCGGCGGAGATCCGCGACGCCGGCGCCCGCATCAAGTTCATCTCCGACGGCGACGTCGCCGGGGCCGTGATGGCCGCCCGCGAGGGCACGGGCGTGGACATGCTGCTCGGCGTGGGCGGCACGCCCGAGGGCATCATCACGGCCTGCGCCATCCACTGCCTCGGCGGCACCATCCAGGGCCGGCTGTGGCCGCGCGACGACGACGAGCGGCAGAAGGCCCTCGACGCGGGGCACGACCTCGACGCGGTGCTGGACACGCAGACGCTCGTGGACAGCGACAACGTGTACTTCGTGGTCACCGGCATCACCGACGGCGAGCTGGTCGGCGGGGTGCGCTACGACGGCGACTCGATCCGCACGTCGAGCATCGTCATGCGCTCGAAGTCGGGCACCATCCGCCGCGTCGAGAGCGAGCACCGGCTGTCCAAGCTGCGGGCCTACTCCGCCGTCGACTTCACGGGGCCGCGGTGAGCGCCCGGGCGGTCGTCGTCGGCGAGGCGCTCGTCGACGTCGTCCGCAGCGCGGACGGGCGCAGCAGCGAGCACGCCGGCGGCAGCCCCATGAACGTGGCCTACGGCCTCGGCCGCCTCGGCCACGACGTGTCGCTGCTGACGCGGATGGGCGACGACGAGCACGGTCGCCTGCTCCGCGAGCACCTCGCGGCCGCCGGCGTGCACCTGCTGCCCGGGGCCGTGGACGGCGGCCGGACCGCGGTGGCGCGCGCCGAGCTCGACGCCGAGGGCAAGGCGACCTACGAGTTCGACCTGGAGTGGGCCGTCCCGCCCGCGGAGCTGCCGCAGGACCTGGACGTGCTGCACACCGGCTCGATCGGGGCCGCCGTGGCGCCCGGGGCCGACACGGCGCTGGAGCTGCTGGGCGCGGCGCGGGGTCGCACGACGACGAGCTACGACCCGAACGTGCGCCCGGCCTTCTTCGACTCCCCCGCGCAGGCCCTGGCCCGCGTGGAGGCCTTCGTCGGGGTCGCCGACGTCGTGAAGGCCAGCGACGAGGACATCGCCTGGCTGCTGCCCGGCGCCGACGTCGCCGACGTCGCGCGGGAGTGGCAGTCCCGCGGGCCCGCGCTCGTGGTCGTCACGCGCGGCGGGTCGGGCGCCGTGGCCGTCGGCCCGTCCGGGTCCCTGACGGTGGCCTCGCCGCGCATCGACGTGGTCGACACCGTGGGCGCGGGCGACGCCTTCATGTCGGGGCTGCTGCACGCCCTGGCCGTGGCGGACCTGCTCGGCCGCGACGCGCTGCCGGCGCTGCGCCGGCTCGACCTCGGCACGCTGGAGTCGCTCGTGGCGACGGCGGTCCGCTCGGCGTCCATCACCGTGCAGCGCGCGGGGGCCAACCCGCCCACCCGCGCCGAGCTCGACGCGGCCTGACGCCCCCGCGGTCAGCGCCCGCGGCGCGGGCGCAGCAGGGCCGCCCGCGCCGCCACGGCTCGCGCCACGCGGCGGCCCGCGTCGGCCGTCGCCGTGGCGCGGCGCACGAGGCGCTCGTGCCCCCGCAGCTCGTCGCGGTAGGTGCGCCGCAGCAGGCTGAGGCGGTCCACCAGGCCGGGCACGAGGCCCTGCGCGGCGGGCGCCAGCACGAGTCGCACCGTGCGGCGCGTGCGCGTGGTCAGCCGGCGCTTGTAGTCCTCCTCGCCGCGCAGCAGGTCCAGCTCCCGGTAGCCCGAGGCGATGGCCCGGCGGCGCACGCGCAGCAGGAGCAGCGCGCCGGGACCGTAGGCCGCCCACTCCGCGCGGTAGGACTGCAGGTAGCCGTGCAGGGCCCGCGGCCCCGCGAAGCACAGCGTGTAGGCGACGAGGACACCCCCCACCCGGACCCCCGCGAGCTGCACGACGGCCCGGGGAGCGGTGGCGAGCACCTGGGCCAGCAGCCGCCCCGACTCGCCCTGCCACGGCTGGCGGCGCTCCGCCGCGTGCGGGTGGGCCCGGTCCACGGCGGCCAGCTCCTCGACGACGTCGCCCACGGCGCGGCCGGCGAGCAGGTCGTCCACGACGTCCACGGCCCCGGCCGCCGCGAGCCGGCGCCACTGGCGGCGCTCCTCGTGCCGGGCGTGCCGGCCGAGCGACTCCTCGTGCTCCTCGAGCGTGTCGGGCAGGCGCAGGGAGGCGACGACCGCCTGCGGCAGGCGGCGCACGGAGTACTCGCGGGCCTCGGCCCAGACGTCGACCGCCTCGAGGAGCACGTCGCCGACGCGCACCTGCTCGAGGTCGAGCAGCGCCCCGGGCACCTCGTCGACGACGGCGTCGAGCACGGCCGCGACGAGCCGCTCCTGCGGGACGCCGCAGTCGGGGTCGGTCAGGACGGTCGCGTAGTCGCTGCCGCCCGCGCCGAGGAAGGTCAGCAGCGGCCGCGGCCCGGCCAGCGCGCTGAACGCCCCGAGCGCGAGCAGCCGGCCCTGGCGGCGCACGAGGACCAGCAGCGGCTCGCCCGACCCGAGGTGCTCGTGCACCGCGAGCAGCCAGTCCGGGCCGCAGAAGGGCGGGGCGCCCGCCGCGACGGCGAGCACGCGCCACTCCGGCACGGGTGCGCCCTCGAGGGTGTGCCGCACGCTCACCTGCAGGCCCGCGGCCGGGTCCCGCACGACCGACAGACCGGGCAGGTCCCGCGGGAGCGGCAAGGGGGCCCGGACCGCGCCCGTGCGCCCGGCACCGGCCGGCGCGGCCAGGGGGGGCAGCGACGTCGGGGGCGGCACGGGCAGGTCGGCGAGGGCGTCGGTCACGGTCGTCCGGCCTCCCCGCAGGTCTGGCGGCCTGCGGTCGTCCGCGGGTCCGTGCGGGCACAGTAACCGCGCCCCCGGACATCCTCGCGACACCGCCGCACGAGCACGCGGCGCGTCGCCAAACCCCCACGGAGCGTTGACGAAGGGTCACGCTGGGCCACGTCCCGCGGCCGGGCGCGACCCGTCCGGGAGGGTGGCGGACCGTCAGGTCCGGGCGCCCATGGGCTCCTTGCGGCCACCGCTGCTCCGGGCCGCGCGCTCCAGCGAGCGCAGCCGCAGCTTCTCCGACAGCTCCCCGATCGCCACGGCCCGCTCCTCGTCGCGCGTGAGGTTCTCCCCCGTCGACGGGTCGAAGACGTGCATCCGGTCCGGGTCGAACCACAGCTGGGCGGTGTCGCCGTCGCGGACCGACGTCATGGCGTCCAGCGTGACCACGAGCTGGCTGCGCATGCTCTCGCCGTCGAGCTCGCGGTCGAGCTCGGCCAGCTGCTCCTTGGTCTCGGCGGCCGCCTCGAAGGGGATGTAGGCGTACAGCTCGTTGCCCAGCCACTCGGTGACGTCGACCGGCGCGGAGAAGGTGACCGCCCCGGCGGGCGCCTCGGTGACCTCGACGTCGTCGAAGTGCTCCGGCCGCACGCCGACGACGAGGAGCTCGCCCTGCCGCCGCTCCGCGCCGATGACCGCGGGCGCGGGGACCTCGCAGAACGGCAGCTGCAGCCGGTCGCCCGCCACGCGCGCGGGCAGGAAGTTCATGGGCGGCGAGCCGATGAACCCGGCGACGAAGAGGTTGACGGGCTGCTCGTAGAGCTCGCGCGGGCTGGCGACCTGCTGCAGGACGCCCTTGCGGAGCACGGCCACCCGGTCCCCCAGGGTCATGGCCTCGGTCTGGTCGTGCGTCACGTACACCGTGGTGGTCGCGAGGCTGCGCTGCATGCGCGCGATCTCCGTGCGCATCTGCCCGCGCAGCTTGGCGTCGAGGTTGGACAGCGGCTCGTCGAAGAGGAACGCCTTGGCGTCGCGCACGATCGCGCGGCCCATGGCCACCCGCTGGCGCTGCCCGCCCGAGAGGTTGGCCGGCTTGCGGTCCAGGTGCTCGTTCAGCTCGAGCATGTCCGCCGCCCGCTGCACGCGGGAGCGGACCTCCTCCTCGGACACCTTGCCGTGCGCCAGCCGCAGCGGGAAGGCGATGTTCTCCCCCACCGTCAGGTGGGGGTAGAGCGCGTAGTTCTGGAACACCATGGCGAGGTCGCGCTCGCGGGGGGCGAGGTCGTTGACGCGCTCGCCGTCGATCAGGAGGTCGCCCGAGGTGATGTCCTCCAGGCCCACGATCATCCGCAGCAGCGTCGACTTCCCGCAGCCCGAGGGGCCGACGAGGATCAGCAGCTCGCCGTCGGCGATGTCGATGCTGACGTCGTTGACGGCCGGGAAGCCGTCGCCGTACTTCTTGACGATGTTCTTGAGCTCGATGCGGGCCATCGCGGGCGCTCCTGGGTGCGGGGACGGATCGGGTCGGTGGGCGGGCGGTCAGCCCTTGACGGCACCGTTGGTGAGCCCCGCGACGATCCGGCGCTGGAAGACCAGCGCGAGGAGGACCACGGGGATGGTGACGATGACGGCCGCCGCGGAGATGGCGCCCGTCGGCTGCACGAAGTAGCTGGACCCGGTGAAGGAGCTCAGCGCCGCCGGGACGGGCTGGGCCCGCGACGTCGACGTCAGGGAGATGCCGAAGACGAAGTCGTTCCACGCGATGAAGAACGCGATGATCGCCGTGGTGAACACCCCGGGCGCGGCCAGCGGGACGATGACCTTGCGGAACGCCTGCCAGCTGGTCGCCCCGTCGACCTGCGCGGCCTGCTCCATGTCCCACGGGATGCCGCGGAAGAACGCCGACATGGTCCAGATCGAGATCGGCAGCGTCAGCGCGAGGTAGGGGATGACGAGGCCGGGGATCGTGTCGTAGAGGCCGATCTGGCGCCACAGGTTGAACAGCGGGGTGACCATCGTGATGACGGGGAACACCGCGACGGCCAGCGCGCTCGTGAGCACGAGCCGCTTGCCCGGGAAGTCCAGCCGGGCGATGGCGTAGGCCGCGAACATGGCCAGCACGACCGCGATGACGGTGGCGACGAGGCACACGATGACGGAGTTGCGCAGCGCGGGCAGGAAGAGCTCCGCGCCGTCGCCCGAGAAGATGCCCGAGTAGTTCTCTCCCGTGGCGTTCGTGGGGAGGAAGCTCCGGTTGGCCAGGTCGCTCTCAGCCTTGAAGCTGAGGGAGACGATCCACGCCACGGGCAGCAGCGCGTACAGGACGATGAACAGCGCTCCGAGGTACCAGAGCCCCTTCTCCTTGCGAGACATGGCTCCCACGTCAGGACTCCCCCCTGGCGCGAGCGAGGTCCACGCCGAACACCTTGATGGCGATGAAGCAGATGACGAGCACGCAGAGGAACAGCAGCACGGACACCGCCGACCCGAGACCGATCTCGAGCCTCGAGATGGTCTGGTTGTAGGCCAGGGCCGACAGCGTCTCCGTCCCGGCAGCGCCCTTGGTCATGATGTAGACGTTGTCGAAGATGCGGAACGCGTCCAGGGCCCGGAACAGCAGGGCGACCATGATCGACGCCTTCATGTTCGGCAGCGTGACCCGGAAGAGCCGCTCGCGCGCCGTGGCGCCGTCGACCTTCGCGGCCTCGAGCATGTCGTCGGGGACCTGCGCGAGGCCCGCGAGCAGCAGCAGCGAGATGAACGGCGTCGTCTTCCAGATCTCCGACAGGCAGATGACCGTCAGAGCCGTCCACTTGTTGGCGAACCAGTCGAAGTCGGCGCCCACGAAGGGCAGGACGGCGTTCATGAAGCCCGTGGTGAGGCCGAACGCGTACTGCCAGGCGTAGGCGGAGACGACCGTGATGACGGCGTAGGGCACGAGGATCGCGGTGCGCACGACGGGCCGGAGCCACCCGAGGACCTTGTGCATGACCATCGCCAGCGCGAACCCGATGACGAGCTCGACGGCGACCGTCACGACGGTGATGAGGACGGTGTTCCCCATCGCCGACCACCACAGCGAGTCGGTGAGGATGACGCCGTAGTTGCGCAGGCCGATGAACTCCCGGTCGGCGGGGGCCGTGAGGCGGAAGCTGAACAGCGACTCGTAGAGCGCCTGCAGGATGGGGTAGCCGGTGACGCCGACGAGGATGACGAACGCCGGGCCGGCGAGGTACCAGCCGAGCCGGGCCTCCGCCCTGGCCCGGTCGGTCGCGCGCACCTTCCCCTTCCGGCCTCCGGGACCGGCCGCGGTGGCGCCCGCCCTGGCCGTGGTCGTGGAGCTCACAGCAGCTTCTCCCCTCGCAGGACCTGGCCGATGAACTCCCCCGACGCGGCGGGGGTGGACCCGGTGACCTCGGACACGGGTTGCCAGCGGTCCTGGATGCCCTGGCTGACCTCGTTGTAGTACGCCGTCTGCGGCCGCGGCGCCGCCTGCTCCAGCGACTGCCGGATGGTCTCGGCCATCGGGAAGTCCGCCTGCACCGCCGGGTCGTCGTAGACCGCGGTGAGGGCCGCGGGGTTGCCGTCGGAGAGCATGTAGGCCGCCTGGTTCTCCTGCGACACGATGCACTGCACGGCCTCGAACGCCTCGGCCCGGTGCTCGCTGAACGCGCTGACCCCGATGTCGATGCCGCCCAGCGGCGGCGCGCTCGGCGTCCCGGCGACGACCTCGGGGTAGGTGGTCCAGCCGTAGTCCTCGAAGACGGCGGCGTCCATCGTGCCGCCCTCGGCCGCGGACTTCGCCTGCGCGTAGACGAACGGCCAGTTGACCATGAAGTCCGCGCCGTCCTGCTGGAACAGGTTCGCGGTGGCCGACTCGTCGCGGTTGTCGATGCCCGGGCCGGCCACGCCGGCCGCGGTGATCTGCTCCATCACCTGCGCCGCGGCCCGGCCGGCGTCGGAGTCCAGGCCCAGCCGGATGTCCGGGCCCTTGGCCTCGGGGTTCTCGATGACCTCGCCGCCGGCCGAGGCGATCAGCGCGTTGACCCACACGGTCATCGACTCCGCTCTGGTGCCCTGCACGCCGATCGCGGTGTCCTGGGCCTTCGCGGCGTCGATGAGCTGCTGCCAGGTCACGGGCTTCGTCATGTCCAGGCCCGCGGCCTGCGCCACCGACTTGCGGTACCAGAGGAGCTGCGTGTTGGCCCAGAACGGCGCCGCGACCAGCCGGCCCTTCCAGGTCGCGGCCTGGACGGCGCCGTCGACCACGCCGTCGGACAGCCGCTGCTGCAGGTCCGCGGGGATCTCGGCGAGGAAGCCCGCCTCCGACGTCTCCGGCACGAACACCGGGTCCAGGCTCATGAGGTCGATCGAGGTGTCGTTGCCCGCCAGCCGCCGCATGAGCTGCTCGCGCTGGGCCGCGGCCTGGCTGGGCAGGATCGACGTCTCGATCGTGTAGGCGCCGTTCGACGCCTCGCTGCAGGCGGCCGCGATCGTGGCCTGCCCGCCGTTGTCGGGGTTGATGTACCAGTTCAGCGTCGGCGTCCCGGTCGACGCCGAGCCGCTCCCGCACGCCCCGAGGGTGCTCGCGAGCAGCAGCCCCACGCTCACCGTCCCGACGCGAGTGCGCCAATGGCCTGCCACGGTCCCTCCTCGGACGTGTCCACCTCGCGGTCCCGGCCATGCCTACACCTGTGACCCAGGGCACGCCAGGCGGAGATCCAGCGGAGTGTGCCTCCGGGGCCCGCGGGAGGGGCGACGGACCCGGTCCCACCACCGGTGCCGCCCCGGGGGCGGACACGGCAGGATGGAGCCATGGCCACCGAGGACCTGACGAGCGGGGTGCCCGCCGAGGGCACCGCCGAGTTCCGCATCGAGCACGACACCATGGGGGAGGTCCGGGTGCCCGCCGCCGCGAAGTGGCGGGCGCAGACCCAGCGGGCCGTCGAGAACTTCCCCCTGTCCGGCACCGGGCTGGAGCGCTCTCACATCGAGGCCCTCGCCCGCATCAAGAAGGCCGCCGCGACGGCGAACGCCGAGCTGGGCGTGCTCGCGGCCGACGTCGCGGAGGCGGTGGCCGCGGCCGCCGAGGAGGTGGCCACGGGCCGCTGGGACGGCGAGTTCCCCGTCGACGTCTTCCAGACCGGGTCGGGCACGTCGTCGAACATGAACGCCAACGAGGTCATCGCGACGCTGGCCACCGAGCGGCTCGGCCGCCCCGTGCACCCCAACGACCACGTCAACGCGTCGCAGTCCTCCAACGACGTGTTCCCCACCTCCGTGCACGTGGCGGCGACCTCCGCGGTCGTGCGCGAGCTCGTGCCCGCGCTCGAGCACCTCGAGGCGGCGCTGCGGCGCAAGGCCGGCGAGTGGGCGGGCGTCGTGAAGTCCGGCCGCACCCACCTCATGGACGCGACGCCCGTCACGCTCGGGCAGGAGTTCGCGGGGTACGCGGCGCAGGTGCGCCGCGGCGTGCAGCGCGTGGAGGCCACCGTCGGCCGCGTCGCCGAGGTCCCGCTGGGCGGGACCGCCGTCGGGACGGGCATCAACACCCCGCCCGGCTTCCCGCAGCGCGTCATCGAGCTGCTGGCCGAGGACACGGGCCTGCCCCTGACGGAGGCCGAGGACCACTTCGAGGCGCAGGGCGCGCGCGACGCCCTCGTGGAGCTGTCGGGCGCCCTGCGCACGGTCGCGGTGAGCCTCACGAAGGTCTGCAACGACCTGCGCTGGATGGGTTCCGGCCCCCGCACGGGCCTGGGCGAGCTGCGCCTGCCCGACCTGCAGCCCGGGTCCTCGATCATGCCCGGCAAGGTCAACCCCGTCGTGCCCGAGGCGGTCCTCATGGTCTGCGCCCAGGTCGTCGGCAACGACGCGACGGTGGCCTGGGCGGGCGCCAGCGGCGCGTTCGAGCTGAACGTCCAGATCCCCGTCATGGCCCGCAACGTCCTGGAGTCGACGCGGCTGCTCGGCAACGCGGCCCGCCTGCTGGCCGACCGCACGGTCGACGGCCTGGAGGCCGACGTCGAGCAGTGCCGGCGCTACGCAGAGTCCTCCCCCTCGATCGTCACGCCGCTCAACCGGGTCATCGGCTACGAGTCCGCCGCGAAGGTCGCCAAGCACGCCGTCGCGGAGGGCCTGACCGTCCGCGAGGCCGTCGTGGCCCTGGGCTTCGTCGAGCGCGGCGACGTGACCGACGAGCAGCTCGACGCCGCTCTGGACGTCATGTCGATGACCACGCCGAAGCAGGCCTGAGCCCCGTACGTCGGGCCGGGCGTGCGCGGGTGCACCCGGCCCCGGGGCGGCCCGGTGGCGACGGCAGGCGGGAGAGGCGCTGCGGCCGTAGGGTCGGCGCCGTGATCGGGCGCATCGACGAGGTCGTGGTGGACTGCGCGGAACCCCTGGTGCTGGCGGGGTTCTGGGCGCAGGTCCTGGGCGGCGAACCCTGCCACCGCGACGAGTCGTGGTCGTTCGTGGACCCGCCCGGCTGGACGCGGCTGGCCTTCCAGCTCGTGGGTGAGCCGAAGCTCGTGAAGAACCGGCTGCACCTCGACGTCCTGGTCGAGGACCTGGCCGCCGCCACCGCGGCGGCCGAGGACGCGGGCGCGGTGCGGGTGGGCGAGGTCCAGACCTCCGGCGCCGGGTCGTTCCAGGTGCTGCTCGACCCCGAGGGCAACGAGTGGTGCGTCGTCCTGCCCGCCTGAGGAGCGCGCGGGCCCGCGCCCCCGGGGGCGGGGGCGGGCGGCTCTCGCCAGACTGACGGCGTGCTCGTCGGCCAGCTGCTCCTCGTCGTGCTCGGCGCCCTGGCGCTGACCGTCCTCGCCGACCGGCGGGGCCTGCAGGCGCCGCTGGTGCTGGCCGTCGCGGGCGCCGCCGTGTCCTTCGTCCCCGGACTGCCGCGGCTGGAGCTCCCGCCGGACGTCATCCTGTCCGTCGTCCTGCCGCCGCTGCTGTTCTCGGCGACCACCGACTTCTCCTGGTCCAGCTTCGTGCGCCGCTGGCGATCGATCACGAACCTCGGCGTCGTCCTCGTGGTCGTCACGACGGCCGTGGTCGGGGCGGTCGCCGCGTGGGCCGTGCCCTGGCTGACGCTGCCGCTCGCCCTGGTGCTGGCGGCGGTGGTCTCGCCGCCGGACGCTGTGACGGCGGTGGCGATCGGCGGCCGGCTGGGACTGCCCCGGCGGGTGCTGACGACCCTCAAGGGCGAGAGCCTCGTCAACGACGCGGCCGCCCTGACCCTGTTCTCGGTGACGACGGCGCACGTCACGGGAGCCCGGACCGTCGTCGACGGCGTCGTGCCGTACTTCGCCTTCACGGCCGTGGTCGGCGTCCTCGTCGGCGCCGCGCTCGGACGGCTCGTGCACCTGGTGCGCAGCCGGATCGACGACCCGACCACCATGACGGCGTTCGCCGTGCTGCTGCCCTTCACGGCGTACGCGGTGGCCGAGGCGCTGGAGGCCTCGGGCGTGCTCGCGGTCGTGGCGGCGGGGTTCGCGCTCTCGCGCCGCTCGGTGCGCGCGGTCTTCGCCACCCGGATCGCGGAGCGCGACGTCTGGAACGTGCTCGGCGTGCTGCTCGAGGCCTTCGTGTTCGCCTACCTCGGGCTGCAGCTGAAGTTCCTGCTGGCCGACGCCGCGGTGCAGGGGTCCCGGCCCGCGCAGCTGCTCGCCGCGAGCCTCGCCGTGCTCGCCGCGGTCGTGCTGGTGCGCCTCGCGTGGGTGCTGCTCGGCGGGGTCCTCATGCGGGAGGTGCTGCGCGGCAGGTGGTCTCCGCAGGGCCGGCACTACGGGCCGCGGGAGGACCTCGTCATCGCCTGGACCGGCATGCGCGGCGTGGTGACCCTGGCGGCCGCCGCCGGCATCCCCGCCCGCCTCGGCGACGGGACGCCGTTCCCGCACCGCGAGGACCTGCAGGTCCTGGCCTTCGTCGTCGCGGTCGGCACCCTGCTGCTGCAGGGGGCGACGCTGCCGCGGCTCATCCGGCGCCTCGACCTCGACGTCCCCGAGGAGCAGCGGTGGCTCACCGAGCAGCGGCGCCGCGCGCGCGAGGTCGCCGTGGGCAGCAACCACCGCGTCCTGGACGCGGCGCGCGAGCGGGCCACCTCCTCCGCCGAGCGGGAGCTCGTGGACAGCGTCGCCCAGCGGATGGACCGGCTCGCGGCCCTGCGGGAGGAGGACGCCGACGACTCCGGCGACGCCCTGACCGGCCGGCGGGCGGCGAGCCGGGCCGTCGCGGTGCGGCGGGAGATGATCACGGCGCAGCGGGCCGCGCTGGTCCGCGCGCAGGAGGACGGGACGGTGGACGCCGAAGCCGTCGGCGACCTGCTCGAGCAGCTCGACCTCGACGAGGCCGCCCTCGTCCACCGCGGCTCCCCGCGGCTGTGAGTGCGCCCCGGGGGTCCGGCCTCAGGCGCGGTAGCGCTGCCAGACGGCGTCCATGCGCCGCGACTGCCCAGTCGTGAACGCGTGCATGCAGTCGTCGTAGGAGTAGTCCATGAAGTTCTCGACCGGGTCCAGCCCCGGGTCCTTGGCGCAGGTGTCGCTGCCCTGCGGGCACCCGGAGGCGGGCAAGGCCTCGGCCGGGGTGTCGGCCACCCGGTCGCCGGCGGTCGAGCACCTGTTCTGGAACGTGTGGTACAGACCGAGCCAGTGCCCGACCTCGTGCGTCAGGGTGTCCCCCTCTGCGTAGGGACCGGCAGAGCCGCCCGGCACGGACTCGTTGAGGACGACGACGCCGTCGCGCCAGGGCTTGCTGTTCCCGCCCTGCTGCGGGAAGTAGGCGTAGCCGAGGAGCCCCCCGCCGAGGCCCGCGAGGTACACGTTGAGCGTGCTCTCGTCGCCCTGCCGCAGGGAGGTCTTCGCGGCACGCTCCGCGGGACTGCCGAACTGCAGATCGGCCCAGGCGGGCTGGATGGTCCAGGTGGTGTCGCGCAGCGCGAAGCGGAAGGGCGTCACCGCTGCGTCGGCTCCCGTCCGGCCGGCGAACGCGTCGTTCAGGACCTCGACCTGGGCGTCGACCTCGGCGGGCGTCAGCAGGCCCTCGGCCCTGGTCGGGCCCGTGGCGATGACGTGCACGACGGTGTCGACCACGACGCTGCCGGGCGCACTGGGAGCGGGCGACCGCACCCCCTCCAGCAGGTCCGGGCCACCGGAGGAGGACTCCGGCTCACGCACCTTGGCCCCCGGCCGCGCCCGGGCCTCGAGCCCGCCGGCGGGCGCGCTGCAGGCGGCGGACGCCCCCGCAGCGGTCGCCGCCGTCGTCCCGGGGGCGGAAGCCGGGGACCCTGGGGCGGCACCGAGCACTCCCGCGGCCAGGACGGCCACGACGACGGCGGAACGGGGAGAACGGCTGCGCTGCACGAGGACCTCCACGACGGGCGCGGGGGCGAGTGCGCCCGCTGCTGGGAGGATCCTGTCCGTCGCCGGGGTGTCACGTCAGCCGTTCGGCGCAATCGGTCCCCACTGCGTGACGGGCCACACCACACCGGGTTCCTGTCAGGACGTCGAGACCCCGGGAACGCCGGAGGGCGCCGGCCCCCGCGGGGACCGGCGCCCTCCGGCGTCGTCGTGGTGGTGCGACCTCAGACCGCGCCACCCGCGGCGGGCGGCGCCGAGGAGTCGTGGCCCTCGTCGTGACCCTCGCGGGCCAGCCAGTCCTCGACCCGGAACAGGTCGTCACCGGCGCGGTCGACGATGGCCAGCAGCGTGGTCATCGAGGCGATCTCCTCGACCTGCTCCTTGAGGAACCAGAGCACGAACTGCTCACCGATGAAGTCGCCCTCGGCGCGCGCCGCCGCGAAGAGCGCCTCGATCTGCCGGGTGACCTGCTGCTCCTGCGCGAGCGCGAGCTCGATGATCTCGCGCACGGACGTGAACTCGTTGCGCACCGCGGGAACCGCGGGGACGACCGTCGGGATGTCCCGGTCCAGCTGGTACTGGACCATCATCATCCCGTGGTTGCGCTCCTCGATCGCCTGCGCGTAGAAGAGCTTCGCGAGCTGCTTGAGGTCGTGGGCGTCGAACCAGACCGCCAGCGCGACGTACTGCTGGTGGGCGTGGAACTCCGACGCGACCTGGTCGGTCAGCAGCTCGACGAACGAGCGGGCGCCGGGCTTCCTCATCGGAGGAGGCTCATCGGGAGTAGTACTCCACGACCAGCTGCTCGTCGCACGTCACGGGGATCTGCTCCCGCACCGGCAGCGCGAGGATGGTCGAGGAGAGCTCGTCGCGCTTGACGTCGAGCCAGCCCGGGATCTCGTTGTCGGCCCAGCCGCCCTCGGACGCCACGATGAACGGCGTCTTCGTCTTGCTGCGGGGGGCGACCTCGACGACCTGGCCGGGGACGACGCGGTAGGACGGGCGGTCCACGCGGCGGCCGTCGACGACGATGTGGCGGTGCACGACCATCTGGCGGGCCTGGTAGATGGTGCGGGCGAAGCCGGAGCGCCAGATGACCGCGTCGAGGCGGGTCTCGAGCAGCGTGACGAGGTTCTGGCCCGTCTTGCCCGGCTTGCGCTTGGCGAGGTCGTAGGCGCGGCGGAGCTGGGTCTCGCTCACGTCGTACTGGAAGCGCAGGCGCTGCTTCTCGCGGAGCTGCGTCGCGTAGTCCGACGCCTTGCGCTGCTTGCGCCCGTGCATGCCCGGCGGGTACGGACGACGGTCCATGTACCGGGCGGCCTTGGGTGTGAGGGCCACACCCAGTGCGCGGCTGATGCGCACCTTGGGACGAGCGTTGTTCATTCTTCCTCCAGATCGTAAGGTTAGCCTGGCCTCAGTCGAGATCAGCTCGACGACGCTCACGCGCCGAGACCAGGACGATCGCGCTCCGAGGAGAGACACGTGACCCGATGGACCACGGCACCCGACGGACGTTCGGAGCGCACCGCGACCAACTCTACGGCCTGCGAGGGGGTGCCCCCGACCGGCGGCGCCGCCGTCCCGGCCCGCGAGGAGACGCGCACGACGCCCGCCGAGTGGGCCCGCACCCTCGCCCAGGGCACGGTGGCGGGCACGCTGCACCTGCCCCGCGCGGACGCCGCCGACGGCTGCGGCGGGACGGGCGGGCGCGCGCCCCGCGGGCGGGCCCGCACGCAGTCGCTGCCGGTCACCCACCTGAGCGACGCCACGGGCGGCCTGCTGCTGCTCGTGGAGCTCGGAACCCCCCTGCACGCCCGGCTCCTCGAGCTGGGAGCCGAGGCCGGTGAGCACGGCCTGCCCGTGGTCCTCGACGTCCTCGACGTGCCGCCGGGGCAGGCCGCGCTCCCCCGCGCCCGGCTGTGCGTCACGGGGTGGGCGCTCGCGGTGCCGCCCGCCGAGCAGCGTCGCGTCGCGCAGGCCGCGGCCGCCGCCCGGCCGCTCGGCGCCCTCCTCGACGTCGGCAGCACGCGGCAGCTGTGGCGCGTCGACCCGGGCGACGTGCGCGTCACGACCGCCGACGGCGTGCACCTCGTCGCCGAGGAGGCGCTGCTGACGGCCACGCCCGACCCGCTGTACGACGACGAGGACGCCCTCGTCACGCACCTCGAGGCGCACCACAGCGACGAGCTGATCGGCTGGGTGCTGCGGACGCTGCCGCTGGAGCAGGCCCGCGAGGTGCGGGAGGTGTCCGTGGTCGGCGCCGACCGCTACGGCCTCGACGTGCTGTGCACGGTCGCGGGCGGCACGACGCTGCTGCGCGGCGCCTTCGACGCGCCGGTGCGCTCCGACGCCGACCTGCCGGCGGCGCTGTGCCGCCTCTTCGGCTGCCCCTGCGCGCGCCGCGGCGCCCTGGCCGGCGCGCACCGCTGACGGCCCGGCGCGGCGGGGGCGGCCCGCACGACGACGGACGCCCGCCACCCCGGCGAGGGGTGGCGGGCGTCCGTCGTGCCGCGTGCGCGTCGCGGCTCAGTACCAGTTGTTGGCCCTCGAGTGCGCCCACGCCGAGCAGGGCGTGCCGTAGCGGTTCTCGATGTAGCCCAGGCCCCAGGCGATCTGCGTCACCGGGTTCGTCGCCCAGTCGTCGCCCGCGGAGGCCATCTTCTTGCCGGGCAGGGCCTGCGGGATGCCGTAGGCGCTGGACGACGGGTTGTCCGCGTCGACCTTCCAGCCGCTCTCCTTGGTCCACAGCGAGTCGAGGCAGCTGAACTGCCCCTCGCCCCAGCCGCGCTCGGCGACCATGACCTGGGCGACGCCGCGGGGATCGCGCAGCGCGGTGCGGGTGGCCTCGGCGGCCGCGGCGACGCGGGCCGCCTCCGCCTGGCGCGCGGCCTCGGCCTGGCGGGCCTCCTCGGCGAGCCGGGCCTCCTCGGCCAGCCGGGCGTCGGTCGCGGCGCGCTGCGCGGAGGCGTCGAACCACGCCTGCGCCTTCTCCGTCTGCACCTGCTGCTGCACGGCGAGCATCACGTGGTCCGGGACGGCGGCCTCGGCCTGCGGCGCCGGCACCTGGCTGAACGAGGCACCGGCCAGGACGGCGGCGGCCAGCGCGACGACGCCGGGCGCGGCGGCCCGGGTCCAGCGGCGCGGCCGGGCGGGACGCGCGGTGCGGGCGGAGTGCTGGGCGGTGTGGCGGGGGGTGGTCGGCAAGCCGGGCCTTCCCTCGGTCGCCCGGCCCACGCCCGGTCGAGTGCGTCACCCTCCCGCTCGGGCCGTCCGGTCACCGCGCAGGCGGTGCACCGGCCGTGGGTCCCGACGGGCCGGACCCGGAGGGCCGACCCGACCTCGCCGGCGGCCTCGGTGAGGTCGCCGGTGCGGGGAGTGCTGTCGGACGCGCAGGCTGCCGCCCCGGCGGCGTGCAGCGCAAACCCGACGACCCGGTTTCGTCACGTTCAGGTCACGCAACCGCAACGATCCGTCGACTAATGTGGAACATCTCACACGTTCGGTCCCGTCGCCGACGTTTCGACGCTAGGCGGGACGGGGAGGTTCCGTCCTCCCCGTCGCCGTCGTCGCGGCGGCTCAGTGGAAGTCCGCGAGCAGCTCCGTCACGAGCGCGGCCACGGGCGAGCGCTCCGAGCGCGTGAGCGTGACGTGCGCGAAGAGCGGGTGCCCCTTGAGGGCCTCGACGACGGCCGCGACCCCGTCGTGACGCCCGACGCGGAGGTTGTCGCGCTGGGCGACGTCGTGCGTGAGGACGACCTTCGAGCCCTGCCCGATGCGGGACAGGACCGTCAGCAGGACGTTGCGCTCGAGCGACTGGGCCTCGTCGACGACGACGAAGGAGTCGTGCAGCGACCGGCCGCGGATGTGCGTGAGCGGCAGCACCTCCAGCAGGCCGCGGTGCAGGACCTCCTCGACCACGGCCGGGCTGACCAGGGCCTCGAGCGTGTCGAAGACGGCCTGGCCCCAGGGCCCCATCTTCTCGGCCTCCGACCCGGGCAGGTAGCCGAGGTCCTGCCCGCCGACGGCGTACAGGGGGCGGAAGACGACGACCTTGCGCTGCTCGCGGCGCTCCAGGACCGCCTCGAGGCCCGCGCAC
>NZ_JAAALN010000059.1:0-6646 GCF_009906795.1 Kineococcus siccus
GGTCCAGGCGGCGCAGGACGTCGTCGCCCGCCTGCTCGCCGACGCCGCCGCCCCCTTCGCCGTCCTGCGCCGCCTGGACCCGCGCACCGGCTCCCCCGGTCCCGTCGAGGTCCTCACCGGAGCCGTCACGACGGTCGAGCACCTGGCCGACGTCCCGCTGCCGGCCGGGCCCGTGCCCGGCGGTCGCCGCGACGCGCTGGCCCTCGTGCCGTTCCGGCAGATCCGCGAGCGCGGGTTCGAGGTGCACGACGACGGCACGCCCCTGCAGGTGCTGCAGGTCGAGTCGGTCACGGAGCTCGCGGTCGAGGACGCGCTGCGCGCGCTGCCCGACGAGGAGGTGCCGCTGCGCGACGTCGCGCCCGACCTGGACGACGAGGCCTACGCCGACGTGGTGCGCCGCATCATCGCCTCCGAGATCGCGGAGGGCACCGGCGCGAACTTCGTCATCCGGCGCGACGTCGACGCGGTCATCGACGGGTTCACCCCCGCCACCGCCCTGAGCCTGTTCCGCCGCCTGCTCGTCGCGGAGCAGGGGGCGTACTGGACCTTCGTCGTGCACACCGGCCGGCAGCCCGACGGCAGCCCCGGGCGCACGCTGGTCGGCGCGAGCCCCGAGGTCCACGTGCGGATGGCCCGCGGCGAGGTCGTCATGAACCCCATCAGCGGGACCTACCGCTACCCCGCGACCGGCCCGGACGCCGACGGCATCGTCGAGTTCCTCACCGACCCCAAGGAGGTCGAGGAGCTGTTCATGGTGGTCGACGAGGAGCTGAAGATGATGTGCTCCGTCGGCGACCTGGGCGGCACGGTCCACGGGCCGTACCTGCGGGAGATGGCGAACCTGGCCCACACCGAGTTCGAGATCCGCGGGCAGAGCACGCTGGACTCGCGGGAGGTGCTGCGGCAGACCATGTTCGCGGCCACCGTGACGGGCAGCCCCCTGCAGAGCGCGTGCCGGGTCATCCGCCGCTTCGAACCCTCCGGGCGCGGGTACTACGCGGGGGCCCTGGCGCTGCTGGGCCGCGACGCCGACGGCGCGCAGACGCTGGACTCCCCGATCCTCATCCGCACCGCGGACGTGCGGCCCGACGCCGACGGCCACGGCCGCGTCCGCGTCTCGGTGGGCGCGACGCTCGTGCGCGGTTCCACGCCCGAGGGGGAGGTCGCGGAGACGCACGCGAAGTCCGCCGGCGTGCTGCGCGCGCTCGGTGCCCTGCCGCCGCTGCAGCGCCCCGCGACGGACGCGGCCGGGGCGCCCGCGCGCCGCGTGCCCCTGTCGGCGGACCCGCGCGTCGCGGGCCTGCTCGCCTCCCGGCGCGACCGCCTCGCGCGGTTCTGGCTCGAACCGCAGGCGCACGCGGCCGGCAGCCCGCTCGGCGAGGCGCTCGTCGTGGACGCCGAGGACACGTTCACCTCGATGCTGGTGCACCTGCTCGCGTCCGCCGGTCTGCGGGCCCGCGTGGTGCGCTACGACGACCCCGCGCTGGACGCCGACCTCGCGGCCCACCGCGGGCTCGTCGTGCTGGGGCCCGGTCCGGGCGACCCCGAGGACGCCTCCGACCCGCGGCTGGCCCGGTTGCAGGGCCTCGCCCGGGACCTCGCGGCGGCCGCGCGCGCCGGCGGCAACCCGCTGCTGGGCGTGTGCCTCGGCCACCAGCTGCTGTCGGGGACCCTGGGCCTGCCGCTGCGCCGCAAGGACGAACCCCACCAGGGGACGCAGCTCGAGGTGGACGTCTTCGGCCGGCCGGCGACCGTGGGCTTCTACAACTCGTTCACCGCTCGGGTCGACCCGGCCGGCGTGGCCGCCCTGCGCGAGCGCGGCGTCGAGGTCAGCGAGGGCCCTGCGGGCGAGGTCGTCGCCGTGCGCGGCCCCGGGTTCGCGGGCATCCAGTTCCACCCCGAGTCGGTGCTGACGCTGGACGGCCCCGCCGTCCTGCGCAGCGTGGTGGAACCGCTGCTGGCCCGCTGACGGGACGCGCGGCGCGCTCAGCCGGGCGTCGCCCACGGGTCGACGTGGACCTTGGGCGGCGACCCGGCCGGCCGGGGCCGCCGCCCCGAGAGCTCGTCCGGCAGGAGCTCGAGGGGGATCGTCTCGGCCACCAGCGGGGCCGGGTCGACCACCCCCGCCGCGTAGGCGTCGACGGCGCTGCGCAGGCCGGCGGAGGCGCCGAGGACCCCCACGGCCGTGACGTCGCCGCGCACGAGCCGCCGCGTGTCGACGGAGCTGGGCGTGCGGGAGACGCCGATGAGGACGACCCGGCCGCCGGGTTCCACGAGGTCCACCGCGGACGAGGGAACGGCGGCGTCGTCCGTCGCGTCGACCACGGCGTCCCAGGCCACCCGCGGCAGGTCGTCCGCGGTCCAGGTGCCCGCGAACCCCAGCCGCCGCGCCAGGTCCAGCGACGGCGCGTCGCGGCCCAGGACGTGGGTCTCGGCGCCGCGCGCCCGCGCGAAGAGCGCGCACAGCAGGCCGATGGTGCCCGGGCCCACGACGAGCAGCCGGGACCCCTCGCCGGCGGCGGCCGCGTCGACCGCGCGGACGGCGTTGCCGCCCGGCTCGACCATGGCTCCCGCCACGTCACCCACGGCGTCCGGCAGGGGCACCAGGGCGGTCACCGGCACCGCGAGCCGCTCGGCCAGCGCGCCGGGCCAGCCGCCGCGCACGCCGATCTCCCACCGCTGCGCGCACACGTGGTGGCGACCGCGCCGGCACCGCTCGCACGTGCCGCAGCCCAGCATCGTGTCGCCCGTGACGCGCCGCCCGACCCAGGCGTCCGCGACCCCGTCGCCGACCTCCCGCACGGTCCCGCACCACTCGTGCCCCAGCCGCAGCGGGTGCGCCGACCGGGCGTCGGCCAGGCGGGCGGCGTCGCCGTCGAACAGCGACAGGTCCGTGCCGCAGACGCCGGCGCGGGCGACCTCGACGACGACCTGGCCCGCGCCGGCCCGCGGCGGCTCGACGTGCTCGACGGCTCCGACCCCCCGGCTCGTGACGAGGAACGCCCTCACCCCGCACCTCCCCCGCCGCGGACGGCCGTCACTCGACCGTGAACCCCTGGCTCTCGCCGTAGGTGGTGATGGTCTCCTGCCAGTCGCGCAGACCGCCCTGCAGGTCGGTCTGCTTCACGTACGCCTGGCCGACCGTGTCGGGGAAGACGCTGTTCGCGTAGGCCTGGAAGGGCAGGAAGGCCCAGCCCTCACCGACCTGCTCCGCCGACTCCGCGAAGATCCGGTTGATCTGCTGCCCGCCGAAGTACGGCACCTCGCGGTCCAGCCACTCGGGCGAGGCGAGCGTCGCGGACGTGCAGGGGAACCCTCCCTCGTCCACCCAGATCTGGGCCGACTCGGCGTTCGCGGCCATCCACTGCACGAACCCGATCGCCGCGAGCTTCTTCTCGCTCGTGGCCATGACCGAGGACACCGAACCCCCCGTCTGCCCGCTGACCGCGGTCCCGCTGCCGTACTGCGGCAGGGGCGCGACCCGCCAGGCGCCCGCGGCGTCGGGGATCCGGCGCTGCAGGGTGCCCGCGGCCCAGGCGCCCGTCACGAGGGTGGCGTACTTGCCGCTGGCCAGGCCCGCGTTCCACTCGGGCGTGAACCCCGGCGTCGCCGTGTCGACGAGGTCGCCGTCGATGAGGCGCTGCCAGTTGTCGGCCCACGTGGTGCTGCCCGGGTCGGCGAGGTCGACGGACACCCGCTCCCCCTCGACCTGGAACGGCCGGCCGCCCGCCTGCCAGATGAGGGCGCTCGCGGCCCCCGGGTCACCCGCGTCCGCGGCGATGAACCGCGACGGGTCGGCGGCCTTGAGCTGCTGAGCCGTCTGCACGTACTCGTCCCACGTCGTCGGCACCGTGAGCCCGAACTGGTCGAAGACGTCCTGCCGGTAGAACATCGCGAGGGGGCCGGCGTCCTGCGGCAGGCCGTACAGCGCGTCGTCGACCTTGGAGCCCTGCCAGCAGGACTCGGAGAAGTCCGCCTGCATGCTGTCCACGCCGTACTGCCCCAGGTCCACCAGCGACTCGCCGAGCGCGAACTGCGGCATCACCGAGTACTCGAGCTGCACGACGTCCGGCACCCCCGACCCGGCCTTGAGCACGTTCTGCAGCTTGGTGTAGTGGTCGCTGCCGCTGCCCTGGCTCGCCAGCGTGACCTTCACGTCCGGGTGGGCGGCGTTGAACGCCTCGACCACGGAGGGGTACTGCGCGCCCCACGCCCAGAAGGTCAGCTCCGTGGGTTCCTGCAGCGCGGCGTCGATGTCCGCCTGGGTGAACTGCTCCTGCCCCGTCGCCTCCGCGGCGCCGCCGCCGGGCTGGGGACCGCTGCAGCCGGTCAGGGTGAGCAGCGCGGCCGCCGCGGCGGCCGCGATGACGGTCGGGACGCGACGAGCGCCCGTGGTCCTGGTGCGCAACATGAGGTGCCTTCCTGGGTGCGGGAGGAGGGTTCGAGGAGGCGACGGGCCGGCAGGCCTACGCCTTGACGCTGCCCGCGGTGAGGCCGGACTGCCAGTACCGCTGCATGACGAGGAAGATGAGGACGATCGGCACGACCGTGAGGACCGAGCCGGTCACGATCAGGTGGTAGATGGGCTGCCCGCCCGGCTGGTTCGCCTGCGTGCTCCACTGGTTGAGCCCGACCGTCAGGGGGAACCACCGCGGGTCGCTGAGCATGATCAGCGGCAGGAAGTAGTTGTTCCAGGTCTCGACGACGTTGAACAGCAGGACCGTCACGAAGCCGGGGGCGAGCAGCCGCAGCACGATCGTCACGAAGATGCGGACCTCGCCGGCCCCGTCGACCCGCGCGGCCTCGATGAGCTCGGACGGGACCGCGGACGTGGCGTAGGTCCAGATGAGGTACAGGCCGAAGGGGCTGACCAGGGACGGCAGGATCACCGCCCACGGCCCGTTGGTGAGCCCGATCGCGCTGAACATGAGGAAGGTGGGCACGGCCAGCGCCGTCCCGGGGATCGCGATCGCGCCCAGCACGACCGCGAACACGACGCGCTTGCCGGGGAAGTCGAAGTGCGCCAGCCCGTACCCCGCGAGGGTCGCCAGGAGCGTCGCGCCGCCGGCCCCGACCACGACGTAGACCAGGGTGTTGACCAGCCACCGCACGAAGACGCCGCCGTCGTAGGTGAGGGTCTGCACGACGTTGTCCCCGAGCACGAAGTCACCCGAGAACCACAACCCGAAGCTGGAGAGGATCTCGGGCTGCGTCTTCGTGGCCGCGATGAGGAGCCAGGCCAGCGGGACGAGGCAGTAGATCAGGACCAGCGTCATGAGCACGCTGAGCAGCGGCGACCGGCGCGGCTGGAGGAAGGAGTTGCGGCGCGGGCGCAGCCGGTGCGCGACCGGCGTGCGCGGGCGCTCCCCCGCGGTCACCGCCGGCTCGGACGTCGGGGCGGTCACCGGGCACCTCCGTTGCGGATGCCGGCCACCTGCACGACGTAGGCCACCACGGCGGTCAGGACCCCCATGATGATCGCGATCGCGGCCGCGTAGTTGTACTGCTGGCCGGCGAAGGAGAGGTTGAACGCGTACATGTTCGGGGTGAAGTTGGTCCCGATGGTGTTGGGCGACAGCGTCCGCAGGATGTTCGGGCCGTTGAAGAGCTGGAAGCTGCCGATGACCGAGAACACCAGCGTGATGACGAACGCGGGCCGCATCGCCGGCAGCTTGATGGAGCGGACGACCCGGAACGTGCCGGCCCCGTCGATGGCCGCGGACTCGTAGAGCTCGCGCGGCACCGTCCGCAGGGCCGAGTACATGACGAGCATGTTGTAGCCGAGGAACGCCCAGGTGGAGATGTTGGCCATGGCGGCCAGGACCCAGCGGCTGGACAGCAGGTCCGGCAGCGAGAGCCCGAACGTCGAGTTGAGGTTCCCCACCAGCCCGAAGTCGGTGCCGTAGACGAAGCCCCACATGAGGGCCGCGATGACGCCGGGGACCGCGAACGGCAGGAACAGCGAGATGCGGTAGAGGGCCGACCAGCGCAGCCGCGCGCTGTCGAGGGCGAGGGCGGCGAAGGCGGAGACCGCGAGCATGACGGGGACCTGGACGAGGAAGAAGAGGACGACCCGCCACAGGGCCTCGCGGAACTGCGGGTCCCGCAGCGCGAACCGGTAGTTGTCCAGGCCGGCGAAGACGGTGCCGCCGATCAGCCGCTCCTGGAACAGGCTGAGGTTCACGGCGTAGGCGATCGGCGCGATGAGCGTGAACACGAAGACGACCGCGAACGGGGCCAGGAACCCCCAGCCGACCCACCGCCGGGTGCTGGAGCCCTGGACGCGCCGCGGCGTCCGGCGGACGGGCGCGACGGTCACCACGGTCGGGAGCCGTCCTCGGCTGCGGTGGTGGGGAGCATGGCAGTCCTTCCTCGCTGAAGGAGCAACGTACGGGCGGAGGTTAACAGCCGAATGTGAGTTTTGGAACAGCTCTGTTGGAATCCGCTCAGCGCCGCTACGATCGCCGGGTGAGCAGAGGAAGCCCGGGCGGACGCGGGACGGACCGGTGACCTCGCTGGACGTCGTGTGCGTCGGGTCCGCGACGCTCGACACGATCGCCGTCGTGCCGCACCTCCCGGGCGAGGACGGACGGGGTGCCGTAGCGCAGGCAGAGCTGGAGGACGGACGGCGCGTAGACGTCGACGC
>NZ_JAAALN010000059.1:6656-19038 GCF_009906795.1 Kineococcus siccus
CCCCGCCGCGACCGCCGCCGTCGCGCTCGCCCGCCTCGGCGCCCGGGTCGGCCTGTGCGCGGTCGTGGGCGACGACGACCCCGGGCGCCGGGTCCGCGAGGACCTCGAGCGGGAGGGCGTGGTGCTGGACTGGCTGACCGTGGGCCCCGGTCCCACGGCCCGCAGCTGCGTGCTCGTCACGGCCGGCACGGGGCGGCGCGCCATCGCGGCGCAGCCCGCACCCGCCCCGGACCCGGCCGACGTGCCCCTGACGGCCGCGACCTGGCTGCACGTCGACCAGACGGGCGCGCGGCCGGTGCGACGCGCCCTCGCCGGGCGGCACGACGGGCCGCGGCTCAGCGTGGACGGCGGGAACCCGCTCGACCCCGGGGACTTCGCCGACCTGGCCGGCGTCGACGTCTACGCGCCGTCCGTCCTCCAGCTCTGCCTGCGCTACGGCACCCCGTCCGTCCCCGTGGCCCTCTCGCGCGCGGTCGCCGACGGGGCCCGGTGGGTCGTGGCGACCGACGGCGACCGCGGGGCGCACGTGCGCTCGGCCGACGTGGACGAGCACGTGGCGGCCCACCGCGTGGACGTCACCTCGACGCTGGGCGCCGGCGACGTCTTCCACGGCGCCCTGCTGGCGGGACTCGTCGCCGGGGCCGCGCTCCCCGCGGCGGTGCGGCGCGCGAGCGCCGCGGCGGCGCTGTCCTGCCGCGGGGTGGACGGTCGCTCCGCGATCCCGTCCGCGGCGGAGCTCGACGCCTACCTGGACCGGGAGCGCCCGAGCGCTCCTGCCGCGGTTGCGAGACGACTGGAGTGCTCATGACCCCGAGGACCGCAGACCCGCAGGCCCGGCTCGACGCGCTGCGGACGGCCTCGGGCGGTTTCGCCATGGTCGCCCTCGACCAGCGGGAGTCGCTGCGCGAGATGTTCGCCCCCGACGACCGGGGGCGTCCCGTCGGCGACGCGGTCCTGGCCGCCTTCAAGGCGGAGGCCGCGGCCGTGCTCACCCCGGCCGCCTCCGGCGTCCTGCTGGACCACCCCCTCGGCGTGCCCGGGCCGCAGTGGCCCCGGCACGTGGCCCCGGCGTGCGGTCTGGTCCTCGCGGCCGACGACCTGCACAGCGTCCCGGGCGAGGGCGTCGTGGGCAGTTCCCTGCAGCAGGCCGTCGACGTCGACCTCGTCCGGGCCACCGGGGCCGCCGCCGTCAAGCTCCTCGTCATCTGGCGCCGGGGCACCGACGCCCACCGCCCCCTCGTCGCCGCCTTCCTCGACCTGGCCCGCGCCGCGGGGGTCGCGAGCCTCGTGGAGGGCATCGTCCGCCCGGCCGAGGGCGCCGGCTGGGCGTCCGCCGCGGACCGGCACGACGCCATCGTCGAGGCGGCCGCGGACCTGTCCCCCGGGGCGGCGGTCTACAAGGCCGAGGTCCCCGGCTACGTGCCCGGCGACGTCTCGGGCGTGCGCGCGCAGTCGCGGCGCGTGTCCGACGTCGTGGACGGGCCGTGGGTGGTGCTCTCCAACGGCACCCGCCAGGAGGACTTCGCGGCGGCGCTCGGCGCCGCCTGTGCCGGTGGGGCGCACGGCTTCCTGGCCGGCCGCGCCGTCTGGGCCGACGTCGTGCGGGAGCCGGACCCGTCCCAGGCGCTGCGGGAGCGGTCCCTGCCGCGGCTGCACGCCCTGCGGGGCATCGTCGACCGCGCGCGCGACGCCGCGGGCGCGGTCCGCGGGGCGGCGTCGTGACGCCGGCGGCGGCCCGGATGCCCTCCGCGTCGGCGGCCGAGCGCCGCGAGCGCCTCGCGCAGGTCGTCCTCGAGGAGGGCTACTGCACGATCACCGAGCTCTCGGTGCTCCTGGGCGTCTCCGAGATGACCGTCCGGCGCGACGTGGCGCGGCTCGCGGGCGAGTCCCGCCTGCGCGCCTTCCACGGCGGCGTCGGCTCGGTCTCCCCCGCCGACGTGGCCGGCATCCGCTACAGCGACCGTGACCTGACGATGGCCGAGGCGAAGCGGGCCATCGCCCGGCACGCCGTGGAGAAGGTCCGCGGCGGCGACGTGCTGGGCATCGACGCGGGGACCACCGCGGCCCAGCTGGCGGCCCTGCTGCCCACCGACCGCCAGGTGCAGGTGGTGACGCCGTCGCTGCCCGCGGTGAACAGCATGGCGAAGAACCCCGCCGTGAGCCTGAACTGCCTCGGCGGGGACTTCCACACCGAGTCCCTGTCCTTCGCCGGGCCGGCGACGCTGCAGGCCATCGCGAACCTGCACGTCGACACGCTGTTCCTCGCGGCCAGCGGTCTCAACGGTCGGGGGGCGTTCTGCGGCAACAGCTTCGACGCCATCACGAAGCGAGCCCTGATCGAGGTGGCGGACCGCGTCGTCCTCATCGCGGACTCCTCCAAGTTCACCACCTCGGCCATGGTGCGCATCTGCGGCTGGGACGGGATCGACTGCCTGGTGATCGACGACGGGCTGAGCGCCGCGGACGAGGCGGTGCTGCGGCAGTTCGGCGTGGCCGTCGAGCGCGTCGCGGTCCGCAGCGCGGCGGAGCTGCGCGAGGAGGCCGCCGCGGCCGGGCCCGGCTGACCTGCTCAGCCTCTGACCACGCACGCCGCTGCCCCCTCGCGCCGCTGCGGCGCAGCGGTCAGATGATGTCCGCCGGGTCGTCGCTGCGCGCGTAGTCGTACGCCACGCGGGGCACCTGCGTCGCGAACTTCCCGCCGCTGACGTCGATGAGCGTCCCGGTGATGTAGGCGGCCTGGTCGGAGGCCAGGAAGCAGACGACGTTGCCGATGTCCTCGGTCGTCCCCCAGCGGCGCACCGTGAGCGTGTCCAGGAGGAGGTCCTGCTCGGCGCGGGGCCGTTCCGCGAACCCGTTGAGCGAGGTCGGGACCATGCCGGGGGCGTAGGCGTTCACGGTGATCCCCCACGGCCCGAGCTCCCCGGCGAGCGCGCGGCTGAAGTGCGCCACGGCCGCCTTGGTCGAGGCGTAGGCCGCGTGCGCCACGCTCGGGACGATGGCCGCGAACGAGGAGGCGTTGACGATGCGGCCCGAGCGCTGGGCCTTCATGGCGGGGATGACGGCCTTGCAGGCCAGGAAGGTCCCGGTGAGGTTCACGTCGTGGCACCGCCGCCAGGCCTCCTCGGGCAGCGTGTCGACCGGGCCCGTCGCGGTGACGCCCGCGTTGTTGACCAGGACGTCGACGCGCCCGAAGCGGTCGAGCACCTCCTGCACGGTCCCGGTGAGCGCCTCGAGGTCGGTGACGTCGCACACGCGCTGCAGCGACTCCGGGCTCCCGGCGGCGGCGGTGAGCTCCGCGCCCAGGGCCTGCAGGTCGTCCCCGCCGACGTCGAGGGCCACCGTCGTCACCCCCTCGCGGGCGAGGCGGCGCACCAGGTCGCGCCCGATGCCGCGTCCGGCTCCCGTCACGAGCGCCACCCGCCCGGAGAGGTCGATGTTCATGCTGCCGTCCTTCGCGTGGCCACGGGCGGTTCACGAGTGGGGTTTCACGAGCGGGTCGTGGTGAGGAGGGTGACGGCCTCGCTGCCGAGGCCCGCGGCGGACGCGCGCACGACGACGGTGCCCGCCTCCCCCGCCCGGGTGCGGACCCACACCGCGGCGACGGCGCCGGTCTCGTGCAGGTCGAGGACCGCGTCCCCGACGAGCACCGCCGGGCCGTCGACCTCGACGTGGACGAGCGCCTGGCTGCTGCCGCGCGCGCGACCGAACCGGTCCACCACGGCGACGACCACGCGGGTGGCGTCGGCGCCGTCCGCGACCAGCTCGCGGTCGTCCGCGACGAGGCTGAGGGTGTCGCCGGCGCGGTCCCCGCTGCAGCGCAGCACCGCCACGCGCTCCCCGCCGACGAACCCCTCGACGCGGAGGTTCGGCGTGTCCGCGGGCTGCAGGCGCAGGTCGACGAACGACGGCGGGTGCGGCAGGTGCGGGAACCGGTCGGTGTCGGGCGTCACGGACCCGACGAACCGGTCCCCGAGGTAGACGTCCAGGCGTTCGCAGTTCGAGCACAGCACCGCCCGCTCCCCCGGGCCCCACGTCCGGTGCTCGGGCCGGCCGGCGAAGGACCCCGGCTGCCCGAACTCGGGCGGGTCCCACGTGAACGCGGGCTCGAGGACCACGCGCCGCCGAGGGTCGACCTGGGCGCGGTAGATCGCGGCGCCCGGCTTGAGGACCCGGAAGACGTCGCCGAGGCCCGACGTCTTGACGCCGCGGTGGTGGTTGCCCATGTTGGCCTGGTAGTCGAACCCGACCCACGCCAGGAGACCGCAGAACCGCCGGTCCCCCATGGCCGCGTCGTGGGCCAGCGCGTAGTCCAGGGCCTGGTGCTGCTGCACGCGGGCGCCGTCCGTGCGCAGGTAGAACGTCGTCGGGCTGCTGCGCGTCGAGACGGCCTCGCTGACGAGGTAGGGACGGCCCGCGACGGGTTCGAGCAGCGTGGGGTGGCGCTCACCCGCCGCGTCGACGGCCGTGGAGTAGTCGTCGTAGCCGAACAGGTCGTGCTGGAACGTGGCCGTCCGGGCGTAGTCGCCGAACATGGTCCCGCTCGTGGTCCGGCCGGGGTCCAGCTCCTTCACGAGGGCCTCGGTGCGGGCGTAGAAGGCCGGCCGGTCCGGCGTCTCGTTCAGCCGGGCTCCCCACACGACGATCGAGGGGCGGTGCCGGTCGCGGGCGATCATGCGCTCGATGTCGTCGACCGCGCGGTCCTGCCACGTCGAGTCCCCCACGTACTGCCAGCCGGGGGACTCCTCCCACACGAGCAGGCCGAGCTCGTCGCAGGCGTCGAGGAAGGACGCCGTCTGCGGGTAGTGCGAGCACCGCACCATGACGCAGTTGAGCTCGTCCTTGATGATGGCCGCGTCGCGGCGGTGGACCCGGTCGGGCATCGAGAACCCCGCGAAGGGGAAGTAGCCGTGGCGGTTGACGCCGAGGAGGTAGCGACGCCGGCCGTTGAGCAGGAACCCGTCCTCGGTGAACCGCGCCTCGCGGTACCCCGTCCGCACCGACGTGGTGTGCACCAGCCGCCCACCGGCCCGCAGGTCGACCTCGACGTGGTGCAGGACGGGGTCGTCGGTGTCCCACAGCGCGGCGTCCTGCAGCCCCGTCACCTCGACCGCGACGTCGCTGCCGCCGACCGGCAGGGTCCGCGACGGCGACACCGTGCTCGCCAGCACCCGCCCGGCGGCGTCGCGCACCCGGACCTCGAGGCTCGCGTCCGGCAGCGGCTCGGCGCAGTCGAGGGTGACGACGGCCGTGGTGCGCCGCGCCGCGGGGTCCAGGACGTCGTGGTGCGTCAGGGCCGTCGCCCGCACGAAGCACGCGGGGACGACGCGCAGGGAGACGCTGCGGTGCAGCCCGCCCGGCTGGAGGTAGTCGATGGCGCTGCTCGGGGCCGGGGCCGGCAGGTTGGGCGGGACGTTGAGCGCCGACCGGGAGTCGACCACGACGGTCAGGACGTCACCACCCTCGACCGCCGTCCGGCCCGTGAGCTCGACGGAGAAGGGCAGGTACCCACCGAGGTTCTCGCCGACGACCTCACCGCCGACCGCGACGACCGCGTTGGTCATCGCGGCCGCCACGTCCACGAAGAGCCGCGACCCCGCGGCCCGCGGGACGGCGGGGAGGTGGTGGCGGTACACCCACACGCGCTCCCAGGTCGACGGGTCCCAGGACCGCCAGGAGAGCGGGGTCACGATGTGCGGCAGCACGACCGGCTCCCACGCGGAGTCGTCCAGCGCCGGGTCGGCCAGGGCCGTCACGACCCCCCGGTCGAGCGCGTCCTCGGGCCCCGGAGCACGCACCTGTCCGCCGAACAGCCACCCGGCGCCGAGGTCGACCTCCACCGTCGTCGTCACGTCGTCCACCGCAGTCGCTCCCTCGTCGTCCGCCGTCCGCCTGCCGTCCTGCTCCCCGCACGCTCCACGAGGAGCCTTCACCCTGCACCGCCGGCGCCGGCCCGGCGCCGTTCCCGGGCCTCGACGCGCACCTCGCGGGAACCCCCGAACCAGCGGTCCCGCGCGCCCGCGAGGAAGCGCGCCGACGCGGCCATCTCGGCCATGCCGTCGACGCCGTCCTCGATGCTGATCCAGCCGTCGTAGCCCGCGCCCGCGAGCACCTCGAAGATCCCCTCGTAGTCGTTGAGCCCGGCGCCGACGACCCCGTGCACGAGGTCCGGGGAGTACCCGATCGTGCCGTCGCTGCGCCGCAACGACTCCAGGGGGGCACCGCTCGCGAGGTGGCGGTCGGAGGCCTGGACGGTGCGCACGCGCTCCACCACGGCGCGGAGCAGGTCGACCGGGTCGTCCCCCGCGACGAGCGCGTTCGACGGGTCGTACTGCACGCCGAACCACTCGTGCTCGCCCACGCGGTCGAGCAGGGCCAGGAACACCTCGCGCCGCTGGGCGAACTCGGGGTAGGCCCACGTCGAGGCCTTGTAGTGGTTCTCGAGGCACAGGGTGACGCCCAGCTGCGCGGCGACGGGCAGCAACCGGACGATGGCGTCGGCCGCCCAGTCCAGCCCCTGCTCGCGGGAGACGGCGGGGTGGGCCTGACCGCTGAGGACCCGGCAGGTCGGGGCGTCGCCACCCAGGTGCGCGGCGATCTCCACGGCCCGCACCTGCCGGTCGAACTCCCGGGCCCGCTCACCCGCGTCGGGGTGCGTGAAGTCCGGTGAGGCGCAGAGCATCGGCATCTCGAACGACGCGCGCGCCAGGGCCTCCCCCACGCGGTCGAGCTCCGCCCTCGTGTCCTCCCAGAAGAAGCCGGTGTGCAGCTCGAGCCCCTCGACGGGCAGGACCCGCGCGGCCTCGATCCAGTCGTGCACCGACATCGTCCGGGCCACGAGCATCGGGTGGAGGTACGCCTTCGGGAAGGCCGCGATCCGCACGAGGGACTCCTCCGGCCGCTGGGTCGGGAGCGGGACACCCCCTCGATGTGAGATTCAGAACATATAGTGGGGGAAGGAGAACATCAAGGGTCCCCGACCCCGGGAGGTCGCATGTCCGCACCGCCGCCCCGCACCACCGTGGCCGTCGTGGGGACGGGCGCCATGGCGGCGGCCATGGCGGACGACCTCGCCCGCTGCGAGGGGACGGAGCTCACCGCCGTGGTCAGCCGGGACGCCCGGCGGGCGCGGGAGTTCGCCGACCGGCACGGCGTCCGCGTGGCCGTGGCGACGCCCTCGCTCGGCAGCCTGGACGTCGACCTGGTCTACGTGGCGACACCGCACCAGGACCACGCACCCACGGCGCGCGCCGCCCTCGAGAGCGGGCACCACGTCCTGGTCGAGAAGGCGTTCACCCTCGACGCGGCCGAGGCCGAGGAGCTCACGGCCCTCGCGGCCGCTCGCGACCGGTTCCTCATGGAGGCCATGTGGATGCGGTTCAACCCCGCCGTGCGCCGCCTGCAGGGACTGCTGGCCGAGGGGGCGGTCGGTGAGCCGCGCGCCGTGTCGGCCGGTTTCGGTCGCCCGGTCCCGCAGGAGCCCGCGCACCGCCTGTGGGCGCCGGAGGGCGGCGGCACGGTGCTGGACCAGGGCGTCTACCCCGTGACCCTCGCGGACCTCGTGCTGGGCGCACCCGACACGGTCGCGGCGACCGGTTCGCGCCGGGGCTACGACGGGCGCGACGCCGGCGTGGAGACCGAGGCGGCCGTGGTCCTCGGCTTCCCCGGCGGACGGCAGGCGCTGTGCTGGACCTCGATCCGGGCCGCCCTGCCCCGGCGGGCGACGGTCAGCGGGGCCGGGGGCCACCTCGAGCTCGACGAACCGTTCTGGTGCACGGGCGGACTCACCCTGCACCGCACGGGTACCGAGCCCGAGCGCTTCGACCTCCCGCTGGAGGGGCGCGGCTACGTCCCCATGCTGCGCGCCGTGCACGCGGCCGTCTCCCAGGGCCTGCGCGAGCACCCCCTCTGCCCGCCGGCCTGGAGCGTGCGGGTGATGCGCGTGCTCGACGAGGTGCGCCGCCAGCTGCGGGACGGTGCGACGACGAGCGGTGGTGCGGGCTGGGCGGGGCGACCCGAGGACCGCGCGGGCGCCGCGGCACGGGGTGACAGCGCGGTGCGGGTCGGGCAGACTCGAGGTGGTTGAGCACTCATCCTCTGGAGGTCCCGTGACCGTCAAGCTGGCCATCGTCTACTACTCCGCCACCGGTACCGTCCGCGGCATGGCCGAGCGCCTCGCCGCGGCCGGTGAGCAGGCCGGCGCCGAGGTGCGCCTGCGGCAGGTCCAGCGGCAGCCCACGGGCGGCGAGAAGGCCGCGACCGACGAGCAGACCGCCGAGGCCGAGGCCGCGAAGGGGGCCCCCGACGCCACCGCGGACGACGTCGTCTGGGCCGACGCCGTCCTGTTCGGCTCCCCCACGCGCTACGGCAACGTCGCCGGCCAGCTCAAGGTCTTCATCGACTCCCTCGGCGCGCAGTGGGCGCAGGGCCTGCTCGCCGACAAGGTGTACGCGGGCTTCACGTCCTCCCAGACCGCGCACGGCGGCCAGGAGACCACGCTGACCGCGCTCTACAACACCATCTACCACTTCGGCGGCATCATCGTGCCGCCCGGCTACACCGCGGCGCTGAAGTTCGTCGACGGCAACCCCTACGGCGTCAGCCACGTCACCGGGGCGGACAACGACATCCCGCTGGGGCAGGCCGAGCTCGACGCCCTCGACCACCTCGCCACCCGCGTCGTGTCCGTCGCGGGTCGCCTCCGGGGCGAGTGAGGACCGGGACGTCGCGGGAGGCGCGAGCAGGGCGGCGCCGGAGCGGAACCCCCTCCGGCGCACCCTCTCCCGGCGGCCCTCGACGTCCCTCTTGACGCGGCGGTGACCGGTGTCGTCTCCTGCTCTGACGCAGAGAGGAGCTCGCCGTGCAGGGCACCGACGACCGTCCGGGTGGGGGATCGACCCACGAGGCCGCGCCGGCGCCCGGACGGCGCTCCGCGGCGGCGCTGCGGCGGACCGCTCTCCGGGCCCTGGCCGTCGTGTGCGCCACCACCGCCGTGGTCGGTGCCGTCCAGCGTCCCGGGTCGGTCCTGCTGGTGGCGGTCCTCCTCGCACTCCTCCTGCTGCTGCTGCCCGCCGCGGCGCCACCGGGGCTCACGGCCGTCGCCGCCGGGCGCCGGTGGTTGCTGGGCTGCGCCGCCACCGTCGCGCTGCTGCCCCCGTTCCTCGTCGGCACCGACGTCCTCGGCCGCCCCGGCCAGGTGCTCGCGGTGCTCGTCCCGGCGCTCGGCGGCGGACTGCTCCTGCAGGCGGTCCTGCACGGGGCCGACCTGCAGTCCCTGCTCGCCGCGACCGGCCGTCCCCCCGCCGGCGACGACCCGGGCGAGGACCCCCTCGCGGAGCTGCCGCGGCTGCTGGGCGTCCTCCCCCTCGACCTGCTGTGCGCCGAGTGGGAGTCCGCGCGCCGGGCGGCGGCGGCGGCCACGGGACCGCGGGCGGCCGAGCTGACCGCGGCGGAGCGCGAGGTCGTCGCGGAGCTGCGCCGTCGCGACGCCGACGCGGCCCGGCGCTGGCTCGCGGCCGGCGGCGACGAGCGCCCCGACCGGTTCTTTGGCCTCCGACCGCCCGGGGACGCACCGTGACCGGGGACGCACCTCGACCAGGAGCGCCGGCCCCCTGCACTACCCCGCGTCCTGCCCCGGCGTGACGAGGCCCGTCTCGTAGCCGAGGACGACGGCCTGCACGCGGTCGCGCAGGCCGAGCTTGGTGAGGATGCGGCTGACGTGCGTCTTGGCGGTCTGCTCCGCGATGTACAGGTCGCCCGCGATCTCCTGGTTGGACAGCCCGCGCGCGACGAGGACGAACACCTCGCGCTCGCGGGGGGTGAGCTCGTCCAGGCGGGACGGTTCGGCGCCGGGCCGGGTCCGCGTCGACACGAAGTGCTCGATGAGCCGCCGGGTGATGCCCGGGGCCAGCAGCGAGTCGCCCGCCGCCACCGCGCGCACCGCGTCCAGGAGCGCCTGCGGCGTGGCGTCCTTGAGCAGGAAGCCGCTCGCCCCGGCGCGCAGCGCCTCGAACACGTAGTCGTCGATGTCGAACGTGGTGAGGATGAGGATGCGCGGGCGACCCGCGCCGCCGGCCCCGTCGCCCGCCCCGTCGCCCGCCCCGTCCCCTGCGCCGTCCGGCGTGTCGGGGAAGTCCGCGAGGATGCGGCGGGTCGCCTCCAGCCCGTCGAGCACGGGCATCCGGACGTCCATGAGGACGACGTCGGGCCGCGTGGCCCGCACCACCTCGACCGCCTCCGCGCCGTCGGCCGCCTCCCCGACGACCTCCACGTCCGGCTGCGCCGCCAGCAGCGCCCCGAAACCCGCGCGGATCATCGCCTGGTCGTCGACGACGACGGCCCTGATCGTCACTGCCCGACCCCCCGTTCGTGCGGCTGCAGCGGAACCTCCGCCTGCACCGAGAAACCCCCGTCGTCGGTCGGCCCGGAGGTCACGGAACCCCCGAGCAGGACCGCGCGCTCGCGCATGCCCACCAGCCCGTGCCCGCCGCCGTCCAGGCGCCCGACGGTGTCGCCGACGGGCCCGGGCGGCGCCCCGTTGCGCACGGACACCCCCACCCGCTGGTCGTCGGGCTCGTCCCCGGTCAGCACGAGGCGGACGTCGACGTGCGCGCCCGGGGCGTGCCGGACCACGTTGGCCAGGGCCTCCTGCACGATGCGGTGCACGACGAGGCCTACCGAGGACGGGACGCTGCTGCGGCGCAGCGCCTCGTCCACCCCGACGTCGACGACGCAACCGGCGCGACGCGCGCCCGAGGCCAGCTCCTCGACGCCCTCGAGCCCCGGCTGGGGGGCCAGGTCCACGGCGCCGGCCTCCTCGCGCAGCACCCCCAGGAGCGTCCGCATCTCCTGCAGCGCCGTGCGGGCCTGCGCCGCGATGTCGTCGAACTCGGCCCGCACCGTCGCGTCCAGCCCGGGGATCCGGTACGTCGCCGTCGTGGCCTGGACCTGCACCACCGACATGCTGTGCGCGACGACGTCGTGCAGCTCCCGGGCGATGCGGTTGCGCTCCTCGACCACGACGCGCCGCGAGGCCTCGAGCTCGCTGGCCCGCCGGTACTGCGCGAGCTGCATGCGCGTCGTGATGCGCGCCCCGACGGCCACCGACAGCACGAGCACGAGCGCGGAGTTCGAGCTGTAGACCACGAGGTCCGCGCCGTGGCTCGCGGCGCCGCTGCTGCCCACCACGGGGCTCATGAACTCCGCGACCCCGATGGACAGCAGGATGCTCGACCACCACGTGAACAACCCGAGCCGGCCGAAACCCCGCAACCCCAGCACGGCGATCACGGCGCACGACGCCAGCAGGCTCGTGACCGACCAGGGCCAGGGCCACTCCCCCGGCTGCGACACGACGGGCAGCAGGACCGACGTGCTCAGCACGAGGACCACGGCGAGCGTCGGCCGGCGCACCGCGAGCGGGATCGCCACCACCTGCAGCGTCGTCAGGACGAAGGACAGCGCCAGCGGCACCGCGTACAGCTCCGCGGTCAGCGGGACGCCGACGCAGAGCAGCACGATCGCCAGCCCGATCGGCACGGGCCACGGGAACAGGGTCGCGAGGAACGCCTCCCGGCGCGCGCGCAGCAGTTCCCGGTTCACCGTCCGGGCCTCGCGCCAGTCGTGCAGGCGCTCGCTCGTGCTCGGACGCAGGGCCCGCTCGCGCGCCCGGGCCGCGCGCGCCGCGGGCGAGCGGCGTCGCGGGAGGGTCGCGAACGGGGATCGCCCTGCCACGTCCGTCCCCCTCCGCGGTGCTGCGCCTGCTCGGCCCGTGCAGCCGACGGTACCCGCGCCGCAGCGTCGCGCGGGGGCGCGGGGCCGTCACGGCGCAGGGCCGACGGGGTGGCGGCCGCCCCGATCGCGCCGGGGCCGCGTTAGGGTCCGCCGAGGGGGGAACCGCGTGATGACGTTCGTCGTGCTGGCCGTCGTGGGCGGCGGGCTCTGCCTGCTGTCCTTCGTCCTCGACGGCGTGTTCGAGGCGCTCGACGTGGACATCGCCGGCGGGTTCCTCTCCCTGACGTCGCTGTCGGGCGCCGTGGCCCTGTTCGGCCTGTCCGGGTTCCTGGCCGTCGACACCCTCGGCTGGAGCGGCGGGCGCGCCGCTCTCCTCGGATCCGCCGTCGCGCTCGTGACCCTCGTCGCAGTGGGTTCCCTCGTGCGCGTGCTGCGGCGCGAGGAGCCCGAGACCTCCACGACCATCGTCGGCGCCCGCGGTCACGTCACCACGCGCGTGCCCGCCGGCGGGTACGGCGAGGTCCACCTCGTCCTCGCCGGGACGACGGTCAAGCGCACGGCCACCGCGGCCGCACCGCTGGACCGCGGAACCCCCGTGCAGGTGCTCGCGGAACTCTCCGCGACCGCCGTGCGGGTGAGCCCGCTCGAGCTC